>WQTK01000233.1 GCA_009786285.1 Candidatus Fibrimonadales bacterium | reverse complement strand
TTCTCTGCGCCGCCGGCGCTTTCAAGGGCCTGCGCCACAATTATCTTTTCCGACTCAGAGCGGGCAGCCTTGGCTCCGCCTGCGTTTACATTGCCCCGCTTGGCAATGCTTAGAGCGCTGTCTAAGTGGCGAAAGCCCTGCAGAACAAACTCATAGTCAAAGCCATTGCCCTTTACCTGGGCAGCGCCAATTTCGGAGAGACCCAGCACCACAGAGTCTAGGGTGGCGGCTTTCTTCACATTGGACAGGTTTTTGTGGACTTGCTCCACACAGCCTCGGATATACTCATCCGTAGGGTTCTTTTTGGCAGCCTGCTTTGCCGCGCTGGTATAGGCTACCACGAAGTTATCGTAAAAATCATTGGAGACTTTGCCCTTTTTCAGGGCATTTGTATAGGAGTTGACAGCATTTCTGTACTTGCCCTCCTTTAAAAATGTGTCGCCATTGCTTTCATTTTTGCCCTTACAGCCGGTAAAAACCCCTAAAAGGCCAGCCAAGACGAGAAAAGAAACCGTTTTTTTGCACATAAAACACCTCATAGTTGAAGTTGGAATACTATTTTATATAAAAATAGTTCTTTTTTTTGGAAAATAAAATATTTTTAAGATAAAAGAGTGCTTGTTATGAAAATTGTTGTTATTTGTTCTGAAAATTATGCTGAGAGCGACAGCCCTCTTGCTAGGGCTGTAAGCAGCATTGTGTCTGCCTACCGCAGGTGGGGGGCTAGGGTTTTGGGCTTTTCTCCTTATTTTTCCCGGTTTTCAGGCAATAATGGCAGCGTAGTTGAAGGGAAATTCATTGAAAAACTGGGAAACAGGGAGTACTCATCGCTGAGGAGCGCCTCTTGCAGAGACGACCTGTTTATACAATATGAAGACTATTTTGGCAGAACCGGCATATACGGCAACGGCAATCCCGGGGAAAGAACCTATAACGATAACCACCTGCGGTTCTCCTTCCTTGCATCCGCGGCTCTGAACAGTTGCATGGAAATGGGTTTTAAGCCAGACGCAATCCATGTCCATGAATGGGGCGGCATTGCAGGCGCACTCCTAAAAACCATTTACAAGGACTATTTCGCAGGCATTCCGGTGGTGCTGACCACTCACAATATAGGTTATGACTATTACTGCAGCCCGGACTACATAGCCTCAATAGGGCTTCCACCCGAGGGTTTTGACATTGATGGCTACGAGTTCTGGGGAAAGGTGAGCATGCTAAAAGCCGCCATACTTTACTCGGACAAAGTGGTATTCACCTCTTCAAGCTACCTGTCTTATTTGCTCTCCACGGACTTGCAAGGCGGCATGCGAGGCTTTTTGGAGAGCCAGAGGGCGAAGCTATCCAGCATTCAAAGCGGCATAGAGTACGCTAGCTGGAACATCCCAAAAGATGCGGAAGCATTCAAGAAGCAGAAGAAAGACGCTTTAAGGGCAGAGCTTGGGCTGGAGGCTGGTTCAAGCCTTCTTATGTATTCGCATTTGGATTCTTATTCCGGCAGCACGGCGCAGATTATATCCACTATTTTGGCCAATCTGCTCAATATGGATTTGCAGCTTGTGATAGGCATATCGGAGAACAACTCAAACTTTCCTTATTTTGCGGCAATACAGGAAAAGCACCGGAATAAGATGGCGCTTCTTCCGCTTAGCGAAAGTGAGGAGAGCTTGCACCAGAGGCTCTCCGCCGCAGATGTGTTTTTGGAAACGGACTCAAGCGAGCCGTCTTTGTCGCTGTTCCTGAAAGCCTCCGCTACAGGCACGTTGCCTATTTCAAGCAGGCGTTCGCAAAAGCCTTTTTTATACTCGGTACCTTATGAGTCAAGCTTGGGCAATGCCGGCATGGAAGGCAATTCCTTTGTTGCGATGGCCTCTTCGCCTGATTTGATTTTGGAGCAGGTTCGCATTGCCGAGTCTGTTTTCAGAGAGAACAAGAGCTTGTGGTCCAAGCTTGTCAGCAATGCCAGCTCGGTAAGAATATCTTGGGACGATACTGCGAAAAATTATTTACTACTTTTAGGTTCTACGGGCTTGTGATGCAAGCTCGAGGAGCCTGCAAGCCAGGCTACGGGCCTATAGCTCAGTTGGTTAGAGCAGCGGACTCATAATCCGCTGGTCCCAGGTTCAAGTCCTGGTGGGCCCACTTTCTAACTATATTACTTCTATGCGCAAAGAATTCAACACAACCGGACCTTGCCACCAAAGCGAGCATTATATGCTTGACCCGTTCCGTAATATTGGCAAGGAATTAATGGATTTGATAGACCGAAAAAATTACTTTGTAAGTGACTGTGGTGGGGTGTTGAAGTAGCCAAGCGATCCAAATAGGATATAAGTAGAAACAAACCAGCAAGGTCAAAATGAAAAAATGCAATGTAGCCAACAACGCAGAAGCATACAGCGGCATGGGCGAGACTCATCTTGTCAATGGCAATTACGACAAAGCCATTGAGTGCTACGAAAAAGCGATAGAGCTAAACCCAAAGCTTGCGATTGCGCATAACAACATAGGGATTGCATATTCCAACAAGGGCGATTACGACAAAGCCACTAAGCATTATGAAAAAGCCATTGAGCTAGATCCGGAATATGCGGATCCTCACTACAACATGGGCAATGATTTTCTTGACAGAGGCAGCTACGAAAAGGCAATTGAAAGCTACGAAAAAACGATTGAGCTAAATCCTGAACTGGACATTGCATATTACAACATTGGGCTTGCTTATATAAAAAAATGCGATTATGAAAAAGCCATTGAATCTTTCAAAAAGACTATTGAACTGACTCCTAATTTCGCAGAAGCATACAGCAATATGGAAGTGGCCTATTACAACAAAGGCGAGAAAGACAAAGCTGCTGAATGCCGCCAAAAAGCGCAGGCTATAAATCTTATATACGACCCACACCCTATGATCTGAGCTTTAGGCCGAATGTCCACAATGCTTTTATTTGACTTCCGCAATCTCCTCCGCTAGTTATCATTGCCTTTGCTTGTTTTACCGTAAGCTTTATTTTTTCATATATACACAGTTCTTTTCCATTATTAAATGCCACCTCTGGAATTTTAGCATCTTCCATTGCGTCGATTGCTTTAGCTATTTTATCTGTGTATCCCTCCCAAGTACCTTTCTGATTATCTCTTCGGTTGAATGTAGCAAGTATCCACATTGAGTATATGCATTTGAACAATCTTAACATTGCATCGCGAGCAAGTTTTGGTTTTTTTGCATTGATCAGGTTGCTTTTAACATATTCATCTCTATAATGAAAAACGCCACGTTCGTGGAACAAATTTGTAAAACTTCCTTTTCTTATGCTTATTTCAGGATTAGAGTTTTTTTCTGCATAAACTTTCTTGCCACCGAATTGAATTTGGTCGATCATATACTTATTATCATAACGCTCCATTGACTTCCTTCGTGTACCAAATGGTATAGAAGCTATTATGTCTGCGATAGTAATTGATCCGCACGATGTTTCTATTGGTTGAGATCGAATTTCGTTTATCGCAACTTGTGCAATTTCTGGACTTATCATTTTGTATCTCCTTGGTTTATGGTTGTAAAATAGAAAAATCTATTTATTATATCCAATTTGGATCGCCTCACCAACTCAAGCGATCCAAACTGGTTACTTTTAGAAACCAACCAATGAGGTCAAAATGGACAAAGCAGAAATAGCGGATTTGTGTAATGCGGTGGAACAAGACGGCATGGCACTTTGGGCAAGAAAATTTTTGATATAATTGTTGGATTTTAGAGCGCATCACACCCCATAGATAATGGATGTCACATGCCACTGCGCAGCACGCTTTATTACGTCGTCTGCGCTAATGTTTTCAACAGACCACGCTGCCCTTATTTTGGCTTCTTTGTCTATATCGGGGCTTATATGAATGTTCCCCAATTCTCGCATTGAAGCCTTTGGGTCAAAATCATCTTTAGCCTTCTTTGTAATTGCCAAAATGTTTTCTACATATTTTAATATGTGCGGAATTTTATCCTTGCCAGATTCAAAACGTCCATATTTTATTGCGGATTTTACTATATCTGCTTTTTGAATTTGAGCGTATGCGTCTTGTATATGGTTGTTGGCTTTTTCCCAAACTCCGGTTCTCTTATTCTGCGACTGAGATTTAGTAGCAAGAATTATCAAAGAGAGAACTCCTGATATAAACGCCCTTAATGTTTCATATGCATGGGTTCGCGCAGGTTTTTTGATATTCTTGCCAAAATCGCCATAGCTCTCGAATAATTTGCGAAATTTCGCAGATACGCTATCAAATGTCTTGCGCTCAAAATCTTTTTCCGCCTTCTTGCCATTTACATATTCAGTGCGCTGGCGCTTATCCTTGCCTATTAATACAGACGTAAGGGTTGCTATCGCTCCAGTATCCCTTGTAGTTCTTTTATCCTTAGGACCATGCACTATGTCTATCAGGTCGTTTATACTCCAGCCTTCAAAATCAGCATTCAACAGATCAATATCCAATTCCTGAGAAGTTTCTGCTTCAATGGCTTCTTCATTAGGTTTAAAATCGACTAGAGAGTCCATATCTGCGGAGTTCATAATTTTGGTCACACTGTCACCTGTAATCCGCTTGCCATCAGAATCATACATTCTCTGCCAGCGTTCATCGCTGCTTATAGACGACTTGATAAATTTCCGTATATCACTCCCTTTTAAGTCGTTATTTTGACTGAAAAGTTTTATTAGGCTCTCCCTGATGTGAACTATGGCATTATCGCTAGGCGCATTGCTGCTGCTTAAAAAAGCGGTATAGCAAAGCAAGCCCAAATCCAAATCAGCGTTCAAATTTGAATCAAACCCCTCTTTGTGTCCCAGATCAAGAAGTTTAGCAATCTTTTCCAATTCGCTTTGCTCAGCCAATAGATCTTTGTTGTATAATTCATCCACAGCTTTTTGCAGCCGAAGTTTTTGTTCTTTCGCATCTAGCACTTCTTCCAGATCTTCTGATTCTAAGAATTTTTCCATTTCTCTGTAGCGAATATTGCAAATAATGGCCTTGTGCAAATCAGATACAGCGCAATTGCAGCAATCCAACTCTGCCTTTTCTCCCGGAAGCTTAATATGGCCAAGCCGCACTTCTTCTGCATATTTGTGACCCTGCCCTGCTGCCTTGTTGCACCAGTACTTTGCCTGGGAATAGTTTTTTGCAACGCCTTCGCCGCAATAGTAGCAAAGTCCAAGCTTATACTGTGCCTCAGCAAAATTTTGGGCTGCAGCTTCTTCGTACAACTTAGCCGCTTTTGAATAGTCCCTTTTAACAACTACGCCATATACGTAACAAGTCGCAAGATCGCATTGTGCTTTTGCTTCGCCTTGCTTTGCGGCTTTGGAAAGCAACTTTACTGATTTGTTTTCATCCGGCTGGCAAAAATAGCCATAATAGTAACAAATCGCTGCTGCGCACTGTGCTTTTGCATGGCCGTTCTCCGCCGCTTTGCTTAGCCAGTACCACATATTCTCGTCATCGCGCAAACTATCATAGTATTTCGAAAGGTACCACTGAGCTTCGGCATCGTCTTCTGCCATTTTTGTAAGAATGCCAAGGTAATGCTTCGTTTTTTCTTCATTACCTTCTGCGATGTCAAGGTTGTAAAATAGGATTTCCGGAGAGTCTATTAGCTCGGCTTGTTTTTCCAGCAAGCTAGCTATTCTGGACTCTAAATAATCTCCATAGGCAGAATTTTCGTCAGTAGTTTTCATCAATTCGTTGATTCCTGCCATTTCTTTGTACAATTCATCCATTTCTTTGCACAATTCATCTATTTCTGTGTCATTCATTTTTGCCTCTGTGATTTGTGGTTAGCCGGAATATACATTTTTTCCCATATCTATCCCCTTTTCGATCGCCTCATTAGCCAAGCGATTCGAATATTTGAACTGCCATCTTACGCTACAGTCGGTGATGAGTTAAACAACACCGTCTCCGCCGGCGAAACGACCGAGCCCTTGAGCACCATTTCAAACCCTTGATGGCGTGGCACCGTCCTTGGGTCAAATGGCGGGTTTGCCTAGCCAAGAACAGAATGTGCCATCTTACACTACAATCAACAGAAGCAAAACTCCTATCGTCTCTGGAACGGATTCAGCAGAGCCCTCAGTTACCCTTTCAAACCCTGATGGCGTGGCACCGTCCTTGGGTCAAGCGGCGGGTTTGCCTAGCCAAGAACAGCATATTCTATACCCATTTCGATCGCCTCATTAGCCAAGCGATTCACTATGCCAACGTTGTCTCCTTAAAGTTAATTTTTCACGCAGCGAACTGAAAACAAGTAATCCTTACTGCCATCACTTTTGTATACTCTATTTTCATCATAATACATATTCCAGAGCCAGATGAGAGTACTATTCAGTTCCGTAGCGCTAAGCCATACACCGCTTCTACCAATGTCGCCAAAACCACCATCGGAATAGCCGTTGCCTCCCGACAAGGCCGAAAATCCATAGTCATCCATGCCATTGCCATTATTGTTCCAACTGCTTTTAGCTTTGAATTTTTTCCCTGCCACCTTTTCACCACCAGCGAAATTTACAAGTGTCTCCCAATCGGAATTACTTGGCAAATGCCAGCCTTCGGAACACGCTTTTCTAGCCTCTTCCCAAGTGTATAAACGGCCATATTTATCGCAATTCGCCGGTTTGTTAGCGTAGCATTTGCCGCCCTTTGAAGCGTCATTCAAATTTTCTGCCATCCACGTTTGAGTACCGATTTTCACTGATTTGTATTTGTCGGCATCCGTTTCAAATGTAGTGCTTTTCTCTGCATATCCATAGCTTTTCCCAGCACCGCCCACAAATCCCATAAACTCGCCGTACTCGTTAATCAGCACCAAGCCTTGCTTTGCGGGTTTGGGCTTATTGTAAGTTCCGTAATCCAACACCATTTGAGCTCCGGTTTCGTTTGTCACCACCGAATACAACCTTCCGTATTCCCCGCCTCTTGGCACACATTCCTTTGTGCGTTCCTGGCGAATAGTGTTGTTAAAATAAACCCATCCCTCTCCGCAGATATTGACTGCTTTGTCTCTTATGGCTTTGGGGAAATTCAGCGAGTTGAATGCGTAATCTGGCGTTATGTAATGCGTGTTGCTTATGTTCAGTCCGTTGATTATGTTTTTGGTGTAAAAATGCACATCTCTATGGTAATCAGCGACGTATGTGCTATTGTCCACCACTCTCATAACTGGAAAACCCAAGTCGGACTCAACGAACTGCAAATTGCTATGGTCGCGGGTTGTTTTGGCAACGGCTCTGCTTTTTATCCTTTTGAATGCCACTATGCCGTTTGTTATCTGGACAGGGGTTATTTTCGCATCATTAAGGTAGAACGAGCAATCCCTTCCCAACGAATGATGGTATGTATCGAAATACACCAATGTCATAGTCTCGCTTGAAATCTCCCAAATCCCTTTGACTATGATGGTTTTTCCGTTGTTGCACTCCGCACGGAAGCTCAGTTCCCAAGCTGTTGCCGTGCTTGCCAATATCATTGTCATTAACAGTATGCATCTCATAGTTTTGCTTCCCATAAAAACTTTTCAATAAAGCCAAGGCGCCAGTTATGTTTCCTATTTATATCCCATTTGGATCGCATGAATTGGCGCTGTTATTAAAGTAATTTCTCTATTTTTTTCTTTTTATCTTTCTCTTGAATTTTTCAGGAACAAATATGAAGATTTTATCATTATTTTTTACGGCAGCTTCGCAAAACTCTAATGTTTTAATTTCATCAGGAACATATTTTAAATTACTGCCGCATTTTATCACTGCCTTCAAGCAAAATTCGTGATATTTAATAGCATCAGGAACATATTCAAAAGCTTCAGGGCTTTTTTTCACTGCCTCCAAGCATATTTCCGTCAATTTCCATATGTCAGGAACATATTTCAAAACTAAACCATTTCTTTTCACCGCAGCCAAATAAAACTTCTCTGTTTTCAGTTTATCTGGAACAAACTCCATATTATCTACATCCTTTTCCACAGCAATCAAGCACATTTTCTCTGTTTTTTCATCTTCTGGAACATATCTGAGGACTAAGCTATTTTTTTCAACAGCTTCCAAGTAATCCAGTTTAACAGTCGAGCATATACCAGCCGTTACATTTAGAACAAACTCTATTGCAGAGCTATTATTTTTCACCGCCTCCAAGCATATTTCCTCTGTTTGTTCTGTTTCTAAAATATATTCAAGAGCCAAACCATTTTTTTTCACAACTTTTAAGAAAAAATCATTTGTTTGTAATGCAACAGGAACATAATCCATATTACTGGCATCCTTTTCCACAGCAATCAAGCACATTTCCTCTGTTCTTTCATCTTCTGGAACATGGGAAATATTATGGCTATGTATTTTCACTGCTTCTAAATAGAAATCGGAAGTTTTCAAAGTATCTGGAACATACTCAAAATTGCTACTCCGCGCCATTGCAGCCAAGCATATTTTTTTGGTCCTTAATTTCTCAGGAACATATCCAAGATAATCATCGTCATCGTAATAACTCTCCATCAAAGCTAAGTACACTTCCTCAGTTCTAAATTTCTCAGGGACATATATAAATGTGTCAAAGTTTTTTTTCACGGCTTTCGAGTAAAAAGTTCCTGTTTTCAAATTTTCTGGAATATAGTCAAAAATATCACTGTCTATATAGAAGTCTTCTTTTATTGTAGAAAGGCATATTTCCTCAGTTCTAAATTTTTCTGGAACATCTTTAAGAGCATAGCCCTTTTTGTTCACTGCCTCAAGATAAGTTTCGTATTCTTTCCTTGTTTCTTCATCCCAATCCGTCATAGTTGACCTCCTTCGGAAAGCTGACTCTTTGCCATTCTCGATTACTTGTTTCAATTTTGTTCATTTTTCACCTCACTTGTGGTTGTTTGTGGCTGTAAAAATAGTAATTTTAATCCGAGATGTAAATGATTATTTATCAAAGTGGGGTTGCGCACCGCTTCCCGAGCTAAAACCAGAAGATTTAAAACCCGAATTGAAATTTTCCAAGAAATAATCAATTTCAAAAAATGAGATGATTTTATCATCAGGACATTTATAGGAGATGCATAGATTGGCTTTGCCGCAAGCCATTTTTTCCACGCATTTACATTTGTTGAATATATTTCCGAATGGTGACCACATTGCTGCAATATATTTATGGTCTTTTTCATCTTGCCATTTTTTATCTAAGTCATCAATTATTCTATCTATTTCATAGCATTTCGGATTATCCCACTCTATTTGTCCTAATGCCGAACCGCACAGGCAGATGAGCAAAACAAAGACCTTTTTCATAGTAGCAATATAGAAATCCATATTACATCCCTTTTGGATCGCCTCATTAGCCAAACGATTCAAATGGGATATAAAAAGAAACATAAAACTTAACCGCAAGGTTATAAGGAGTGCAAAATGGCAATAGCTACAGCAAAACAGACTGACTCAAACAGAGTCGAAGTTTACAATGACAGTGGAAATTTCATGTTCTCCATATCAGGAGAGCTTATGGGATTTACATCAAGTACAGTTTCCGTTAAAAATGGTAGCCGTATTGAAGTATATGGAGATGATGGGAATTTTAAATTCAGCAAGTAACAATGCTGGCATCTTGGCTTTATGACCACTTCCCCGGAATTGGACTGGGGTTGGCTCATAAACGCCAAGGTGCTCTGGAACAATTGAGACTTATAGACTTTCGCCCAGTCCATCACATCGCCCCATTACTCAAGCGATCCAAATGGGATATAAATATGAAACTGCGTATGAACAAGCAAATATTCCTCGTAATGGCCTTGGCAATCACAGCTTATGCCCAGAACATAGCGGGCTTTTGCGGCTCGGATGCGGCGCTAGTCAAAAACGAGACGGATGCGATATACGCCATAGTTTTTGAAG
>WQTK01000232.1 GCA_009786285.1 Candidatus Fibrimonadales bacterium | reverse complement strand
GGGGGGTACATAATATTTGCACTACTGAACATTTGTTCAGGTACGTGGTATACTGCTTTATTTACGGCAAAATTCCCGGAAGCCTCTCTCCGAAGCTCCGGTAACATAGCATAAATAGCAAAATTAGCCAACATATCGCCGTAAATATATAAAAATTTTTAAAAAAATGGGGAAAAAGTGAAAAAATTATTAAAAAACGCAAAAAATCGCTCAAATAACCCAAAAACCGCACTCTCATCCGAAAAATGCAGCAGAAAACATCATCCGAAAGAGCCTATACCATAAGCTTATGCCTCCTGCCAGCAAACACTGCCATAACGGTTACCTGCTCATAATATTCGTAATCAAGGTTGCTAAAGCTATAGATGCGGCGCATATGCTGCCTATCACGGCAGTCATTCGGGAAGAATCCCCACGGAACTTCTCCAGCTTAACATCAAGGCCGGCCAGCTTGCTCTCAAACTTAGTTCCAAACTCCGAAATCTCGCTACGCACATCGGCTCGCAATTTTTCAAAACCCGCACGTAATCCAGCAAAATCCACAAGTAATTCGGCAAAGTCCGTGCTAAGAGCATTGAATTTTCCATCCAATGCATCTACTCGCATATCAATGTGGTTTATGTGGTTACCCTGCGCCATCTCCTCCACCTGAGGCTTCAGAGATTCCAAGATGACATCATCCATCTTCGTTCCATAGCGGGGAAGATACAAAATATCAGCAGACAAAATTAAGTTCTTAAATCCTAAAAGTAATCTAATAAAAGCAAATGCTAAAAGAAAATCAGCATTTGTAATATAATATACAATTTTTTTGAAAAAATATTGCAAACCAGCTACATTCCCTTCCTCACCCTGCTTTCGTATGGGTCGCCGCCAAGGTCCAAATAACGCTTAAATGCTTTGCTTGCCTCTGCGGAGTCGGCTTTGTAGTATTTTTGCAAAACTCCTATGTTCTTCCAGAAAAACGGATCCCGGCTGTTTCCAACAGCCGCCTGCATCATTTTCAAAGCTGCCTCGTAATTTAGCTCCCTCATATATATTACGGCAAGCATTTTCCTTGAAGATTCCATTTTTGAATTAAATTGAATGGCCCTTAAAAAACAGTTCTCAGCAGCCTTCGATTCTCCAATTGACATATGCAGCAAACCTAGCTCTTCCTGCAATAAAGGATCATCATTTGACTTAGGATTGGAAATTATTTCAGCGCGCCTTCTCTCGTATTCGTCAAATGGCAAGGCCGGAGGGAGCATTTTTTCAAAAGGCGGATTATAATCGCCAATCATCATCGAAGCCAAGTCCGTGCGAAACTTAAAAGCATCCATATCCGCAAAGGCTTCTTCCTGTTCCAAAAAAACAAAAAGAAACTTTGCAGCCCTCTGCGCATCTTTTGTGTAATACAGGTTTAAAATAGTCATGTTTTTCAGAGTGGCAAAATCATTTTCTTTGAGCTTCAACGCATTGTAAAACGCATTCTCCGCCTGGCTCGTCTGCTCCAAAGCCAAAAGCACGGAACCCAACTGATTCCAGTTATCGGTATCTTGCGGGTCTATGGCAATGGCTCTGCGAGCAGCGGTTTCTGCCGCCGCCATGTACCTTCTCATCTGCTCTGCCATTGAAATCCATCTCGGAATGCTGCCGTCTTTAGGGTTTCTGGATTCAGCTTCACGGAAAAAAGCAACTGCGCTGTCCAACTCCGGAAGCGCGCCGGCCTCTCCGTAGCTTTTCCATTTTTCCGCATCCATTCTTTTGCGAGCCGCACCCATATAATATCTGCCTTGCAAAACCAAAAGCTCCGAATCGGTAGGGTTTTGCCTTAGCTGCTTCTGTATGCTTCGTTTCGCTTTGTTCATATCGCCTTTTAGCAATAGCTTTTCCGATTTTGCCGGGCTAGGTTCAAACTGTTTCATAATCCATTCGTATTTCATGGTTGCGAAAACAGCAAAAGCTATCAGGCAAAGCATAAGGAAAATTAGGCAGCCTATCGGTATTCCTCTTTTTGGCAGTTCCGTTTTTGGCTCCCTCAAAGGCCGTGCGGGAGTTTCATCAAGAGGCGGAGTGACTTTTATTTCGGCTCCCATGCTGCCGAACATATCTGCCATCAATTTTGCTTCTTTTTTTGGCAAATCCACAGCTAAGGTCAAAGGCAAATTTTTGGCCTTTTCAATCGCTTCCTTTTTGCTTATGTTTAAAACACTGGCTATGGCGCCAACCACGGCCTTTAAATCGGACTGCATGCTCAACTCTGTTAATATTATAGTGAACATCAATCCCCTTTGCGGTTTAGCTCTTTTATGTTTGCGAGCGGAATGCTGAATTTTCCGCCGGCATTGCTTGCCTTTACACTTCCTTCCACGCAAAGAAAGCCTTGCTTGGGCACGGAAACGGAGTCTTCCAGCTTTAGGGTGGCGGGGTAAAATACTCTGCCGTCAAAAATTATCGGTTCCGCATTAGGAACGGAAAGGGAAACTATATCTTCTATTGCAAGTTCTCTAACCCCATTTCCTGCTCTGTACTCCAAATTGCCTCCAGTCTCCAGCTCTGGGTTTTCAATTACAAAGGCATTTCCGCTCCTGTCCGTAAGATTGTAAGCCGCAGAGCAAGATAGCAACAGCAAAGAGATGAACGTTGAAACGAAAATGCGAAACATACGTGGAATTTAGAAAAATTTACTACACCGGCTCAGGGGGTGGTTCCACCTTCTTTTGTTCCTTTGTTTCACGCTCCTTGCGCTGCTGGTATTGACGGCTCTTTTGGGTGCTTGCCAAAGACTCGCCCTCCATAACTTTGTCTATCTCTTCCCTGTTCAAAACCTCGTGCTCAATAAGAGCCTCGCTCAAAGCATCCAGCTTTCCACGATTCTCTGCAAGCAACCCGTTAACCCTGTCCACTTGAGCCTGAATAATCTCATTAACAGCATCGTCTATCATCTCGGCGGTTTTTTCGCTCATCTCCTTTGGCTTGCTTATTTCCCTGCCCAAAAAGATTTCATCGTTGTTTTTGCTGTACGCTATCGGGCCAAGTTTATCGCAAAAACCCCACTCAGTCACCATTTTTCTAGCCAGCTCGCTTGCCCTTGCAATATCGTTTGAAGCTCCCGTGGTCTGCTTGTTGAACACCAAAATTTGCGCAAGACGGCCCGCCATCAAAATCGCAATCTGGTCTTCCGCAGCGTCCTTGCTCATTGAAACTTTGTCGTTTTCGGGGAGCGAAAGCGTTACGCCAAGCGCCCTGCCTCTGGGAATTATGGTTAATTTGTGCAAAGGATCCGCATCTTTGCAAAGGAGATTTATAAGAGCATGGCCAGCCTCGTGATAAGCCACCATTTTTTTGTCTTCTTCGCTCATCAAAAGAGATTTCCTCTCCGCACCCATCCAAAGCTTGTCCCTTGCCTCTTCAAAATCAAGCTGTGTTACAGTTGGATTGCCAAAACGCGCCGCCATAAGAGCCGCCTCGTTCACCAAGTTCTCCAAATCCGCGCCGGCAAGCCCCGGAGTGCCTTTGGCAACATCCTTCACATTAACTTCCTTGTCAAGCGGAACTTTGCGCTTTTCCAAATGAACCCTTAAAATAGCCTCTCGCCCAACCAAATCCGGCAAGCCCACAACAACCTGCCTGTCAAAACGCCCCGGCCTTAGCAAAGCCTTGTCCAGAACATCCGGGCGGTTAGTGGCCGCAACCAAAATAACGCCCTCATTCGGGGCAAAGCCGTCCATTTCAACCAGCAACTGATTCAGAGTTTGCTCCCGCTCGTCATGGCCGCCGCCAAGCCCTGCGCCACGTTGCCGGCCAACAGCGTCAATTTCATCTATGAACAAAATGCAAGGCGCATTCTTTTTTCCTGTTTCAAACAAATCGCGAACACGGCTTGCGCCAACGCCAACAAACATCTCAACAAAGTCCGAGCCGCTCATGCTGTAAAAATTAACTCCGGCTTCGCCGGCCACGGCTCTGGCAAGGAGTGTTTTTCCCGTGCCCGGAGGCCCCACCAAAAGCACGCCCTTTGGAATGCGGCCGCCCAGTTTGTCAAATTTCTTAGGGTCTTTCAAAAAAGAAACCAACTCTTCCAAGTCTGCCTTGGCTTCATCGCAACCGGCAACATCTTTGAATGTGGTTTTGTTTTTATCGTTGTTTATTAAAATAGCCTTGCTCCTGCCAAAAGAAAACAAGCCTCGCCCTCCGAGTCCGCCTGCCTGCCTCGCCATCATAACCCAGAACAGAACCATAATCAAAAGCAGCGGCAAAAATGCGAACAAATGCCCAAGCCAAGAGCTATCGTCATGCAAAACCCGCACTGTTTTGCCGGAGCTTTCCCATTCCCTAATCGTAGAATCCGTGACATAGAGCATATAAGAACGGAACATTTCATAGTTCAAAGGCATTTGCTCTTTGCCAAGAAAGCCTTGTTTTGAAGCCGATGGCCTTTCATTTGCGGCAAGCATTCGTTTGCCGAGTATTTCTATTCCGTCTGCGGTGTTGCGCAGGTTAAGCGAGTCTATTTTATATTTAACCGGATCTGCCATCCATTCTATAAACTGTGTGCGGGGAATGTCTTTTACTTGGTCGTCTGAATACAATCTAAGCAGAACCACGGCCAGCAGGCACATCGCGGCTATAAAGAAAAAGTTCCTAGACCGCATAGGCTGCGGTTTTTGATTTTTTTGCAAGTTAGGCGGCAACTGTTGAGACATGAATGGAATTTAGAAAACTAACTCTGACTTCTTTGCCTAGTTGAAAGTTGAGAATTGAGAGTTGAGAGTTATTTTTAGCATATAACGCTTAAATTCACTAAAAACAACGTTTTTCAAGTTTTTTCACTCTCCACTCTTCACTCTCAACTCTCAACTAAACCATGAAATATGATTCCCACTTTCAGCCACTTATCACTGTCGTAAAAGCCGGCACCGGCGTAGATTTTGATGTATTTGTTGTAAAAATAATTTGCCAAAAAGTCCATTAAAATCAATTTTTCTTCACTGCCGCTCAGAATTTTTTGCTTGCTGCACCAGTCATGGTCGGAATACAAGTCGCACTGGCCTTGCCTTAGGTAAGCGCTTTCCAATTCTGCGCTGAATGCTTTGCTTGCAGAGGCGTATTTCAAATTCCACCACAAGTCTATGGCATCCGGGCCTCTGCGGTAGCCAAGAGGATAATCAACAATGTACATATCTGCGAAATTAGGCTTGCCCTGCGCCCGGAAATTGCTGTTGTAAATTTTTCTGCTCGTCATGCTTTGCAAAGGAACCTTGTTGTTGTTGTATTGCGGGTCTGTGCGAACAGCGTCTATGCGGCTTTCAAGTTCGCCGTAAATTCCGAGAGGTATTTTTTGCTTGTAGCCAGCCAAGAACGCAAGCGTTGTGTAGCCTTTGTCCCCTTCTTTTTCGCCAACCGGGCTTTGAAGGTCTTCCATAACGGCCTGCCAATAGAACTCGGAGTTTTTTATGGGCTTAAGGCCGGCTTCAAAAGCGGTGCTCATTTTGCTGTATCCGTAACTGAAATTGTTGTGCCATGCGGCGAAAGGCGAAAAATCCCTGAACTCCAAATTTTTGCCGCCTATTAAGCTTTGCTCTATTATGGCAAGATAGCCGAATCTGCCGTCAATTCCAACTCTATGCAAAAGCAAATTTTTTGACGGTTCTGTGTAAACTCTGCCTCTTGCGTTTGGAATGGCGTTTTTCACGTCATGCTGTTTTTTTGTTTCATTTGAATCCAGCCAAGAATTCAGGGAAACAATTAAGAAATCGTACCTTGCGACTCCTGCGGAGAATTTCCAATGAACAGCGTCGTGGTGAGGCGCGCCGCCCAAGATTATTGAATTTGGCGTTGGCGCTATTTCGGGTTTAAACCTGCCGAATTTCACAAAGCCTGCCGGATTATTCCATTGCCCCCAAGCCTCCGTTGGAACGTTCAAATCCAGCTCCGAAGGGTCAAAAGTGTATGTGCGTTTGTAAGAGTCCTGATACCAGGCTTCTATGTCTCGCCTCAGCGGGAATTCTGCGTGAATCACAAAATCGTCTTTATAGTTTGCTCCAAGGCCAAGAATGAAAAAAGGAGAAAGCGTTTCAAAATACCGCCCTGTTTCCAAAGGAATTCTAAGCGCTCTCCAATTTTTGCCAAAGTTTTCCATTGTGTCTGCGGCAAACACATTTGCAGTAGGCGCACCCCAAATGCCTGCGTTTACCTTTACATAAACAGAGCCGCCAATGTTTTCTGCGGCACCGGCCAGGGAAAAGAGGGCTATGAGTGGCAGGAGAAGCTTTTGCATCAATCTCTTCGCATAAACAGATTTATCACATACCACAGCAAAGTCATAAAGCTGGCGAAAAGCATTGCTCCTGCGCCAATATGCTGGTTTGTATTGAATTTCTCTTTTATTTGATGAGTTTCATAAAGAATAGCTGCAGACATTAAAACTATCATTCCTATGGCGAACCAAGTGCCTACCGCAGCTCCGGTCAGGGTAAAAATAACTATAGCCCCAAGCGCAATAAAAGAGCCGAACACAACGGTGCTTCTTAAAAATGAAAAATCCGTTCTTGTCATAAACACGGTCACCGTTAACGCCGCAAAAATCGTGGCGGTGGCAATGAAAGCCGGTATTAGAATATTATCCATAGCATTGTTCAAACTGCCGGAATAATAGACAACCAAGCTTAACAACGGAGTGAAAATCAATGCGTAAGCCAGTATATAAATTCCCAGCCCCAAATATTGTTTTTCCTTTTCTTCGGCAAAAGTCAATTTCCCCCCTAAATAAGACGCTCCCATAAATATGCCGAGTACCAGCAACCAGCTTACGTTGCCCATTGCTCCAAGCAGGCTATAAGCTATGCCGGTTTGGAACAGCCCAAAAACGGCAATCATCCAAGCCAAAAAAGAAAATCCGGCTGTTAGATATGTTTTGCGGTAAAAAACAGCCTGCTCCGCTGTGGGGGCATTTGCAACCTTGTCCATGCTTGCATATGAGGCTTCTTGCATTTTGTACTCCTTCGGTGGGTTTTGTGGTAATTTAGAAAAGTTTCAAAACCATCTGTATGTGCTTTTCCTCTGCATATTTTGAATACCTTGGCATTTTCTATATTCTCTTTATCAAACCCATAAGGAGCTATCAAAATGGCAAAGATCAAATCCGTAGTAGGCCGCCAAATCTTGGATTCGCGCGGTAACCCGACCGTTGAAGTTGAAATAACGCTGAGCGATGGCTTTGTAGCCCGCGCTGCTGTTCCTAGCGGAGCCAGCACCGGAGAGCACGAAGCTTGCGAACTGCGAGACGGCGACAAAAAGAAATACCTTGGCAAAGGCGTGTTAAAGGCTGTGGCTAACGTGAACACCTCCATAGCAAAGCTGCTCAAAGGAAAAGACCCTTTGATGCAAAAAGAGCTTGACATGGCGATGATAAAGCTGGACGGCACTAAAAACAAAAGCAACCTTGGCGCAAATGCCATTTTGGGCGCATCAATGGCCATAACGGTTGCCGGTGCGCATATCAAAAAAATGCCTCTTTGGAAATACATAGGCAAACTGCACGGCACAAAGAAATTCATTCTGCCTACACCTATGGCTAACATTGTTAACGGCGGCAAGCACGCAGACAACAAAATTGACTTCCAGGAATTCATGATTATGCCAATCGGCGCGAAATCCTTCTCCGAAGGCTTGCGCTGGATAACGGAAATATTCCATGTATTGAAAGGCTTGCTCAAAGCAGACAAACAGGCAACATCCGTTGGCGACGAAGGCGGCTTTGCCCCGAACCTCACCAACGACGAGGCCCTTGAATACATAATGAAAGCTATCAAAGAAGCCGGCTACAAACCGGGCGCTCAAATAGGAATAGCTTTGGACTGCGCCTCTTCCGAATTGTTCGACGAAGGCAAGGGCGAGGGCTACAAATTCTGGAAATCCGAACCAGATAAGCTTTACTCTGCCCAAGAAATGGTTGCTAAGTACACCGACTGGGTAAAAAAATATCCTATCGTTTCAATAGAAGACGGTCTTGACCAGAACGATTGGGACGGTTATGTGGATTTCACAAAGAAGCTCGGCTCGAAAACTCAGCTTGTTGGCGATGACTTTTTTGTCACCAATCCGGAACGTTTGTCGCAAGGCATCAAAATGAAAGCCGCAAACGCCATTCTGATTAAGGTAAATCAAATAGGCACGGTAACCGAAACTCTGGCTGCTATTAAAATGGCCCAGAAAGCAGGCTACGGGGTAATCTCTTCTCATCGCAGCGGCGAAACCGAAGATTCCTTTATCGCAGACTTGGCAGTTGGCACGGGCGCAGGGCAAATCAAAACAGGCTCGCTTTCCCGCACAGACCGCATTTGCAAATACAACCAGCTTCTTCGCATAGAAGAGCAGCTTGGCAAAAAGGCTGTGTATCAAGGAAAAATAAAATAGTCCATGCTCAACAGCGATTCAAACATCTACTGGAACGCAGACCGCAAAATGCGGCTGCTGTTCGCAGTTTTTGGTTCTGCGGTTTTTTTTGCGTTGCTTTATCATTTATCGGAAGTTCTCACTCCGTTTATTGTAGCGTTTTTGCTTGCGTATATTTTAAATCCTCTTGTAAATCTTTTGCAAAAAAAAGTAAAGCGCAGATGGCTGGCAGCCGTCCTTGTGCTCTCTATGCTTGCGATAGTTCTCACGGGCATAGCCTTTATATTTATCCCTATGATGATAGACCAAATTGTGCATTTAGGCGGCTTATTGCAAAAATACGTAAGCAGCAGCGCATGGAAAGAAACTTTTATGAAATATATCCCGGACAGTATTTGGGAAAAAATACAGCCTATGTGGGAAGAAAGGAATTTTCAGCCTATTTGGGACAATCTTCAAAACTTTGACTTGCAGCAAATAGCGCAGGATATTTTGGGAAAGCTTATACCCGGAGCAGCCGGTGTTTTCGCAAGGGTTGGCAAAATGTTCGCATGGCTGTTTGTGATTTTTATGGTAACAATGTGCCTGATATTCATATTGCTGGATTTTGAAAACATAAAGAAAATCATGTCCAGGCAAATTCCGAGAAAACATTCCAAAAAAGTTTTAAGTTTTTTCCGTACTTTTGACGGCATAATGAGCAAATATTTCAGGGCTCAAACTTCCATAGCCGCTACAGTCGGCGTGCTTTTTGCGATAGCGTTTAGCATAATGGGGCTTCCTATGGGTCTTCCATTTGGGCTTTTTATAGGCATGCTTAATATGGTGCCTTACTTGCAAGTTGCAAGCATTCCCATAGCTGCGTTTTTGGGACTGGTTTATTCTTTGGATACGGGAACAGCTTTTTGGCAGGTTATTTTGATAATAACCGCTATTTACGTGGGCGTTCAAATTTTGCAGGATATGGTTATAACCCCGAAAATCATGGGTGGCGCGCTAGGTCTTTCGCCAATTCTTATTTTGATGTCTCTTGCTGTTTGGGGAAAATTGCTTGGCTTCTTGGGCTTTGTGCTTGCCATTCCGTTCACCTGCATTGCCATAGCCACTTATAGAAGCGTTAGAGAGAACGGCAATGAGAGATTATAATATTGAGGTACATCAGAGGGTTGAATTTATTCGAAGCGTTGTCAAGTCTGCAAACGCAAGCGGCATTGTTTACGGAAACAGCGGCGGCAAAGATTGCACGCTTGTAGGCATTCTTTGCAAAATGGCCTGCGATAACACTGTTGGCATAATGATGCCATGCGGTTCAAAGCGCAATTTGGAAGAAGACAAAGCCCATGCGGAGGCAGTGGCAGGGCAGTTCAGCATAGAAACGAGACTCATAGATTTATGCGACGTGAAAAATGAATTTGTTCAAGCTGTTGGCGTAGACAATGTTAATATAGCGCCACGGTTGCGGATGACAACGCTTTATGCGATTGCCGCAAATGAAAACCGGCTCG
>WQTK01000231.1 GCA_009786285.1 Candidatus Fibrimonadales bacterium | reverse complement strand
CCCCCCATCGCAAAAATAAGTTACAGATGTTGCGGCGAGGTTCAAAAATTAAATCAGAAGAGGGGCACGGTGGAAAACACCTGCCCTTTTTTCATATCAATTTTCAACAATCCTAAGAGGAGGTTCTTATGCGTAAACGCATGTTTGCAGTCATAATGTTTTTGTTTTCAACTGTTAGCAGTTGGGGGCAATTAACTGCCACGGAAAGCAATTTCCACGATTTGGTGGAAAGCTATAGGACGTCTGTAAACGACGTCATAATTGAGGTTGATGAATCTTTTATGGCTGACTTTGTGGAAATTCCCGAGCCGAAAACGCCGGGAATAACGCTTACCATAAAAAGCGCAAACCCTAGTAATCCTGTTACTCTAACTGATGACTGCAACGGCTTGTTCTATGTAATGCCGGGGGCAAAACTTATTTTGAAAGACATTATTATTGAAGGCAATTCTAGCTATAGCTGCAGTGGTTTGGTGTTTATAAACGGCGGCGAGCTTGTATTGGAAGATGGCGCAATTATTCGCGACAGCGGCGGTAGGTTGAGCTTGGGAGCTCAGGGTTGGCGAGGTGCTAGCACGGTCACTATGAATGGTGGAAAAGTCATTGGCAGAGTATTTATTTATTATGATAGCTTTTTCAATATGTATGGCGGTGTTATGATCGGAGCTTTGCAGCTTGACGGCCAACTGGATATTGAAGAAGGAATTGTGATAGACTGGGATGGTCAAGCCCCGGCTGGATACATAGGGGGAACAAATATCGATTTGGAGATAATAAATGGTGCTACTTCTGTGGAGTGGAGGCGTAAGAATGACAAAAATGGCATTTTTTATATTTATCAAACCACAGGCACCGACAGCGCATTTGTGGAGATAAATGGCGTAACGGTGATGATGCAAGGCTCCCCAGAATACGGATTTTATGAGGAAATACAGGATTACGAAGAAGCAACAAATGATATGACTATTACCCTTAACGATGATATTGAATTTGGCGTATTTGTGGATATTCCGGAGCCTCTTGTGTCGAATGTAACGCTCACTATTAAAAGCGGCAATCCTGAACCTGTTACTATTGCTTGCGGCAAAAGCGGCGGTTTCAATGTGCTTGATGGCGTAAATCTTATTTTGGAAAACATTATATTGAAGGAATGCGAAATTCATGTTGATTATGCTGGCTCATTAACACTGGATGGCGGAGTTGTGCTCGGAGGATACATAAATGGCGATTATTATAAGAATAACGATGCTCTAAAAATAGCTTGGTACGGCAGCACAGGCTATACATACGGCGAAAGAACAGCAAACGATTTGTATTCGGATTCATACGGAGCAAAGATTGCTTGGGCAATTCAAAACTCCAAAAACGGCATTTCTTATTCTTATGGCACTAACAAGGGTTTTATAGAAGTTGCCGGTGTGACTGTGACAGAGCTTGAAAATAAATGGTTCTACGAACAGATAGCGGCTTATGAGACGGCAAATGACGATGTTGTTATTGAGGTTTCTGAATCTTTTACGCTTTTTCCAGTGGAAATCCCGGCAAATGCGAATGGCAAAACGCTTACCATAAAAAGCGCAGACCCTGGTAATCCTGTTGGTATCACGAGCTACGATTGTTCTGACGATTTGTTTTATGTATCTAATGGGGCAAATCTTATATTGGAAAATATTACGATTTGGGGCAGTAGCAATGGTTTCTGTTATTCAGTTAAGATTGATGGCGAATTTACTATGAACGGAGGCAAAATAGACGGACATATAAAAATTGAGAATAACGGCACATTCAATATGACAGATGGCGAAATTATCGGTTATGGTTTTCACAACGAAGGCATATTAAATATGACTGGTGGTATTTTGGTTGGAAAAAGTTGGGATATTCGCAATTCAAACAACACTATTAGCGGTGGAGTTGCGGTATCGTGGTGGCATGATGGCAATACTTCGACTGGATACTTAGCGGGAACAAGCACTGGTTTGGTGACTATTGATTCTTCCAATATTTCAGCTACTTGGGAAAAAGAATATGACAATCCAGGGATTTCTTATATGGATTCCGGCGTAGAGGTTTTTATACCAATAAACGGTTTAAAAGTGATAACATCGGGTGACGAAGAATACGGATTCCTCCAGCAGATAGCATCGTACGAAACGGCAATGGATAGTGTTATTATTAACTTGGACCAAGACCTTGCGCTTCCGGTTTCAGTGAATATTCCAACGCCAAGTAATCCCAGCATAGTGCTTATAATTCGTAGCGTAAGCGATGCGGTTTCAATTACTAACGCAAATTTCACAATACACAGCGGAGCAAAACTTGTTTTTGAAAACATTGTTGTTGAAGGAAAAATTTATGTGAACTATGGAGCTACACTTGAAACGAACAATGATGCAGCTATAGTTATACGTCGTAATAGCAACAACGTTGTGTATGTTGATGGCATATTCACCATGAATGGCGGTGTTGTTATCGGAATTGACTCAGAAATTGAAGAGATTGTTTACGGCTCATACACTATTAACGATGGAGCAATAATAGCGCTTGATAATTCAGTCAGTGGGCTGCAATACTTGGAAGGTACAAGCGATTACATAAAAATTGCTCCGAGCGGGGCAACGGCTGTGTGGGCGCTTAATGGGGGCAAAAGCGGCATTTCTTACACTACAACAAGCTCAACCAAAGGCTTTGTTGAAGTTACCGACATAGTGGTAACGGAGCTTGAAAATAAAATGTTCTACGAACTGATAGAGGCTCATGCAAATGCAAGCGATGATGAAATTATTGATGTTGATGGATCCTTCAATTTGGTTAAAAATATAACAATCCCTGCGCCGGTAACAGCAGGCAAAACGCTTACCATACGTGCTAACTCCGTGAATCCTGTTGTTCTTACCCGTAAAACATATGGGGTTTTATTCACGGTATCTGACGGAGCAACGCTTATTTTAGAAAATATCATTATCGATGGTGATAGATATAATAATCCGTACAATAATGGTAGCAACGGTTCGCTGGTGGTTGTTAACGAAGGCGGAACGCTTGAAATGAACGGCGGTGCTATTGAGCGCAATAATGCTAAAAATAATGGTCCTTGCGGTAATTACAGTGGTGGCGGTGTACTGGTAAGAGGTACGTTTATCATGAACGGTGGCAGAATCCATGGCAATTATGCTGGCAGTGCCGGTGGAGTTCTTGTGGGAGATAATGGCACGTTTACCATGAACGGTGGCGAGATTAGCGGGAACAGTGCATACCCTTCTTGCTATGCGTGGGCTACTACAAGTGACCACGGCGTGGCAATAGTGGAAGACGGTATATTTAACTTGAATGGCGGTGTTGTGGTTAATAGAGGCACAGACATATCTGATGTTATTTCCGGTTCATATAACATAAACGGCGGCTTTGCAATTGCGTATGGCTACAATTCTGCATATGCAGAAGATTCAAATACCGACATTATAACGGACCCGTCAACAGCAACGGCGGTGTGGGCAAATCAAAACTCTAAGAACGGCATTTCTTACGTAAACGGCTTAGACACGGGCTTTGTTGAAGTTGACGGCGTGATTGTGAAGGGAGTCGCTACAGACAATGCGGATATTGCGTTGGCGAAACAGATACTTGAGGGAACGGATTTTGATTCTGCGCTTAATGTAAATACGAAGCAAGGGGCGAAAAAATATATAGAAAACTTTATAGGCGGTGATATTGAAGAAGATACAGATTATAATGGCACCTGCCTTTACAAAGGCCAGCCAATATTTTGCGAATGGGATGGCAGTTGTTGGGAGACTAGTACCAGATGGTCAGAGCCGTCGGGAGAATCTTGTCTTTATCATGTGCAAAATTGTTTAAATTATGGCCAGCTTTTCATTGGCGTTACCAACGGAGGACAAGACGTTACATGCATCTCAGGAAATGGTGTACGATTATATCAGCAGGATGTTAGTTTTGGCATTGCAGCTTTTGCAGCTACCGGTGTTAGTTTTGAAATTGTAAATGATGCTGTTAGTAATAACAATTATACGTTTAAGGTTAAGTTGAGCAAGGGTGTAGGCACGGAGCAAGTAACTGAAAATTTGACTCTTGTTATTGCTGAGGGAGAGCCTGAGCCTGAACCAATTGAAATCGCAGTCATCTGGTCCGATACCGTACTCACCTACAACGGCTCTGTGCAATGCCCAACAGCAACCGCAAGCGGATATGACCTTGAAATAACCGATTGCGGAACAAATGCCGGTACATACATCGCAACAGCACAACTCTTAACGCCAAATGAAAACGTGACTCTGACTAACAATACAAAGTCATACACAATAAACAAAAAACAACTTTTGGCAAATATGGTGGTCAGTGAAATTCAGCCGCAAATATACACTGGGCAATCCATAACCCCAACGGTAATTTTGATAAACGGTACAGACACTTTAAAAGCTGGCATAGATTACACTGTTAACTATGCAGATAATATAAACGCTTCAAGTTCTGCGAAAGTAAAAATCACAGGAATTGGAAACTATGTTACGACAACAGATATAGAAGTACTATTTGTTATTGCTGCTGGAGAGCCGGAACCAATTCAAGTCGCAGTCACATGGTCTCAAGACTCCGTATTCACCTACAACGGCTCTGTGCAATGCCCAACAGCAACCGCAGGCGGATATGACCTTGAAGTAACCGGTTGCGGAACAAATGCCGGTACACACACCGCAACAGCACTACCCCTACCCTTAACGTCAAATGTGACTCTGCAAAACAATATGAAGCAATACAAAATAAACCCAAAACAACTTTTGGCAAATATGGTGGTCAGCGAAATTCAGCCGCAAATATACACTGGGCAATCCATAACCCCAACGGTAATTTTGACAAACGGTACAGATACTTTAAAAGTTGGCGTAGATTACACTGTTAACTATGCAGATAATATAAACGCTTCAAGTTCTGCGAAAGTAAAAATCACAGGAATTGGAAACTATGCTACGACAACAGATATAGAAATACCATTTACAATATATGAAGAACCCGTAACGCCAGACAATGCTTATAACTTCTACTTTTTGTCTCCAAGCCACATCCCTGAATGGACTCTTGGCACACCTTACCTAGTTTGGATTGAAAATGGAACTCTGAAAAAAGAAGCACTCGTTCCAGATTCCCGTTGCGGCTGGTACAAGAAAACATGGTCAAATGGTACACAGCCTCCAAACGGAATTGCTTTGATTTGGCTTAATGATCCTACAAATGACCAGTTGGGTCTTTTGGGTTTGGAAGAAGATCCAATGGACTGGATTGATGGCAGTCCAATACCGTTCAATCTTTTGGGGAAATTCAACGAAGTTGTAGGCGGTACAGGCAATTTGTTCTTTATCCCCGCAAAAAGCGATCCAATTTGGAGCCAAACCGACCAAGGCAAAATCGGTGTATGCTCACCTACAGGTGAACCTATTCGGAATTCTTTCGCAGTTCAAGGTCACTCTACTCAGCCTGATGGCTTGAAGGTTTGCATTTACGATAATGACTTTATCGAAATAAAATGCGGCTTGGAAATGAGCAATATCGTGGACTATTATATGCTCAACCGCAAAGGCGACCAATTTAACCTCAATCCAGACAATCCATCTTGCTCTAAAAACGGAGATGATCTTGTTTGCTATGGTGGCATAACATTGATTGATTACTACAAAAGCCCAGAAGGTACAGTAAGCGGAGTTCGTACCATAGCGCCTTACTCCGGCTTGCTGGGAACTTACAGAGTCTATGCGAAAATCAAGGCCTCAGAAGAAGCAAACTATCCAAATGCAACGCCTATTCATGTCGCTATGTTCACCGCTGCTCCAATCCCAACGCCGGAACCGGTTCCGTTTATCGCAATCAAAGACATACAGGTAAATATCCCGGAATCAGCCACCCTAAACCAAGACTCCATACAACTCGGAAACGCACGAATATCCCCAATAAATGCCACTAACAAAGAAATAACCTGGACTGTATCCGGCGGCGCAACACTCAATGACGGCATTGTGAACTTTAACAGCTCAGGCACAGCTACAATAACTGCAAACATACAATGCGGCCTAAGCAATGGAATCCCATGCGTTGACTACACAAAAAGCTGGAACGTTAATGTACAAGAAGCACTGCCGCAAACAGCCTCTGTGGATAGCATAATGAACTTCTTCCCTCGCTTCGTAGCAAAAGGAGATTCCATATTGCTAGGTTCAGAAAGAGTTATGCCGGCAAACGCAACAAACAGAAATATAGTCTGGACCGTTGATAACGCGCTTCTCTCGGGTAATACCATAATATTCAACGAAAGCGGCATGGCAACAATAACAGGAACTGTAGGGAGTTTTGTTCAGAAATGGGAAGTGTACGTGTCTGTGCCAATGACATATACGCTCATAGACAGAACAAAAAGCGAACCGGATACAGCATATTACGTAGCAGATGCATATGTCACTATTCTTGCAGACTTGACAAATACCGGCAAACAATTCTCTCGCTGGAGAATTACTTCTAAAAATAAAATCGTAACACTGGACGATGTAAATCCGTATAGCCCAATTCTGGAATTCTCAATGCCGGAAAAAGATCTGGAAGTAAAAGCCATATATGAAACTCTATACGAAATAATGCTCAGCGGCGGGCTTGGCGAAGGATATTACTCTGAAAACGCAAACGTTACAATAAGACCCAATCCAAACGATATTCCGGAAGGATACGGGTTCAGCTACTGGGATGTGTTTCCAATAGACGCAGTTGATGTGGAAAACCATAATAAAGGAACCCTGTCTTTCAAAATGCCAAAACAAGATATAATGCTCAGAGCCGTGTTCTCAGTAATAGAACGCGATTTGGAAAAAGGCGAAATCCTTGAACTCGCAAATATTATGGCAAATGCGGAGGACTGGGAAAAAACAATTGTGGGCGAATCTGAAATATATTTAGAAACAAATAGCGACAGCAGCATAACTATAACCGCTAAAGTATTAGAAAACGGATTTGTATCCATAGAAACCGATGTTTCGCCAAACGCATCAAAAAGCGATAGCATAATGATTGTCTATTCAGCAATTGGCGAGTGGCGTTTGTATCTGGATATACCCGATATTTCCTATGCAGAAGGCTATTTTGTTGTTCTTAAGCAAGAAAATGAAAACCCTGCCCCGCAATCTGCGCCGCCGGTTATGGAATCTTTCTCATATTCCATGTTCAGCGCACCGCTCCCGGCTCCCGATATAGACAATGCAAGCGCCATAACAAGAAGCTTCTCCATCACGGACTTCAAAAATGAATTTGGAGAACCAGTAGCCCCTGAGGCGGCCGTGAGAACTACAGGAATAATCTTCACCCCTGCATCAACAGGAGAATCTGTTTTGAACATAGCAACTTTGAATGTTGTTACTGTAAGCGAAGATCCGGCAAAAACAGCCTGCGATAAGGCAGGAAATATATGGGCGCTTGGCCAGTGCAAAACACAAGAGCAGATAAATAAGGAACAGTGCGAGCTTGTAGAAGGAAACAAGTGGGAAAACGGCACATGCAAAACCCCTGTTCAAATAGCTCAGGAAAGCTGCTCCGCAAACGGAAACGTATGGGTGAGCGGCGTGTGCAAAACGCCGGAAGCAAATGCATGCGAACTAATTTCCGGAAACAAATGGATAGACGGCATTTGCAAAACAGCTACGCAAATACTGTGCGATGATATGGGAAATATATGGTCCGGCGGCAAATGCAAAACGCCAACTGAAAATCTGTGCCTGTCCGTTGAAGGAAATGTATGGACTCAAGACGGAGAATGCAAATCGCAATTGCAAGTTGCCTGCGAAGACGGCGGAGATATATGGTCCGGCGGCCAGTGCAAAGCAAAGCAGCAAATTACCTGCGAAGATGGTGGAAATATATGGACGCTTGGCCAGTGCAAATCTCCGCTCCAGATTGTTTGCGAAGACAGCGGAGATATTTGGGCTGGCGGCGTGTGCAAAACCTTGACGCAAATCGCAAAAGAAGATTGTGAAGCGGCAGAGAATGTTTGGACGGAAGAAGGCGTATGCAAAACTCCGGAAGAAGTGCCGGTAACTCCGCAAATTGCCGCAAACAATATCGGAGTGTATGTAAGAGGCAATGCAATTGTGTTTGAAAATCTGCCGCATGGCGCAAAAACGGGAATATATAATTCCGGCGGAAAGCAGATGGCTTCCGGCAATTTGCCAAGTGGCATTTATATAGTCCGCATAAGAGCGCCGGGCGTGAATATAAGCAAGGTTATCGGTGTTAAATGAAAAAAACGCTCTGTTACATTATTTTGAGCATGGCACTAGCAATAATGTCTTGCTCGGATGTTCCGGAAATTCCTTATGAGAAAAGGCTTAAGGTTTATCCGGGTCCTAATTTGGTTGACATTCGTGACAATAAAACATATGGCACGGTTATAATAGGCTCTCAAGTTTGGATGGCAGAAAATTTGAATTTGAAAATAGATGGCATTAGCGCATGCTATGCAAATTTGGCTGAAAACTGTTCTAAATACGGCGCACTTTATTACTGGGTTACCGCCATGGAAATTTGCCCGGAAGGATGGTTTTTGCCAAGCAATGACGATTGGGAAGAATTGACTAGATTTGTCGGCGGCCAATTGGATGCAGGATATAATTTAAAAGCGGAAAGCGGTTGGCAAAGCGACGGCAATGGCATAGACAAATTCGGATTTGCGGCCGTGCCTGCCGGTTTTATAGACAAAGACGGTTATCCTTATGGCGAAGGTTATGCAGCAGATTTTTGGAGTTCCATGGAAGTGAACGATACAACTGCCCGTGGCAGAATGATGATTTACAGCGAAAATGCTATTCTCAGATCCGATGAATCCAAAATGTTAATGCTCTCGGTTCGTTGCTTGAGGGGGTTGGAATGATTAAAGCTCGTATTTTAATTTTGGCGATTATGTTTGTTTCAACAGTTTATGCCGCCAAAATTCTTGGAGTTTTGGAAATAACTCCCGCAACAGATGATTTGGATGTGAAAAGCGTTGAAATGCAGCATTTGACTAATGAACTTCGCCGCCAGGCTGTACTTATTCTTTCGGGCAAGGATTTTTCTGTTTTAACGCGAGACAATCTTATTTCCCTTATACCGGAAGATGAGGAGGAGTTGGAATGCTTGGAAAATAGTTGCGCAGTGGATATAGGCAGGGCAATAGGCGTGGAATATATTAGCCAAGGCAGCATTGGCAGTTTTGGCGGGGAATTGAGTTTGTCAATAGAACTTTATGAAACGATGAGCGGCAAGTTGTTGAGCAGCGTTGTGATGGAAAGCCAGGATATAAAAGGTTTGTTAGCGGCCATAAGAGCACAGGCCCCCAGTTTATTCGGAGTCATGTTACCGCCGGAATCTGTTTCGCCGCCGTTGCAAGTGGAAAAGCCTATTGAAGTGGCGGAGCTTCCTCCCATGCCTGAAGTTTCTAAAAAATCCAAAACGCCGTTCTATGTTGCTCTTGGCCTGGATATTCTCGGAGCAGCAGTGCTTGGCATAGGAGTTTATAACAATGCCTATATGAATAATTTGTACAAAGATTATAAAAATATGCCTTTTAACCTGAACGAAGAAGAATACAAAAACGAGTACAAAAAAGTGGAAGCTGCCAAAACAGACAGAAATATTTTATATGTAGTGGGATCAACCTTGCTGCTTACAGGCATAGCGTTTCATATTTATTTTTAGAGTGCTTCCGCATATCCCTTTTTCATCCTTGCGTCAGGAATCGCTATACATATCTGGTTTTAACCGCCAAACTCATAGCTATCCCTTTCTCATAATACGCCGCCTCGTTTATAAACGCCG
>WQTK01000230.1 GCA_009786285.1 Candidatus Fibrimonadales bacterium | reverse complement strand
AAATTTTCTCCGATAGTCCAATTGTGGCTGTCAAGCCAAGCAGCATCAATAACCGTGCCGGAACTACCGCCACCGCCGCCGCCACCGCCGCCACCACCACTGCCGCCATCGCCGTCATCGGAAGAGCAGGAAAAGGTTAATGTCAAGGCAAGCGAGATGCTTGCCACCGAAGCGATTTTTTTAAGAAAAGTTAACATGGGAAATAATATAGAAAACTTGCCTGAATGATTTGTAATCGTTATTTTCTGTGAAATTTGCGAAAAATAACCGAATTTTTAAGAATATTTCCACATTTTTCATAAAAAATCGACTATTTCTGAAAAAATAATGTATATTAATAATGTTGTCTTTTACGCAACTTAAAAAGGAGGTTTATATGGGAGCGAGAAATACAATATTTTGCATATTTGCCGTTTTGGCAATATATTCTGTATCTTTGGCACAAGGCTTGGCCTTGGAAAATTACGGGGAAAGCTGCGATGCCAGCTATGGCGCCCTCAAAACGAATAATCCCTTGCCGGATCCATTCGCAATGAACGACGGCACCCGCATATCAGCCAAAGAACAATGGGCCTGTCGCAGAAACGAGGTTAAAAAAGACCTTGAACAATACGAAATAGGTCCAAAACCCAACCCGTCAACCGCAACTGTGGAAGCAACCCTAAGCGGCACAACGCTTAGCGTGAAAATAACCACAAAAGACGGAAACATCACATTAACTTCCACGGTATCCGGCTCCGGAAATTGCGTGGCTATTGGCATGAACGGCAACGCAGGCAACATAAGCGGCTGCAGGCAGGTTCCTTTTATGCACGACCAAATTGTGACCTACGATGGCGGCAGCGGTTCCCATAACACAAGCGATCCTTTCTACAAGGTGTATCCAGACCTGAAAGGAAAAATAGGCAAATACGCCGCATGGTCATGGGGCATAAGCAGGCTTATAGACGGCATTGAACAGGTAAAAGACCAGTTGGGCGTGGACATGAGCAAAATAGGCTTGCAAGGATGCTCCTATGCAGGCAAAATGGCTCTCTTTGGCGGCGCCCTTGACGAGAGAGTTGCTCTTACCGTTGCGCAGGAATCCGGAGGAGGCGGCATTAATTCCTGGAGAATGTCCAAGGCATTCACAGCGCGCACAGGCACAAATATTGAGAAAATCGACAACACAAACTTTTCATGGTTCCTTTCCAGCATGAAAAGCCTAGTCCCGGAACAATTGCCGCACGACCATCACGAGCTTATTGCCATGATTGCGCCACGTGCCGTAATCGCGCTCGGCAATCCGGGCTATGAATGGTTGGGCGATGAATCTGGCTACAAGTCTGTGATAGCAGCAAAAGAAGTGTGGAAAGCTTTTGGCCTCCCTGAGAATATAGGCTATGATTTTACAGGCGGGCACAACCATTGCGCTGCGGCTACGCAGCAGGTGGCAAGCATCAACGCATTTGTAAATAAATTTCTCAAAGGGCAGAGCGCAACCACGGAAATTACCATTTCGCCTAACCAAACCGGCTTTGACTTGGCTACTGGGGAAACTGTAATTAACTGGACAACCCCAACTCTTTCCGGGACTTATCCGCCATCCGCAGAAACTCCGAGCAGTTCAAGCGCTGTTCCTTCGAGCAGTTCAAGCGCTATTCCTTCGAGCAGTTCAAGTCTTTCCTCTTCAAGCAGTGCCACTACCAGGATTTTAAGCGAAAAGCTGTTGCTTAATTCTTCTATTGCAGTGGAAATTTACGACCTTAAAGGGAATAAAATGACAGGCTCTTCTTTGCCAAGCGGTGTATATATTATAAAAACACGTGGCATGCCAGGCGTTAAATTCCACGTTCAAAATTAGTTGCGCTCCACTCTTTCCCATGCGCCGCTCTTTTCTCTGAGAAATGATTTGCAAAATCCCAAAAACAATGCAAAATTCATGCTCAGAAAATAGTTGCACACTCGCAGGCCAAAGAGTGCCGCTATGGCAAACAGCAATTCAGCCGCCAAAAACGCCTTGTAAAAAATATGCTCTTGCGCTAAAAGAATGTTGCACACAAGCACAGCAAGAAGCAAAAATGGACTTAGCCATCTTAGCAGCTTGTGCGATAAAAACATATACGCTCTCACCGGATGCAACGGGCTTAGCAACTGCAAATAGCTGAAAAGAAAATTGAAATTTGCCCTGCCAATGCGAACCTTTCTCTTGAATTCTCCGTATTTTGACGCAGAAGTATTTTCAAAGGCGAGTGCTTTTTCGCAAAATACGCAATGGTAATTTTTCAGCAAAATTTTTGCGGTTATGTAAAAATCATCCATCACGGTTTTATGCGTTGGAAGCTCAGAATACAATTTGCTGCGAATGGCATACAATGCGCCGTTGCTGCCCATTACCGCTCCAAAATTGCTTTCAAGTTTTTTCAATTCGGATTCGCTCTTCCAATAAACGCTTTCCGTTTTTCCCAAATTTGCGCCGCTTTCATCTTTTAGCAAAAGCTGCCCGCACACGCAGCCAACTTTTTCATCCGCAAACATTGCCGCAATATGTTCCAGCGCAGTATTTTCAAGCATTGTGTTTGCATCGCTGAATAAAAATATTTCGCCATTCGCAATTTTGCGCAAATCGTTTAGCATAGCAGCTTTGCCTTCGTTTTTTTCTTTTCTTATTAAGCGAACTTCGCTGAATTTTGAGACAATTTCCGATGTTTTATCGGTTGAACCGTCATCGCCTATTAAAATTTCCATGTTTGGATAATTCAGCGCCAGGGTGTTTTTGATTTTTTCCGCAATGGTGGCTTCTTCATTGTGGGCGGAAATTATTATGGAAACGGGCCTTGTGCGCAATTGTTGTAGAGACGGATAATTATCCGTCTCTACGGACGTTGCGGCCCGTTTCGATTTTTTTAACCGTAATGTGTACGGATATAAAACGTAAACCTGTATCAACAGGCCAATGCATATCCAAAAAATAATTACCGTCATTTTCTTATCGCTTTTAAAAAATTCAAAAATTCTTTTTTCCCAAACTCGCCTACGCTAAGATGCGTTAGCTTTCCTTCTTTGTCCAAAACCGCGAAAGCTGGTATGCCGGGCACTTCCCAAAGCGCCATGCAATCCTGAATTGGCAGAGTTTCGCCTTCGCAGAAAAAATCCTGGTTCTTTTCCGTGTCTATGCGAACAAAATTAAAATATTTCTTGATTTCTTTTTTCACAGCAGAATCTTTGAAAACTTTTTTTTCCATTTCAAGGCATGGAACGCACCAGGCTGCGTAAAATTCCACCAAAGTCGGTTTCTCGGTTTCTATAGCAAGTGCCAAACCACCTGTGAATGCCAAAATAAAAAACGCAGCTTTCAAATTTATTCCTCTTTTGCCACAGAATCGAGAATTTTTAGCAAATTATCCTGAAATCCCCGCCATCTTTGCGGTTCTTTTTTTATCTCTTCTATTTTTTTTTCAAAATCCTCTGCGGAAAGCCCGTGCTTTTGCAAAATCTGAAAACGAATCGCTTTGCCGGCTTCTGCCCGCCCATATTCGCCCTCCGCAATTCTGAGTTCCGCATAGACAAGCGCAAAATCCCTGTCGTTGTTTTTTTCGCAAGCGGCAAGAACAAGAAATACGGCAGGCAAAAAAAATCTAAGCATTTGCGTCTATTTCTGCGAACAGTTGTTTTGCAAGCTGTTCTTTGCTATTGCGTTCAAACGTTGGCTTGCTGTTGTCTTTGGTAAAAATTCCATATTCAACAATATCTTTCCCAAAATTTTCCGCAGTATTGGCAACTAAAATATCCATGCCGCCGTCTTTAAATTTCTGCTGGGCATTTTTCAAAGCATTTTCCGTTTCCAGCGCAAAAGAAACTATTGTTTGCTTTTTCTTTTTTATTGTATTCCGTAAAATATTCGGAGCTTCTTCCAATTCCAGTGTTTGCATTTCCCTGCTGTTCTTTATTTTTTGCAAAGCTGTTTTTTTGGGGCGATAGTCTGCGACAGCGGCGCAATGTATAATTGCGTCTACGTCGCCTTGTTTTGCCAGCACAGCTTTGTTCATGCTTTCTGCGTCTTTAACATTTATTTTTTCGCACTGTTTTGGAAGCTTTGCCTCCATTGGCCCGCAAACAGCTATAACATTCCAGCCGTTGCGCAAAAATTCCTTTGCAATTTCCGCTCCGGTTATACCGCTTGAGCAATTTGATATGTAGCGGACAGGGTCTATAGCTTCTTGTGTGCGGCCAATAGTTATAAGCAACGTTTTGCCGCCCGGATCCCAATGCGCGCCAAACTCAATTCCATCCGCAATGTCTTCTGGCTCAGGGAATTTTCCTGCGCCTTCTTCGCCGCAAGCAAGATACCCATTCGCAGGTTCCATAACTTCAATGTCCCATGAACGAAGAGTTTTTAAATTACCCTGCACTGCCGGCGATTTATACATAACACTGTTCATAGCGGGAACAATCCATTTCTCTCCCGGCCCGGCCAAAAAGCAAAGGGATACCGGTTCATCTCCCAAGCCGCAGGCAAAACGTGCTAGGCTTGTGGCGGTGCAAGGCGCAACAATGTAAACATCTGCCCAGCGGGTATATTCTATGTGTTTAAGAGAATTCGCAGAACTTTTAGTGTAAACCGGAAAGCCGGAAAGCGCGGCAAAGGTTGTTTCGCCAACGAATTTGGCAGCGTCTTCGGTCATAGCCACTCGAACTTCAGCACCTCTTTTTTGCAAAACCCGGAGCAACTCGCAGGCTTTGTAAGCCGCAATGCTGCCTGTTACGCCAAGCAATATTTTTTTTCCATGCAAAATCATTTATTTAACCCCGCCATCTGATGTAACCTCTGACTGCCTCAGACAAACGTCTCTGGCAAACCATGTGCAAATAGGAACGCTCAAAAGCAATCCCCACAACCCGAATAATTTCCCGGAAATCGTTAAAATGCCAAGCACCAAAACGGGGTTTATGCGCATATGAGAACCGTATATGCGAGGATTCAGTATGTAGGCTTCAATCATGTGTATTATTGTAATCATGCATATTGCCATAACAATCCCGGAAAGCCCGGATCCTTGCAAGGCCATCATGCAAATAGGCACAGAAGATATGAACACGCCTGCTATTGGTATAAAGCTGCATAAAAACACGGTAGCGAGCAAAAACGCCGAGTATTTTCCAATACCCAGTATCCAAAGCCCAATGCCTGTTAAAAGAGTGTTCATCACGGCTATGAAAAATTGCGCCTCAAAAGCTTTTCCCAGAGTTCTCGCAAATTGCATTATGCCGGGTTTTACTTCCTGAACGATAAATGACACTCGCGATTTTTCAAGTTTTGACAGGCTGTGAGCCAAGCGGGGATAGTCCAGAATAATTAAAAACGAAAACAGCAAGGATAGCAAAAAAGAGCTGGATATTCCGATTATCTTTCCGGAATAAAGAAATATTTTGGAGAGGCTTTTTTTAATGCTTTCGCCATTTTCAGCGGAAGGCACGTCAAAAACTTGCCGCAAAATCAAAAGCGTTGGAGATTTGGTTGCTTGGCCTTCAGACGCAGATGAATGCTCAAAGTCTATCAACATTTGCTCTACAATGGGAAAGGATTCTCCAAGGGAATTTATTTGATTATCCACTGCGACTATATAATGGTTAAAATTATCCAAAAAAGCCGTAATCTGGTGTTTGACTTGGGTTGTCAGGAAGTAGATGCTTCCGCTGATGGCCAGAAAGAACACTATGCCTATGAGCCATGTTCTAGCCCGGTAATTTCTAAGTCTGGTCTTAAGTTTTTCGCTGAGCCTGTACTGCAAAAAAGCGAATACAAATGTTAAAAATATGAGCAAAAAGAAGGAGCGCATCAAATAAATCAGCAAAAAGAAGCCTATCCACACAGCAATCTTGGCAAATTGCGGATATTTAGACACCAACCACGGCGGAGTGAAACTTTGCATTTGAAGAGAATATAGAAAACGTCTGAACTTTAAAACTTCTCAAAAACGCCTAGAAGTAATCCTCAGGATTTATGCTGTTTCCGTTGAAAAACACCTCGTAGTGCAAATGCGCTGCGTTCGAATTGCCTGTGCTGCCCACAAACCCTATGATTTCCCCCTTACGCACGCTAACTCCTTTTTTCACAGAAAAACTGGCTAAATGCGCATAGCGGGTCACAATGCCTCCGTGGTCTATTTCAACCGTAAACCCAAGATCTCCTTTGTCTCCTGCGAAAATAGCCTTGCCGCTCGCAGTTGCGTAAACAGGCTCGTTCATAGCGGCGGCAAAATCCACCGCCTTGTGATCTTCCGAATAATGCTGGCTAATAACACCTCCTATAACAGGAAGCATATTCGGAAAAACATCCAGGTTTTGCCTATTCAAACTTATCTCGGCTTCAAAATCGGTGTCTGACCTAACCTTTTTGGAAGATATGTGCATAAGGCGGTTTTTGTCCAAAAATGAACGAACCTTGCTCGAATCGCTTTCAAGATAGGTTTTTAAAATATTTTGCATTTGGTTTTCTATGGCATAAATAGAGTCAAGATCCGTGAATACCGATTCATATTCAATATGCCTCTCCATAAGCCATTCGTTATCAATCTTGAGTTTTGACGCATTTGCAAGTTGCATATTTATCTCTGTGAATTTCCACATAAATATGCCGAGCAAAACAACAAAAATGCCAATAGTCCACGAGAATAATTTAAGCCAAATCCTTTTAATTCTATAGGTGCGGATTTTCGTTGAGCCTTCCGGAATTATCTGTATGGTGTACAATCTTTTCATATTGCTCCTATAACCTGTAGAATGCGTGTGAGATCGTCATTGGAGTTGTAAGTTATTATAAGCGTTCCTTTTTGCGGATTTTTAGGAGAACAGTTGCACTCAACTTTTGTTCCGAAGGCGCTTTGCAGGGTGTTAAGAAAACTTTGCATATCCGGGCTTATAGCAGCGGCAGGCTGCTTGGTTGTTTTTTTTGTGATGCCTTCCGCTTGCCGAACGGAAAGTTTTTGCTCAATGATATTTTGCGCAGCTTTTAACGGATCATCTACATTCGGAGAAAGCAACGAACGAGCCGCCCCCGCAGAAAGCTTGCCTTCGCTAATCCAACTTTTTACTTGCTCAGGCAGTTTTAGCAAACGCAACGAATTTGTAACCGCTGCTCTCGATTTGCTAAGTCTTGTCGCCAAATCTTCATGGGTGTAGCCATAGGAATCCAAGAGCTGCTGGTAAGAATTTGCTGCTTCTATAGGGTCCAGATCTTCTCGCTGAATGTTTTCGATAATAGCCCACTCAGCCATTGTTTTGTCTGAAAGCAAATCGAAAACTCTTGCTTCAATGTCGCCTAAGCCGGCAATTCTTGAGGCTCTGACTCTGCGCTCGCCGCTCACAATTTGATAGCGTCCGTCGTTTTTTCTCAGCAAAATAGGCTGCAGAATTCCCTGCTGTTTTATGCTCGCCGCAAGTTCCTTCAAAGATTCTTCGTCAAAATGCTTGCGAGGCTGGAACGGGTTAGGATCAATAAAATCGAGGGGTATTTTTGTTACGTCCCCTGCTTTTTCCGTGGTTATGGCTTCAATATTTACATAGCGATGTTCTTTCAAAATATCGCTTAGACTTCTTCCCAAACTTTTACCCATTGCCTATCTCCAGCACTTCTTCTGCAAGTTTCATGTACGCCTGGCTTCCAGCGCTTTGAATGTCATAGAGCAAAACCGGTTTTCCATGCGATGGAGCTTCCGCAAGTTTCACGTTGCGAGGTATAACCGTGTTAAAAACTCTGCCGGGGAAATTTGAGCGAACTTCTTCAACAACCTGCTTTGAAAGCGAGTTTCTGGTATCGCACATTGTGAGCAGCGCTCCGTCAACTTTCAAAGCCGGATTCAAATCGTTCTGTATAAGCTTGATGGTACTCAAAAGCTCTGCCACTCCTCTTAGCGAAAAATATTCGCATTGAACCGGTATAATAACACTGTTTGCCGCAGTTAGCGTGTTTATTGTGAGCAAGTTCAAGCTTGGCGGCGCATCTATGACAATGTATTCATAGTTGCTTTCCAGTACTTTGATGAGCCTTTGCAACCTTCTTTCCCTGCTGATGGTATTTATAAGCTCCATTTCCAGTTTTGCGAGGCCTGGGCTGGAGGGCAGAATGCTCAGGCATCCGAGGTTGTATTTTGGATTGACAGGTTTTATCATTTGAGACAACCTTTCAATGGTGGCATCTTCCGGGACTTCGGCTATGGCGAGCGCCTCGTAGATGTCTTCTTCCTGGGTTTCGTTTATGCCAATGCTCTGGCTTGTGTTGGCCTGCGGATCTATGTCTATTAAAAGCGTTTTTTTCTCAAACACGGCAAAGCAGGCAGCTAAATTGACTGCCGTCGTTGTTTTGCCAACTCCGCCTTTTTGATTGCAAATTGCTATTGTTTTTGCCATTGATTTACCTACTTTTTTAAACTTATTTTCCCGTTTTTGTTTATGGAAATCCCTGTTTCCGGGAAATCAGTTTCCGTTAGCTCTTTGATGTTTTGAATGCAAGCTCCGGTTGGGTCCAGAAACGGGCGGCGAGATCCTTTTTCTCCTTGTTGGATTACGGAAAATAGTTCGCCTTCAATAAAATTGCCTTTGCTGTCTGTTTTTATCTTTACTATTGGGGCATGGCCGCTCAGACCGGTTATTCTCATGTTTGCGTTGGTGGCAAAATTTCCCAAGCTGTAAGCGATGAATTTTCCTTTGTAAAGATCAAAGGCTCTGGGAACGTGCGGCCCGTGTCCAAACACTACGTCTGCGCCTGCGTCTATTGCCATGCGTACAAACGCATAAGGATTCCCTCGGTTTTCTCCAATATAGGTTTCATATTTGCGTGTTATGTTTGTAACATATTCTGCGCCTATGTGCATGCTTACTATTACAATATCGGATTTTGCTTTTAGTTCCGAAATCAATTGCTTTGCCCTTGCCGTGTCGTGCAGGTGCACCGTTCCGGTATTTGGGGCAAAGGCCACGAATCCGTAGCGAATGCCATCTTTTTCAAAAACATATGTTTCTGCCGTTTCTTTATGGCCGGCAAATCCAATCCCTGCTTTTTTAAGAACTTCCTGTGTGCGTTTGCGTCCCGGCTCGCCAAAATCCCCTGAATGGTTGTTTGCTATGCTCACAAGGTCAAAGCCTGCGTCAACCAGCAGATTTACATATCTTTCCGGCGTTCTAAAGGTATAGCAATACTTGAGGTCTATGCATTTTTTGGGGTTTCCGCCGGAATCCAGCAGAACAGCCTCCAAGTTTCCCATTGTTATATCTGCGTCTCTCAGGATGTGTTGTACTTCCGCAAATGTGAGTTTTCCGTCTTGGGGTGGCAGATACTGTTCATTTTCCGGGTAATTCATGCCCATCATAATATCGCCAACTGCTATAAAGGAAACAGTATCCTTAGCCGCAAAAGCGGTTGCGGCCAGCAGCAAAAAAATGAAGCTTTTCATATTTAGGGTAATATAGAAAAAAGAAATCAGCCATATTTTTATTTAGCAAATTAACCTGAAAATAGCTCGTAACTCTATAAATTTCAGACACTTATCTGCTATTGTACAAGCGAAATATATGACAGTTTTAAAGGATTCTGCCATCTATCTCGCCAGTTTAAAACGGATTAGGAGCAAAGAGCGTTCAATGCCGAAGACAAGGAAGGATTCGTGAAAGCTCGTGTTGAAAGTGCCATGCAAGATCCGAGAGATTTCAATCTCAAAGTTGTGCTAACCGAAATTCTAAAAACGGGCGTGAATAATATTTCCAAAATGGAAATAGTTGAGTTTTTATCTAATTCCCCTACATTGTAGATATTATTAATGTGTTTTGATATGGCAGGTATTTCAGTACC
>WQTK01000229.1 GCA_009786285.1 Candidatus Fibrimonadales bacterium | reverse complement strand
ATTCGCATACACCTTGTATTTTCCCTTTATCGCTTTTTTCAGCATGAATTGCTCCGGACCATAGCCGTTTGCATTGTCTGCGCTTATGCGCCCGCCGATGTTCGTGCGCTTGTTTTTGAAAGAACATTCTTCGTTGTTCGGGTCTTTCACAGACAGGTTAATATCAGTGTTGTTCGTGTTCCAGTTTATAACAATGCGAATATCAACAGGAACTTCCAGCAACAGACGTTTGTCAATTTTTGAAGTGTTCAAATTTTTGTTCTTGGCAATCAAGTTATTTATCTCCATAGCTACAACTTCCTCTATTCCGCTGCTGCGGCTGATGATATTTCGTGAATATGGCTTTGTAAGGAGCCCGTAAAGCGAATCCAGCGCAGCCTGCTCCTCTCCATTGTCGGCAAGGGCCAAGGCGTAGTCACGGTAGCTTTGAATCTCCATTGGCCGCCACTCTATCACCTTTTGGCAAACAAATTTTTGCAGAGCATGCTCGCCATATTCCTTGAACTTGTAGCCGAGCAATCGATAATGCGAAGCGTTTTCAAGTTCCAATTCGGCAATGGAGGTGAGTATTCTAAGCGCAGTTTCCCTGTCGCCAAGTTTGTAAAACCAATTTGACATATCAAAATAAAAAACCGGCGAAGACGCATAATCATTTCTCAATTTCAAATATGTTTGATAATCATCATTGGTTTTTCCTGTAAGCTTGCTCAAATAAACTTTAGAAGAATCCATCTCCGGGGCTTTTTCTCTTTCATCCGGCATAGGATATTTGGCTTTCTCCAGCGTAAACTCTATATTCTGCCATTCTTTTATATTTTCAATCGCTCCTATTGCATTGCCAAGCATAATGAGATCAGAGGTGACTGAATCATCGGTAAAGTTAAATGGAATTGTAGGCGTTGTGTTGCCGCTCTTTATGGCTTTCCATTTCCAAGTTGCTACCATGTTCTTAATAGCTTCATCAAATTCTTTGTAGCCTGTTGTGCTGCTCACAATGCTAATGCTGATAACATCGCCGCTTGCGGCAATTGTCCATTTAAGCGTAACCTTGCCGCTAAAGGGCCTTGACTTTAAATGCTTGTTGTATACGTGCCTAAGCCCCGGCTGGCGAGCATTCACAACTGCCATAATCTCCGCTTTGGAACGGGAACCGTCACCGCTGCCCATATCGATGTCCCTTGCGCCGGGAGCCTTAAGAGTACCCCTAGAGCCAATGCTGCCAGAACCGCTCGCTGGTTCTGCTGAAGCTCTGCGGCCACCGAGTTCTTCTGCTTTGCGGTCGCCGAGTATATTCTTGGCAAATGCATTGTCTTTCATAAGACTATAAGCACTGAAGTTCTGCGTTGAAGTTTTTGCGGTCAATTGTTTTAGCACGGTTTTGTTGCTTTTGTTTTGGCTTGGCACTCTGCGCTGATATTCGGCTTGCAGGTCAGGTTCTGTGGCTGGTGGCTCAATGTTATAGCGAACGTAATCGAAAATAGCTTCAAGCACAATTAGCGAAATATTCCGTGTTACAATGCCAAAATGCTTTCCAAGTTCCGCAAGTTCGTCGTAATTTTTTTCATAGTCCAAATCGAGTTCCGCAATTTTTTTCTGCGCCCAAATTTTATGTACATTTGCCTCGTTGCCGGAATTTTTAGAATCCAATTTTATTTTTATCCGTTTTTCAACATTATTGCCAAAGCCAAAAAGCAAAGTCATTTCCGTATCATTTGTATCTGAAATGCCAGCCACGGAAAAATTGCCGTAAACAGGCGATGCAATGCTCGGGTATACTTCGCGCACCTCGCTTCCGTGCTCTGTACCCAAAAATTGCAAAGTTTCGTTCATCAAAAGGTCTTTCAGTTTATCAAAAGACATTGCGTTGAAATTTATAAATTCGCCTTTTGTTTTGTCTGCAATCAGTTTCATCGCACTGTAATCAGCTTTTGGAGAGGAAACAAAACAATGCACAGGACGGTTCGCTTTTGACAGGAAACTGCCATCGCCAAGCGTTGAAATTCCGTCGGAGAAAAATAAAATTTCATTGCCTGCTACATCGTCCAAGTTTATTTGCGAAAAATCCGTGCCGCCATCATAAACCGCTGTTTCCAAAAACTTTTTCAATTCGCTGTAGCTGCCGCTCGCAACTTTTTTAAATCTGTTGTTCAAAAAATAAAGATGCATATTGACGTTTTTCTGCTCTGCGAAAACAGCACTTAGCATTTCAATTTCTTTTTGCAAATTTCGTTGCGAAGCGCTTAGCGAAACATCCCAGATAATTGCCAAGCTGCTATCCCACTGTTTTTTGCGACTCTCCATTTTAGGCGCGACCGATGCAAGAAAATAGTGGCTTCCTTGCGCCGGCTGCATTATAACCTGCGGAATATCTGCAGACGCAGGCAATGCGAAAACCAATGCGCTGGAATGCTGGTAATTTTTCACAACAGGCTCTTCGCCATGTTTAAAAATAGTGGCTTTTGCAGAGAACTTTTCTAGCGAATCCGGATAATTTATAGGCAAACGGTAATAAAGCGAATCATTTTCTAGCGTAAGCTCCTCTTCGTAGCCTATTGAAATTGTGCGTGCGCCATTCGCAGGAATCGGATAAATGCGAGTGCGGAAATTGTTGCCTTCCACCCTTTCAAGCAAACCGGGATCCACCTTTCGTTGCTCTATTTCCTCAAAAACCTGCGTAGCCCTTGCTTTTTCCACCGGCACAGCGTCACGCATGCGGCCGTTAATATCCAGCGCATAATGAGTTACAGTCCTTCCTTCCGGCAATGGGAAGGTCAGTTCGCCCTCTAGAATGCCGCTTGTTCTGTTCTTGAAAACCATTGTGTAGCGTGTGGAAGCTATGTTTCCTATTACCTCAACTTGAATGTCAAGCGATTGCAAATAGACATTTGAATTTTCCTTTCCGTCCATTTTCAAAACAGGCATATTTCCAAAAACTTCCTGCGGCTTTAGCTCTTTCTTAGGCTCTTGTGTTTCGCCATCTTCTGTTGTTAATATTAAAAAACATAACACCGCAAGCAAAAGCGCCGATGCTGCGACTATCAGAGGCAAATTTTTGGATTTCATAACTATAAATATAGTAAACGCTGAATCAATAGCAAACCCTGTTTCTTCCGCTTTTCTTTGCTTCGTAGAGCAACTTGTCTGCGGTGTCGTAAAGCATTTGGAAAGTGTACTCTTCATTAGGAATAACATTTGCTATGCCAATGCTGATGGTAACGGAAATATGGTTGTTTGTGCCTCTGATTTTAGTTTTGGTTCTCTCTGTTTCCTCTCGAATGCTTTCTGCTATTTTAATGGTGTCTTCCTTGTTAGTACCAACAAGCAGAACCCCGAACTCTTCGCCGCCAAGCCTGGTCACAAAATCGTCTTCGCGCCGGGCGTATTTTATCAGAACACTGGCAATGCTTTTTAGAACGCTGTCTCCCATGCTGTGCCCATAAGTATCGTTGCACTGCTTGAAAAAGTCTATATCCAGCATCATTAATGAAATTGGCTTCTGCGCTGCCTTCATTTTTTCAAATAATATTTTTACATTGTCTTCAAAATAACGTCTATTGTAAAGTTTTGTCAGCGGGTCCGTTAGGCTGTCCACTTCTATTTTCCGCTTTTTTCTTTGCTCCCTGCCCATGAGCAAAATTACGAAAACAGAGACAAATATTATTATCGTTGTGAAAATGGAAATTGGTATTATGAGTTTTTTGTTGAAAAAGAAATTGTTCGCCGCATAAAAGGACTGGAGCGGTATTTTTGTGATTAAAACAAAATTCCGTTCAAAAATAGGGGTGAAGAATATGTAATACCCGCTGTCTATGGCAAATGAACTGGAATAAGAAAAGATGCTTTTCTTGTATTTGCCAAGACCAATTTCGTCAATGTCTAAAATTTGGTTGATTTTCATATTGTCGTGCTCGGTTGAAGTTATCAGATTTTGGGAATAATCTGATATATATATTTGGTGCTGCGGAGATTTTCGAAGCTTTTGAAGCTCTCTTGACAACCTGCTTGAATAAATGGAATGAGCCACAACTCCTATTTCCTGCCCTTTGTTATTGTAAGTGTTGATTGAAAAGTCCATTAATATTTTGTTGCTTGAAGAGTCATGGTAAGGCAGGGTGAAGGCTATTTTTCCGTTGGCTTTTTTTGCGCTCAAAAACCAAGAGCTTGCGTTATTGTCATTGTTTGAGCTGATATGGATTTTTTCAATATCGGAATTTAACTTGATTTTTTCATGGATATAAGCGTTCCGCAATTCTTCCGTGCCGCCGGTTTCTATTAAATGCCGTGATACCAGCCTGGATTCCATTAGAGAGTATTCTATTTTTTTCAAGTGGAGCGAAATTTCGCTTAAGATGTTTGCGTTTTCCAAATATACGTTTTCTTTAGCCTGTTCCGATAAAAACGTTCTGAAGTTAAAAACTAAAAATGCAGTGAATAATAAAATGGATATTAAAATGACAACCATTGATAGGAAAACCATCAAACTTTTATTTGTCTCTTTTCTTCTTTTTGGGGTTTCAGCAATCATTGGAATAAAATAGTAAATTTTACTATATTTCCCCTATGCCAATTACTAAAAGCGATTTGATTAATGAAACAGCCATATCCTGCGGATTGACCAGAGATGATGCTAAAGTTTCAATAGAGCAATTTTTTGATGTTGTAAAAGATATAATCAAGGAAGGCAATTCTTTGGAAATAAGAGGCTTTGGCACATTTTCCCCAAAGACCTGCAACCCGAGGCTCGGACGTAATTTGAAAACAGGAGAGCTTATACCTTTAGCTGCAAGCAAAAGCATGAACTTCAAATTTTCATCTGAGCTCAAAGCCAGGATAACAGGCTCTAAAGCTGCCAGCAAACTTCTTCAAGTCCGCGAGCTTGAAGGAATTGGTTCGCTCTAGAGAAATGTCCGCAACCGATAAAGCCTCTATGAGCAGATAGCGGAGATGGATGAGGAGCTTCCAGTATAAGGTGGTTTTTATTTTCTGCGATTAAAATTTTCTTCTTGCGGGCGAAGCTCCCCCAAAGCATAAACACCAGATTCTCTTTGTGCTGCGAAAGCCTTTCAATTACACTGTCCGTGAACTTTTCCCAGCCTATGTAAAAATGCGACGCAGGCGAGTTTGCCCTTACCGAGAGCGAAGAATTCAACAGCAGCACGCCCTGTTTTGCCCAAGGCTCAAGATTGCCGTGAGCAACGGGTTTAATTTTCAAATCTCTTTCCAGTTCCTTGTAAATATTCAGCAAGCTTGGAGGAATTTCAATTCCAAAGGGAACGGAAAAAGAAAGCCCGTGGGCTTGCCCAGCCCCATGGTAAGGGTCTTGTCCAAGAATCACAATTTTTGTTTGAGGCACAGGGCACAGGTCCATGGCGTTGAAAAACAGGCTTGCAGGCGGATAAACCCTGTACTGGTTTCTTTCTTGGATTATCTTGTTTTTGATTTCGGCAAACCAGGGAGTTTCAAAAAGATCTGCAAGCAGATTTAGCCATGAACTCTCTATTTTAACCATTGTTAAGCTCAATACGTTCTTCTGCGAGCAGGACTGGAATGTTGTCTCTAATCGGGTATGCGTATTTTCCGTCTGCGGTTACTAGGGTGCCGTTTTCTTCGTGCAGAGCTTGCTTGGTCACCGGGCAGCATAGGATTTTGAGTAAGTCTTCGGATATCATAAAGTGTAATTTAGAAATATCCTGCGGTCTTGAACATCTCAAAATCCTTGTCTATGCCGGTGCCGATTGTAGTGAGCAAGTCGCCTACAATTGCGCCGTTCACGCCGGCACGCAAAGCACGCACCTGCAAAGATTCGCTCATATTTATCCTTCCGCCAGCAAAGCGAATAACAGCATTCGGCAGCACAAAGCGGAAAGTCGCAATCGTGGTTAAAATTTCTTCGTCGCTGAGAGGCTTCGCATTTTCCAAAGCAGAACCTTTGATTGGATTTAAAATATTCACAGGCACTGATTTAACCTTGAGGTCTCGCAGTTCTAAGGCCAGTTCAATGCGCTGTTCCATAGTTTCGCCCATACCTATTATTCCGCCGGAACAAAGTTCCATGCCGCATTCTTTTGCTCTTAGCAAGGTTTGTTTTTTGTCTTCTATTGTATGCGTGGTGCAGAGTGTTTTGAAAAAAGAAGGAGAGGTTTCCAAGTTGCATTGGTAGCGGCTAACTCCGGCTTCTTTTAGCATTTGCATTTCTTCTTTGCCTATTAAGCCCATAGACGCACAGAGTTTCAAATTTGTTCTTTCGCTAATAATCTTATACATTTCGCAAAACTTTTCCATCTCTTTTTTGTTCACTTTGCGGCCGCTTGTTACGAGCGAAAATCTTTTTACGCCTTTAGCTGCGTTTTGCATTGCGCAGGTTAAAACTTCGTCTTGGCTTTTCATGGGATAGGTTTCTATTCCGGTTTTATGCCTTGCGCTTTGGGCGCACCATTTGCAATCTTCGCTGCACAGCCCTGAGCGTGCGTTTATTATGGAGCAAGTATCCAGTTCGTTTCCGCAATATTTTTCTCGAATTTCGTTAGCCGCAGAGCAAAGCCAATCCTTGTCCGGATTTTTCGCCAGTTCAACAGCTTCCGCATAAGATATTGGGTTGTCAGTCATAGTTACCTCAGCGAAGAATTTACAATTATTTTCTAATTTATTCTCCATGAAATCTAAAAATAAAATGTGGAGCGGCCGTTTTGAGAGCGCTATGGCAAAAAGCATGATTGATTTGAGCTTTAGCCTGGACATAGACAAAGAGCTTTTGGAAGAGGATATTCAAGGCTCGCTTGCGCATGGCAAAGGCTTGGTTGAAGCCGGCGTTATTTCCAAAAAAGAATACGCAAAAATTGCCGCAGGGTTGCAGAGCATTTTGGCAGCCGCAAACAAAGGGAAAAATCTTTGGAACAAGGGTGACGAAGACATTCATATGGCCGTTGAACGGGTTTTAACCGAAAAAATAGGAAGCCTGGGGAAAAAAATACATACCGGGCGCAGCAGAAACGACCAAGTCGCAACGGATTTCAAGCTTTATATGCGGCACAAGGCGATTGATGTTTTGGGCCGGATTTTAGAGCTTCAAAAAATAGTTTATGAGCTTGCGAAAAAGCACAAAGGCCGCCTTATGCCGGGCTACACTCACTTGCAGCAGGCACAGCCAATACAATTTAGCCACTACTGGATGAGCTTGTTTTTTGCTTTGGAAAGAGACAAGAAAAGATTGTCAAATTTTTTGGCCTTGCACAACGAGTGCCCTCTTGGAAGCGGCGCAATGGCAGGCTCGGCGTTTAGCTACAACCGCAAAACGGTGGCAAAAGAACTTGGCTTTGGCGGCATAAGCGCAAACAGCATAGACGCTGTGAGCCACCGCGACATGGCTTTGGAATTTTTGAGCGACCTTTCTATAATAGGTTCCGCGCTTAGCCGCTATGCGGAAGACATGGTTATATGGAGCACAAGCGAATTCGGCTTTTTAACCCTGCACGATAAATTTTCCAGCGGAAGCTCGATGATGCCGCAGAAAAAAAACCCGGACAGCATGGAATTAATCAGAGGCAAAGCCGGGCGTTTAATCGGAAATTTTACGGCGATGTTTACACTTGTGAAGGGGGCTCCGCTTACATACAGCCGTGATTTGCAAGAGGACAAGCTTCCTGTTTTTGACAGCGTTAAGACAATTTTGGCATGCTTGCAGGTTTTTGGAGAAGCGTTGGAGAGTGCGGCATGGAATTTTGAAAACATGGAGAAAAAAATGCTTCCTGCGCTTTTGGCCACAGACCTTGCGGACTTGCTGGTTGAAAGCGGCACTCCGTTCAGAGATGCGCATCACATTGTTGGGAATCTGGTTGGCATTGCGGCAAAACGAGGCGTTAATTTCACGGAACTGCCGGAGTTGCCCCAACTGCGGAAAAAATTAACTTTTGCGTATTCTGTTTCTCGCCGTGACATTGAGGGGGGAACAGGAAAAAAGTCTTTGGATGCGCAATTGAAAAAAGCCGAGAAGTTGCTATTAATGTAGAAAAATTCTTCAAGTGGCGAATTTCGCTCAAAAATGGCGGTACTTTGGCGAAAACATTGAACCTTGCTAAAAAAATTTCTATATTTTAGCCCTCTTTGTGAGGTTTGCTTTGCATAATGCTATAATTAGACGCGCTGCCGACAATGCCAGAATTTTGTCTGCGGCTATGGTACAGAAAGCTAAATCCGGGCATCCGGGTGGAGCTATGGACTCTACGGAGTTCTTTAACGTATTATTTGGTGAATTCCTAAAATTCAACCCAAAAGACCCATATTGGCGGCCAAGAGACAGATTCTACATGGATCCGGGGCATATGTCCGCAGCGTTCTATTCTGCGCTTTGCTTCACAAAAAGACTAACTACGGAAGATCTAAAGAATTTCAGGCAGTTGAACAGCCACACACCGGGGCATCCCGACTTGGACGTGCTTAGAGGCGTGGAAAACACCTCAGGGCCTCTAGGGTTGGGACATGCCATAGCCCTAGGCTCTGCCATAGCGGAGAGAATTCTGGTAAACCGCTTCGGAAAATTGTTTGAGCATAAAACGGTCAGCCTTTTGTCAGACGGCACGGTTCAAGAAGAAATAGCCTACGGCGTTGGGCGCATGGCTGGGCATTTGCGGCTTTCAAACCTGATATTTTACTTTGATTCAAACAAAATCCAACTCTCAAGCCCAACAGAAGAGGTTATGAGCCATAACGTCGCAGCCCAATACGAAGCATGGGGCTGGAGGGTTTACAGCATTGACGGCCACAATCCGGATGAAATCAGAAAAGCATTCGCCGCCGCTTATTTGGAAACGGAAAAACCGGTTATAATAATAGGCAACACAATTATGGGAAAAGGCATTAGAGATGCCCAAAACAACGCTTTTGAAAGCAAGGTTTCCACCCACGGGCAGCCAATAGACGCAGCCGGAGCTTCTGCCACGCAAACCATAGCAAGCCTTGGCGGAGATCCTGAAAATCCCTTTGTTGTTTGGCCCGACGTTGAAGAGGCCTTTAACCTGCGCTTGGAGGAGCTGCAAAAAGAGGCCGATTCATGGCAGAGCAGATTTGAAATATGGAAGCAAACCTATCCGGCTTTAGCGCAAGAATTGGAGAATTGGCAAAAGAACAAGGCTCCGGTTCTGGATCTCTCGGTTATCCCGCAAAAACAGGGTGTTGCCACAAGGGTAAATTCCGGCGCGATTCTCTCATGGCTCGCAGACAATCAAAAAAACATGGTTGTTTCTTCGGCAGACCTTTCTAACAGCGACAATACACAGGCGTTTTTGGATAAAACAGGAATTTTCAAACCAGGTGACTTCAGCGGAGGCTTTTTGCAGGCCGGAGTGGCGGAACTTACAATGGGTTCGGTCATGTGCGGCATTGTTTTGCATGGAGAATTCACGGCAACCTGCGCTACTTTCTTTGTGTTCAGCGATTATATGAAGCCCATCATGAGGCTTGCCTCGTTAATGGCCTTGCCCGTTAAATTCCTGTTCACGCACGATAGCTTTAGGGTTGGCGAAGACGGCCCCACCCACGAGCCTGTTGAGCAAGAGGCGCAAGTTCGCTTGCTGGAAAGCCTGACTTTGCCAAGCGGCAAGCCTGCTATGCTGGTTCTTCGCCCGGCAGACGCAAACGAAACAACGCTTGCTTGGGAAATGGCCATGGCAAACGGCGACAGCCCAACAACGTTTATATTTTCCAGGCAAGTTATGCCGCCGCTTGAGAATCCGTATTCAAAAGCAAACGCGGCAGGCTACATT
>WQTK01000228.1 GCA_009786285.1 Candidatus Fibrimonadales bacterium | reverse complement strand
TTCTTCGGCCAATCCATACGGCGAGGCTGTCCTGTCCGACTGCTTCTGGCCGGTGAGTTTCAAAAACGGCAATATTAAATGGTGGCTGATATTCGCCGAAAAGTTCGGGATGCCGCACTTGATCGGCAAAACGCCGGGAGGCGCGACGGATCAGGAAAGGGAGAAAATGATCAAAGACCTCTACGGCCTGGTTCGCGATGCCGTTATGGTTGTCACGGAGAATGCGTCTGTGAGCGCGATAGAAACGAAGATTGGAGGAACTTTGCCTTATGAGGCTATCATTCATTGGGCTGACAGGGCAATGTCCAAGGCGTATCTCGGCGAGACTTTGACTACAGAGCAGACGGACACAGGCGGCACGAGGGCTTTGGGAACCGTGCACAACGAAGTGCGGCTTGAGATGACACAAGATGATGTCGCGATGGTAGAAAGCACCTTTAACACTTTGCTCAAATGGATTTGGGAACTGAACTGGCCGGATGACGAGGAAATCCCATGGTTCCAGTTTGCGCAGCCCAAGGATATGCAAACAGGCGAGCTTGACCGGGACAAGAAGCTGCACGATCTTGGAGTGAGGTTCACCGACAAGCATTTCATTGATTTGTATGGCGTAAGCCCCGACCACATCGCAGAGATTGCAAATCAGCAATCTGGCGGCATGTTTGCGGAAGGCGATGAGAAGCCAGGCAAAAGGAGCGAGCAAGAACCAAGCGGCAGAAAGCAGGCAAGAGCGTTTGCCGAAACGCTCGCAAACAATGCGGGCTCGGTTGGCCTTACAAAGCCTATTCACGACCTTGTGGAAAAAGCAACCAGCCTTGAGGAAATTCGCGATGGCTTGATTGGGCTTTACGCAGAGCTTCCGATTGACGGCATAGCGAAAGAAATGGAGCAAGCGTTCCTGGCCGCGAATCTCGCAGGCAGAATGGAGATGCTTGAAAAAGCCGGGCTTGCGTAATGGCTGATTTCCAACAGGGCGAATATAAAGAGGCGGTTGAGTTCTTCAAGCAGAAAATCAATTTGCCCACCGCGACATACAAAGACCTTGCCGGAGCGATGCACAGCAGGGCTTTTGCCGTGGCAGGAGCAATGCGAGACGATATACTTTCTGATTTCAGGGGAGCTATTGAAAAAGCCATCGCAAGCGGTTCTACTTTGCAGGAGTTTCGCAAAACATACAACGGCATAGCGGACAAGTGGGCGGCGGACGATCCGGGATTCAGGGAAAAGAGAACGGGAAAGAGCTACGATGCGTGGCGAAGCAAGGTTATATATTCAACGAACATGGCTACCGCTTACGCAGCGGGAAGAGAATCGCAGATGCGAGATCCCGTGATGAAAGATATTTGGCAGCATGCGAGATACAGAAGCATGATGGACGGAAGGGAAAGGCCGGAACACGCTCTTTGGAATAATGTCGTTCTTCCTATTAACGATCCTTGGTGGAGCACTCACACGCCGCCAAACGGTTGGAATTGCAGGTGCTGGGTCGAGCCTGTTTCCGCTACCGAGCTTGAGATATTGAGAGAGGAAGGGGTGCGGCTCAAAGAAGGGCTTAGGCTAAATCCGAGCAACACAAAAGGAATAGACGAGGGCTGGGATCACAATGTTGGAGAATCAAATTTTGGAATTTTAAGAAGAGAAGGCAGGCAATGGGCTACGGAAGAACAACAAGGATTGTGGAGCGGAACGCCTGAGCCGCTGAATCTTCAGGCGATAGATGAAAAGCGTTTATACTCGCTTCAAAAGCCTACTAGCGCAGCGGAATTCAAAGACACGCTAGACAAAGCGTTAGCAACGAAAGACGGTGTTGCAACTTTTAGCAAAAATCTTGTAGGCAACACTTATTCTTACTTTGTTGACACCAAATACTTTGTCGGGCATTTAGAGGAAAGCCGATCAAGATTTGCAGGCATGATAGCGGAGACTATCAAAAATCCGCAGGAGATTAGAGCGGAGTTTATGAAAAGCAATACCGGAAAGGTGGCTATAAGACATTTGTTTTATTCAAAATTCAATGACGATGGAACGGGGAGATATATAAAAGTTGTATTCGATGCAAACGAAGCAAAGTTTGTTTCTTATACGACCGTTCCGAGCCGGGATGAGTTTAAAGCAGAAGGCACTGTTATTTACAGGAAGAGGTGAATGGAAATGCGGCGCGAATACCCACCACCGCAAGGTCAGCTTTTGGGCAGAGAGGTATTTCCATCCCAAGGCCTACACATCTGTAATATAGATATTTTTTCGTAAAGAGGTAACGCGAAATGAAGCTTTCAATTAAAACCGATGCAAAGCCCCTGCTAAAGCTGTTTAAAGGCGTTGCCGATGGCATTAAAAGCCAGGAGCAGGCTATGAAGCTAACCGGCGATTATGTCGTTAAGTCAGTCAGGGAAAACTTTTTGCAGGGCGGCAGGCCAAATAAGTGGGCGCCGAACAGCCCCGTGACCTTGGCGATGAAGCTCGGAAAAAGCAAGGGAAAGGCGAGGGCTAAGAAAGCTGCTACGAACAAAGTGCTTGTTGGCTTGGGCATGAGAGGCGGTCTTATGGGCGGCATTCACTACAAGGCGAATGCGAATGAGGTAGTGATTCAGCCGGATAAAAAACCTTACGCAGCGATACATCAGTTTGGCGGCATGGCAGGGAGAAATAGAAAGGTTAAGATTCCGGCGAGACCTTATCTTGTTTTGCAGCCGGGCGACATTCCAAAGATACAGCAGATTATTTCCAAGGAGATTGGGAAGATGATCGGCGGTCTTGTGGCGAAGAGTTAAACCATCACTGAAAACAAATTCGGCTGCTCAATATTTTTCTTTGCAGGTACTTTATTTGCGATTTTGCTAATCGTGCGGCTGCTCACTCCGAGTTGCCAAGCCGCATCGCTTATATTCAAATCCGGTTGCTTTTTGAGCCATTTGGCGATCAGCTTGTTCGGCCAGTTCGCCGGGAACGCCACGCTCCTGCCTCTCAGCTTGTCCCACAGCTTCATCACATTGGACACGCCAATTTGCTCGGCGAGGCAACTGAGCTGCTCGCTGGGCAAGTCGGATATTTCGGTTTCTTGTATGAAATCGGATGGAAGCATAATTTGGAATGTAGAAAAATTATTTTGATATGCTATTGAATTTTAAACGAAATAAATAAGAGCGACTATTGCAGCGTACGCTTTTATACCTCATTAATCGCAAAGGCCATCTGGAAAAAATTCTGTGTATGGAATAGAAACTGGCATTTTATTCCACTGTAAGAAAGATGTTTTTTTCTCAAAATCATTAATATCATCCAAAGATTTATCTTTAAATTCAAATCTTTCACTTAAATTTAAACAATTTATTTTTCCATTGTTAAGTTCAAGACAAATATAGACGCTATCGTATTCATCTTTGCGTTCTAATTCAATCAATGCATTATAAATGCAGTCATCACGAGCAGCATCGTCATAGTCAGCATCGTTATAATCAGCGTTGTCATAATAATTATGAGTCCGTTTGCCAAAATGATAAGCGACACCTAATGCAAATCCTGTAGTTTTACCAGTGATAACATCAAGACCTATTGAAACTTGTTCTGCCGGAAAAATCATTAAACCAAAATCAAAAAAGGTCTTAGTTCCTTTATCGCTAAGATCTGATATATTAGAGCCCGTTACATTTTCGCTAACTTTTATATCCCAAAAAGTTATTAAAGCACCAATATTTACCCCAAACAATCCATAGGAAAAAAATGTTTTTATTGGCAATCCTATAGATGAATATTTTAGCGTTATTTTATCTTTGCTTGTGATTTGTTCGGAACGGCTGTCTCCCGAATACCCGAAACCGGAATGCACTCCCCAAAATAATTTTTCATTATTAATTGGGATGCCAACACTGCCGCCTAATTCAAGCATAAAACCAGAGTAACCTTTAAAATCAAGAGTGAAAGTTTTTGCGCCAATCATAAAACTTGAGTTAGCGAAAGTACACTGTGCGAATAGAGCTAAAATAATAACTAAGTCTTTGAACGCAAACTTTAATTCAATTTCCTTTTGCAATTCCAACATCGTCTTGCGGGGTATCAGCATTCTCTCTTTTGTCTTTTCCATGACCTACCTATGCAAGCTCCTTTTGGGAATTAGTTTTTATAGAATATAGAAAATAATAAAAATGCACATTGTTTTTTGTGTGTATTTTTATTATTTAGAAAAGGGGTAAAACCACCCACTATTTTTTGTGGGCAGTTTTACCCCCACACCTAAACATTCTAATTACCAACCAGAAATTTTAGTCCTCTTTTAACAAAATCTCCAAGTTCCGCATCTGTAAAGTCAACTTTAGAAGTCGTTACAGAGTTATTGTAGGGTATCCCAAATAACTCTTCGACTGTAGCCCCCATTTCAAGCATCTGTTTAGCAACTAGAAAGGACGGGTAACCTTTATCAGATTCCCAAGTTGATATAGCTTGCTGACCTATTCCAAGCTTTTCAGCAAGTTCAACCTGATTAAGTTGTAACCTTTTTCTGAAATTTCGAATGCCATTTTTAGCTTCCATGCGTATAATATAGGTTTAATTTGTAAAAAAGTTATATTTTTTAACTTTTTTTAACTTTTTTCGTACTATTTATCAAAAATAATTGTATATTACATATATGATAGGTAAAAATACACTTTCAAAGCGTAAATTTCAGGCTGTCTTGGCTATAACGCCAGAGGCTATGAGTGCTATACAAAAAGAATTGTCAAGGAGGCAAAATAAAGGACTAACTGCATCTTATAAAGGGTTGGCTACCGAGGCTGTCCTTAACTATTTCAATCCAACTAACGCCAGATTAGCAATGAGAGAGGTCTAATGTCTGAGCTAACGAAGGTAAATTGGACAGCTACAGCCAGAGCCGTTGGATGCAAAAGAGCACAGGATATTTACGTGATAGCTAATGGTTATTCAAAAAGCCAACGCATCACCACCGCACTCCGCACCTGCACGGTAAAAAAAATCTGCTGGCGCAGCGTTGCCGAGCTTGCAAGCGAAGGTCGCCCAAAACCCTATAAGCCAAGATACGTGCGTGAAGTAGCAAAAGGATTTCGGGAGAATAAGCAGTTGCTTGAACGGCTTTGGAAGATGCGGATTATTGAATTGCTCAAGCAGCAGGATGAGGAAGCAAAGAGGATTAAAGTGAACGGAGGTGAGGTATGAATTTCTTTTCAGAAGAAGATATTCAAGTTGCGGAAGTCATTACGGAAATAACCAATGAGCTAAAAGTATGCCTAGAAGATCCTTGCCGTGTTTTCTACAGGTTTTTTCAGCCTTGCAAACACAAGTGCATTCTTTCAAAAGATAATTGCCCTTTGGACAAGACTGTTTGTCAAGCAAGGACAAAGTTGTTTTACCTACAGCAAGCCGTGCGGCTTTTAAGCGGTCAAGATAATGTAAGGTTCTGCAACGAGAAAACTTGTTATAATGGGCTTCTTGCAAAAGCAAATGGTGGAGTATTCTGTATTAAATCCACATTAGATAATTTAACCAACAGCCAAAACGGGGGTGCGGTATGAGCAAAATTAAGTGGCCAGAGTTTGATAAAATTCATAACTACCGTGAGGTAAAAACTTGCGCTAGTTGTAATAACTATGACTGCGGGCCAGGATTTGACACTTGCTACGAGCGAGGTCTTACGCCACGCATGAATTGCATTTGTAATCTGTGGAAGCTGCGTGGCAGTTATATAGAAGATAGCGAAGATTTAACTGCCAAGCAGCAGGATGAGGAAGCGAAGAGGATTAAGGAGAGTTTCACCAACAGCCAAACAACAACGGAGGTTTAATATGGCTAATTCAGCAGAACAAAAAACAACCAATCCCACAATCAAAGAGGAGTGGCTAAACGATTTCGCAGATGCGCGCATGCGCTACCCACAAACGCCAGCCAGCAACTGCCGTTTGTACGCTTTAGGCAAAGCCATGGAGCGAGGCGAGAAGGTTAGCAAGGACTCTTTTCCAAGTCTAGCCGCTTTCTATCGGATGGCGAAATCTACCGGGATTATAGAGCGTGTTAGAAACATAAGAAAACTCGCCGCTACAAGCTGCTTGATGACAGTGCCGATGTATTACAAAAACGACGAGATATCGGAAGAAAGGCAGAAAGAGCTGGCCTTTTTGCTAGAAGACCTGCGCAAGGAATTGAGATCGCTGTGCCTTGACCGTTTTCAGAAACTTGGGATACTTGAAATTTCATTATCCTATCTGGAAGGCTCTTTATTTTGGTCTGCCAGCCGTCGCAATCCTTACGATCCTGTTGAGCATACGGAGGAGATACCAGAAGACGTATTGAAAAATCCAAAGGAAATTCTAAGCAAGGCTATGGCGGCAGAAAGAAGCGAGCACAGGATTGTTAGAAGCTTGCGTAGGAAGGTGATCTAATGTCCGAATGGATTAAAATGGATTGGGCTGCGACCGCAAGAGCTATAGGGTGCGACAGGCGGCGCGTCTGCGGGGTAATAAAAGGCACAGAAAAAAGCCAGCGCATTTCCGCAGCACTCCGCACCTGCACAGTAAAAAAAATCTGCTGGCGCGCCGTTGCCGAGCTTGCAAGCGAAGGTCGGCCAAAACCATACGAGCCAAGATACGTGCGCGAAGTAGCAAAAGGATTTCGGGAGAACAAGCGGTTGCTTGAACGGCTTTGGAAGATGCAGATTATTGAATTACTCAAGCAGCAGGATGAGGAAGCGAAGAGGATTAAGGAGAGTTTCACCAACAACCAAACGGCGGAGGTTTTATGAGAAAGGAAGATCAGGCAGAAGATTACACAGTCTGTAGCTTCTGCAAAGAGCTGGTTAAAGAAAGCGACTGCGTACCAGTCAAGGTTAACTTGACAGATGTTTGGACTGCTTGCAGGTGGTGCGCCATTGAACCGGAGGAGGATTTATGAAAGAAATGGATGTAGAACTCGTATTTTCAAAAGGCATTATTATGATATTTCAAAAGGTCATAGCCGATTTGCAAAATCCCTGTGAAAACTGTAGTATCAAAACCGAGAAATACCCAGTCAAGCAATGTAAAAGTGACAGGGATATAACCATTTGCAAAGCCAAAACTTTATTTAAGCACGCTCAAACTACGCTTGAGTATATAAGCGATAGAAAAATAAAGTTCTTTAGATATAAAGGGGAAAGAAAATTAAGCCTTGCGAGAGCTTTGCAGGAGGGCAAGTAGTATGCCAGCACTAAAATACCATACCGAAGAAGAACGCAAAGCCGCAAAGAATGAATGCAATAGAAAGTATAATGCTCGCAATTCCAAAAAGCGTTTAGAGTGTTCAATGACTTGGAGGAAAAATAACAGGGAAAAATATCTTGCGCAAAAAAGAAGATACAATAATAATAATAATAACGCTTACATTTCTGAGTTGAGCGCAAATATGAAGGTGGCAGCAGCTTTTGCGGCGTCGTTCGATGCATATCATAATTTGGGGGCGAAATGACTTACGGCTACATTAGGGTATCGACAAACAAGCAGGATGTAGAAAATCAGAAGCTTGGAATTGAAAAAAGAGCTCGTGAACTTGCGGTGCAGATTGACGAATGGGTGGCAGACGATGGAGTTTCCGGCACAAAGGAGTACAGCAAGCGAAACTTGGGCGATTTGATGGAAAAGGTGAAAGATGGCGATATTATCATTGTATCGGAAATTAGCCGTCTCGCCCGCTCTGTATTTATGCTTTTTCGTATAGTGGAGCACTGCACTCAAAAGATAGATGCTACCATTCACGCCTGTAAAGAAAATCAAATCTTACGCAAGGGCGATGTTGTTTCCGCAATAATTCTATCTGCTTACGGAACTGCCGCACAGATAGAAAGAGAAATGATAGTAAAACGCACTGTGGAAGGCTTGGAGCGCAGAAGACAAGCTGGCGTTATTCTTGGCAGACCTCCAGGCGTAAAGAACCAATCAAAGTTGCTGGAAGGCAAAGAGGAAGAGGTTTTAGATATGGTAAATAAAAAAATTCCATTCGCATCAATCGCAAGGCTATTGGGCGTACATCGTATGACTTTGTTAAATTTCTGCAAAGAACGTAACATTGCAAATCCGAGATGGACTGGAAGCTTCAATAAATCGCCCAATTATATGCGAGGGATTGCCGCTCAAGAATTATTTGACAAAAACAAAGATAAGATAATAGAAATGCTTAAAACTGGTTTAATTCCACGTGAAATTTCAAGGGAATTTATGGAATTGCAAAAATCAAAAGGGTTGCCAGAGATCCCAAAATACTCTTTTAAAAATTGGCTTATGAAGAACGATGACGTGCATAATGTTTGGGTTGAAAAAAATCTTGAGTCGCGAGCTAAATACAATGTTGATTGCGGCAAACAAAAGGGGTATTACAGGTATTGATATGTATAAAATAGGTATAGACTGGGCTATGGCAAGAAATGATTTTTATGATGCGTTTAGCATAAGCATAAAGCATTTTTACGATGGACTTTGTACTTTTCTATTTGGGCAAATCCAGATAGACATATTTAAGTTTGACGAATATCTGCACAAGAAGTATGGAGAGTACGAAAGGGAAGGTAAGAGTCTAAACGACATAGTCACGGAACATTACGGTGCAAAAGGATTGAAGGTACTTATCGCTTTGCTCCCTTCGGAGGATACAAAGTTGTCAAAGGCAGTTGAACAAACTTTTTTGCAGGAGACATCAGACAATGGCAAATAAAATTAAAAGCATTTTAGATACGGAACCGCCAGAAGAAAGCCAGTACGATGGATGGACTTATTTCGGTGACGCAGGCAATAAAAAAGAGAAAGTTCCTTACATACTAAAGCGGGTAAGCGAAGGCGTGAGCGAAGCGTGGTATCCTATGGGAGAATGCTGGGCCAGCTTCATGAATATGCCATCTCCCGCTCTTTTGAATATGTGGATATTAGATGCGATTAAAGATAAGCTCATAAAAAAAGGAGATGTGAAGGATTGCGAACTTGACAGCGGAAAATTTGCATTGAATTTTAAAAGCATCCTAAAGCTACTTGAAGACTATCCTCTTCACATCAACCAAAATCTTAAACGCCACTTCCTAAGCCAAGTGGAAACAATAAAAGGAGAAGTTATGAAAAAGGGAAAGAATTCCATAGGCAAGTTTGACCCTAAAATGGCAACCGAGCTTGTAAGAAAACCCATGCCAATTGGCGATGACATAAGCGACACCGCAAACAAATTCAGTCTAGCGGAAGCTAGAAAGAAAATTGCGGAAGCCGCAAAAACAAAAGCGGTCGGATTTTGCGGCGTTGACAAAGGCGCAGACGAGCATGCAGTTACGAAAGTGGCAAGTTCCATGCAAACATCAAGCAAACCCCTTTCATTGCTTGATTATTTTTTCTCGGAGAAAGACGTTAGGGTGTATTCTCCAAGCGACAATGAATTTTGGTTCTGTGCAGTAGACGTCTGCAAGTTTTTGGGTTATGGCGATGTTGAAAAAACTTTGAAGGCTCACTGCCTTGGCAAGTCTATGAGACATAGACCGGAAAAATCCACGAAAGACCTTATCTACATCAGCGAAGGCGATTTAAACAATCTCATATTGCGTTCAAGCAGCCCGAAGGAAGAAGTTAGAGTGTTTCGCCAGCTTATCACGGAAAAAGTAATTCCTGCGATACGGCAGTACAGAAAATTTATCATGCTGCAAGAGGAAACGGAGTCGATAGCCCAGAAGGCAACAAAGCTTTTGCCTAGTGGCATAGGTGAGCAA
>WQTK01000227.1 GCA_009786285.1 Candidatus Fibrimonadales bacterium | reverse complement strand
TGCCAGGCGGCAGCGGCTACTCTGATGACAAATTCAGCGATGTCGGCAACTACGGCTACTGGTGGAGTAGCAGTGAGAACGATAGCGACGACGCCTACTTCCGGGACATGAACTACAACAACGAGTTCGCCTACTGGTTCAGCATCAGTAAGGCGGGCTTGTTCTCTGTTAGGTGCGTAAAAGACTAAACTATTTTTCTATTTTATCATTAAAATTAGGAGTTTTTATGGAAAGCATCATATTAAACACAAAGGCTTTGCCTGTATTGCTGTGGGATAAGATTCAATCCCGGCAGGTAAGAGTTTTTGAACAAAAAGGAGTTATTAAGCTTGTACCTATAAAGGAAAAGCGGAAGCGTTTTAGCAAGTTATTCGGTATGCTTGAAAATAGCAGTCTTTCAACTAAGGAATTCTGCAAACAAAAACAAATAGACAAGGAATTGGAATAATGCCTAAAATCTTAGCTACAGCATATTTACAAAAAGGGTCGTTGGTTACATCGGATCATCACGAGTTTGATATTATAGAGCAAAAAGAGAAAATTTCTTTTCATTGGATAAGATGAAGGCTAGCTTGGTTTTACTCCTTCAAAAGCCATTGTTCTATATTCAATAGCTCTATGCCATCGCTGTTGAATTCAAAGTCATCTGTGGTAAGCAGAAACTTTCTGTAATTGTCTTTGATCTTCTTTAATGGGCTGAGTTCTCTTTCCAGGGTAGATTCATCTTTTGCAGTGTAGGCAACTTGATAATATTCTATTTCTCCCATAGGCTTTTGAACCACAAAATCAATCTCGCTCTCCTGCGATTTGCCAGTCCAAATCTTTCCGCCTCGCCTAAGCAACTCAAAATAAACAACATTTTCCAAACAATGACCTATATCATCACGCCTCTTTTGCCCAATGAGATGCCGCCTTATGCCCAAATCAACAACATAATACTTTTCCTGTGTTGCAAGCTGCTTTTTCCCTTTTATATCAAACCTATTTACTTCATAAACCAAGTAGCTGTCTATAAGAGCTTTAATATAGCGCTCTACGGTTTTGTTGTTTATTTTAATGCCGTTGCCAGCCAATTTGTTTGTTATATTGTTAGGCGATAAAGGGCTACCTATATTTGCAAAAATAAATTTAGCTATATTTTGAAAATCTCTTTTATCTCTTATTTCGAGTCTCTGAAAAATATCTTTTTCCAAAACTGTTGAATAAATGTTCTCTATATAGGCGTTTACAAAATCGCTGTCCTGAATTTTTTCGCCAGCAATCGCCGGAAAGCCGCTGCCGGAAATGTAGGATTCTATTAAATTTCTGTGCTTATTTTTTTTATTAAATTCAAAGAATTCTCGGCATGAGAAAGGAGTTACATTTATGGTTATATATCTGCCGCTTAAAAGCGTTGCCAATTCTCCCGACAGCAATCGGGCATTTGATCCAGTTATGTACAAGTCAACATTTTCAATTATTTGCAGACCGTTCAGCAATTTTTGAAACTCGCTTAATTCCTGAACTTCATCTATAAATATATAGTTCATTTTTCCATTAACCAGTTTTGAGTTTACCCTATCATAATGTTCTCGCCAGTTTGCGATGGCATTTATTTTTGGGTCTTCAAAATTGTATTGCTGTATTTGCCGTTTGCTTACCCCGTTTTTGGCCAGCTCATCCGCAAACATTTTCAATGCCGTTGATTTCCCGGAGCGACGGACTCCAGTAAGCACTTTTATCACGGGCTTGTCTTTGCAGTCCAGCAACAAACTCATTATATTTTCTCGGCGCAGTAAATTCATAAAAAACCTCTAATACCAAAACTTAGAAAAAAATAAAGTTTCGGTATTAGGAATTGAGAGCTACCCAGCCATAATATCTCACCCCAAAAGACTATTCCATTTATAATGAAATAATATAGAAAATCAATCACAGCGGCGGGAATGGGGCTTCCAGTTCAATGCTTATGGGGCAGTGGTCGCTCATCATAACTTCCGGATGAACGGAAGCATTTGTTATGCAGCTTTTCAACCCTTCATTGACAAACGCATAATCCAAGCGCCAGCCAACGTTGTTTTCTTTTGCCCGGCTTCTGTTGCTCCACCATGTGTATGCGTCTTTTTGGGTTGGATGCAAAACCCTGAACGAATCCACAAAACCGTTTTCAACATACTTGTCCAGCCATGCCCGCTCTATAGGCAAAAAACCGCTGACTGTTTCGTTTTCTTTTGGACGCGCTATATCTATCTCCTTGTGACAGGTATTGTAATCGCCAACCGTTACAACGTGCTTTCCATGAGAGAGCCACATTAGGGAGTTCTCCAAAAACGCATCGTAAAAACGAAGCTTGTAATCCAGCCTCTCGTCGCTTTGGGCACCGTTTGGGAAATATATGCTGTTCAAAACCCAGTCCGGGAAAACGAGCTGCACCACACGACCCTCTTCGTCAAACTCTTTTATTTCAAAGCCGTGATTGACGCTTTCCGGCTGAACTTTGCTATAAATGCCAACTCCGCTGTAGCCTTTTTTCTTTTGGCACGACGTCCAAAAAGAGCTGTAACCGGAGAATTCCCTAATTTCATCGGGAATTTGATCGTCTTCTGCCCTCACCTCTTGCAAGCACAGAATGTCCGGATCCATCTTAGCAAACCACTGGGCAAAGCCTTTTTGGACTGCCGAGCGGATTCCGTTCACATTCCAACTGTAAATAACCATATTTAAAATATAGTAAACAAGAATTACTACTTTAATGCGCTATGCCTTTAAGAACCATTGTTTTTGTCTTTTTTCTCGGTATTTCCTCTGTTTTTGCGCAAGAGGCTTCTTTGCGCTTGGTTTTTGCCGGCGACCTTATGGGGCATGATTCCCAAATAAAAGCCGCTAAACAGGATGCCGGGGGCAAAGGCTATGATTATAAGCCTGTTTACAAACACCTTAAAGACTACTTTTCCGGCGCAGACCTTGCAGTGATAAATCTGGAACATACCCTGGCCGGCGAGCCTTATACCGGCTATCCGCAGTTTTCCTCGCCCGATGAATCTGTTTTTGCCATAAAAGACGCCGGGTTTGACCTGGTGGCTACCGTAAACAACCATTCTTTGGACAGAGGCAAGCGGGGTTTGGAGCGTACAATCTCTGTTTTGGACTCGATGGGCCTGAAACACTTTGGAATATATAGAGATACGGCGGAAAGAGACAGGAATTACCCTCTTTTTGTTGAAAAAAACGGGATTAAATTGGCGTTTCTTAGCTATACCTACGGAACCAACGGGCTTGTAGAGTCGGCTCCAAACGTTGTGAACCGCATAGACACCGCTGTGATTGCCGCAGATATAATAAAAGCCAAACAGGGATCCCCGGATTTTACAATAGTTTTTATACATTGGGGCATTGAGTATGAAATTGCGGAAAACAAGGAACAGAGAAAGCTAGCTGAGTTTATGGCTTTGAATGGCGTTGATTTGATTATAGGCGGGCATCCGCATGTGGTGCAGCCGTTTGACAAGATTTTTGTTCCGGGCAGGGACTCCGTGCCGGTCATATATTCCCTTGGCAATTTTATTTCAAATATGAAAAAGCGATATACGGATGGCGGGGTGGCTTTTGAGGCTGTTTTGCAAAAAAACGATGGCAAAACAAAAATAACCGATTATGGCTATGTGCCTTTTTATGTTTACAAGCCAAATGGCGTGTTTAGAATGCTTCCAAGGTGCAAAAAGAACGAGCCTCCCTGCAATGAATACAAGATGAAACCGGATGAAAGAGCGGCGATGGAGCTGTTTTTCAAGGATACAGAGAAAATTTTGCGAAAATTGCCCGAAAAGAGCATTAAGTAATGTAAAAATTTGCATTTTTTTCAAAAAAACCCTTGCATTTTACGGAAAAATTTATTATATTATATAGTATGTTGATTGGAGGGGCAATGCAATTGCTAGGGTTGTGTAAAGTACATCCGGTTCTTTACGTACGTGTTTATTTGCTTTTTTGAAGTCTTTTTATCCTCAAATATCTCTTATTGCGGCATTTAAGCCTCTACTGGTAATTTTTGGTAGTGCTGAGTCGGAGGGGAACTGAGGGTTGGGGCCTCAGTGATTCAGCACTACCTCTTTAAGCTTAAGCTATTTTTCCAAAACAGTATAGAATTGTGAGCCTGAACGCCTTATTAGCAACAATAGGGGCTTTGTATTTTCGCCGAAAACAGCATTGAAATCCTTAATGCCGGCAATAGGTTTATTGTTTGCCGCCAAAATTATGTCGCCTTTCTTTAAACCGGCCTTTTCTGCGGCTGATTTGCCCGTAACTGAAACCACAAGCACTCCGCCGGAAGATTCCGTGAGCCCAGCCTCCTTTTTTTGCGCTTTTGTCGGCTCCGCAGCTTGAATTCCCCATTCATTGGCTACTTCTTTTTTGCCGTCTTTTGGGGCGGAAGCTGCTCCGGCTAGGTTGTTTTCTTCTCGCAATGCTATGTTTATTTTCAGTTTTAAGAATTTTCCGTCTCTAAGAACCTCAAATTCTGCGTATTCTCCGGGGCGCAGCGCTGCAACGGTGTTCCTCAAATCGTTTGCGTCTTCTATAGTTTTGCCGTTTATTGAGCGAACCACGTCGCCGGCTTTTATTCCACCCTTATCCGCAGGGGAACCTTCAAAAACCTCATTGATCAATGCGCCTTTGGCCGGGTTCAAATTCAAAGCTTTTGCGATGCCAGGGTCTATGTCTTGAATGCTGACCCCAAGCCAGCCACGGCTTACTTTGCCGTCTTTTACCAAGTCGTTCATTATGTTACGTGCCCAATTTACGGGTATGGCAAAGCCAATTCCCTGAAAACCGCCGCTTCTGCTCAAAATTGCCGAATTAATGCCAATTAGCTCGCCGGATAAATTGAACAAGCCGCCGCCTGAATTCCCCGGATTTATCGCAGCGTCTGTCTGTATAAAGTTTTCATATTCGGCAATGCCGCGTTTATTGACGCCTTTCGCCGATACTATTCCCTTTGTGACTGTTTGGGAAAGCCCAAAAGGATTTCCAATCGCTATTACCCATTCTCCAACTCTCAGGGCATCCGAATTGCCAAGAGCCGCTACCGGTAAGTCCTTTACTTCGCCTTCGATTTGAATAACGGCAATGTCGGTCATTTCATCTGTTCCTATGACTTTTGCCTGGAATTCTCTTTTGTCCGAGAGCGTAACTTTTATGTTTTCTGCCTTGTCAACCACGTGGTTATTTGTTAAAATTTGCCCTGAAGAGCTTACAATAACGCCGGAACCCTGCCCTTGCTGCTTGCGTTCCTTTGGTTTTTGCTGCCTTGGATTTCCGAAATTGAAGAATTGGTCAAAAAAGTCGTCCCCGAAGAAGTCGCCAAAGCCGTTTACCTTGACTGTTGACTCCGTTTGGATGGAAACCACGGTAGGTATCAGTTTGTCCGCTAAATCTGCTATTTCGTAGCGAAAAGCCTCCAATTGCGGCGAAGCAGCCTTAGCCACAGGGGTTTCATCAGTCTTTGCCGGCGAAACAGTGGCTTGCGACGAGCTTGAAGTTGTGCTGCCAGCCGAGCAAGTAAAGAGGACTGCTCCGATAACAGCGAAATAAAATGGCGATAAACGGGATTTTTGAGTTTTCACTAGGTTCTCCTCAGCGTTTTGCGGTAAAATAGAAAAATAAAAGTTAGATGTTACCCTTGACGCTTCATTAATTTTTTACTATATTTATATATCCTGAATCAGTAGCTCAATTGGTAGAGCAACGCCCTTTTAAGGCGTGGGTTCAAGGTTCGATTCCTTGCTGGTTCATTAAAGGGCAAAATAAAATATCCTTTCTGATTTGCTCTTTTAACGCTTCAACGTTTTCAAATTTTACTTCGTCTCTTATTCTGGCAATAAGCTCTACGGTTAATTTTTTGCCGTATAAATCGCCGTCAAAGTTCAGCAGGTGAGCTTCCAAGTCAACCGGCCTGTTGCCAAGCGACGGGCGGCAGCCTATGTTTATCACGGCCTTGTGTTTTTGGCCGTCAAAAGACGCCGCGCCGGAATATACGCCGTTTTTCGGCAAAAGCTTATATGGCACAAGTTCCAAATTCGCAGTTGGGAAACCCAACTGCCGGCCTTGCCCCAAGCCATGCACCACAACTCCGCAAACCGAGTAATTTCGCCCAAGCATCGCATTTGCCAAATCCGGCTTTCCGTTTTTAAGAGCCTCCCTTATGCGAGAAGAGCTAACCGCTTCGCCATCAAACAAAACCGGGTTTATTTCGTGAATGGATAAATCGGGAAAATATGATTTCAAAGCTTCTGCGTTGCCTTTGCCACCTCGTCCGAACCTCTGGTCCAAACCCAGCACCCAAAGTTTCGCGCCGTATTTTTTTATTGCAAACTCTTCCACAAAAGAACGAAACGGCATTGCGAACAAATCCTTGTCAAACCTTTGCAAAACAAGAGGAATCCCAAAAAACTCCATTAATTCTTTTTTTTCTTCATCGGATGTTAAAAGCTCCGGATGCCCTGGTTCTTGAATCACGTGCCTTGTGTGCGGGTTAAAAGATATGGCGAGATGCGGCATCGCATTCTTTTTTGCCTCTGATTTCAATGCGTCAAATAGAGCTTTGTGGCCCAAATGGCATCCGTCAAAATTACCCAAAACAATGGCAGTCACTTCCTGCTCCTCTAAAATAATCCGCAGCCGGCATTCTCTTTTTGCCTTCTGCTTGAACATCTAAAATAGATAAAATTCCATTTCCCGTTCCGGCAAAAACAGTATTCTTGTTGACGAATATCTCACCGGATTTCAATTTTTTGTCCAATGCGGAAATTTCCGTTTGCCGTATGAAAATTTTTTGACCCTTTAAACTTGTGTATGCGCCGGGCCACGGCGTGAATGCGCATAATCTTTTGTGAATTTGCAATGCGCTCATATTCCAGTCTATAAGGCCGTCTTCTTTTTTCAGCTTTGGCGCAGGGCTTGCCTTTTCGTGATTTTGCCCAGTTGCCGTGAAGTTTCCGCTTTGCAATTTTGCGAGCGCACTATCCAGAGCCTCACAGCCGGGCTCGACCATTTTTTTAAGTAATATTTCTGTTGTGTCGTTTTGCCCAATCTCTATTTCTTTCATTTCCAGAACAGGGCCGTGATCCATTTTCTCATCGAGCAAAAATACGGTTAATCCTGTTTTTTGCTCGCAATTTGCTATGGCCCATTGCACAGGCGCGGCACCTCTGTATTTTGGGAGCAAGCTTCCATGAACATTGATAGCACCGAGTTTTGAAGCGGCAAGAACTTCTTTTGGCAAAATTGAAAATGCGACAACAACAAAAATATCCGCATTAAACTTTTTTAACTCTTCCGCAAAAGCTGCTTCTTTAACGGAGTTTGGTTGCAAAACAGGAATGTCCTTTTCCAGCGCAACAATCTTCACCGGCGGGCTGCGCAATTCCATGCCTCGTCCCATCGGCTTATCTGGCTGAGTTGCGACGGCCACAACCTGGTGTTCGCTTTTAATCAAGTGCTTCAAAAATTCTGCGGAAAATTCCGGCGTTCCCATAAAGAGTATGCGCATATCACTCTTCCTCATTTGAGCTGACTTTGCTGAATTTCAGCTCGGAATAATTCTTTACCGCTAAATTCAAACGATATTCGTTTGGAAACAGGCAAACCAAGTTTCCGTGCTTGTCTTGCATGCAATCGCCTTTGTATTCCTTTGCAAAATCGTCTTGCTTTTTTTGGTCTCCGCTAATCCACCTTGCGCAAAAAACCGGAATTTTGTCCAGTTGAACTTCTGCGCCGTATTCATTTTCCAAGCGATGCTTAAGAACATCGAATTGAAGCTCGCCCACAACCCCTATCACAGGAAGCGCGGAGCTTAATGCAGAGAACAACTGAGTTGCGCCTTCTTCGGAAAGCTGGGAAAGGCCTTTGCCAAGTTGCTTGCTTTTTAAAGGATTCAAAAGAGTTACTCTGGCAAAGAATTCCGGGGCAAAATCCGGGATGCCTGAGAATTTGAATTTTTCGCCTTCGGTCAAGGTATCGCCAATGTTGAAAATGCCTGGATCGTTTATGCCTACAATATCTCCGGCATAAGCTATGTCTATCACTTCTTTGTCTTGAGCCAAAAAGCTTGTTGGAGCGGCCAAGCGAATTTCGCGGCCCGTGCGGCAATGGAAAATCTTGTTTCCTCTTTCGAAAGAGCCGGAGCAAATGCGCAAAAACGCAGTGCGATCTCTGTGCCGAGGATCCATGTTTGCCTGAATTTTAAACACAAACGCGCTGAATTTGTCTTCCATCGGTTCAACTAAGCGAATATCTGATTCTCTTGGAGCTGGCGGCGGCGCAATGTTTGCGAATGCGTTTAAAAGCTGCCTAACGCCGAAGTTGTTTACAGCGCTTCCAAAAAACACCGGGCATTGTTTGCCGGCCAAGTATTTTTCCTTTTCAAAAGGTTCCATGGCTTGCGTGGCAACATCATAGCGGTTCTTGAATTCTTTTATGTATTCTTCTCCGCAAAGCTCTGCCAGCTTTGGATCGTCTGCGCCGCTCATTTGCAAAATTTCCTGTTTTCCGTCGTTTTTTGAAAATGTGTGGAATGTGTTGTCTGCAATGCTGTAAACGCCTTTGAACAGTTTTCCGTAGCCTATTGGCAAAGTAAATGGGCAGGTTTGAATTTGCAGGATTTTTTCTATTTCATCCAAAAGCTCCAGCACGTCTCTGCCATCCAAATCCATTTTATTTATGAAAGTGATTATTGGCGTGTGGCGCATTCTGCACACTTCCATCAGCTTTATGGTTTGTTTTTCAACGCCATTCACGGAATCGATGAGAACCAGAGCCGCATCCACCGCAGTCAGAGCACGGTAGGTATCTTCGCAAAAATCCTGATGGCCGGGCGTATCCACTAAATTGAAATAGCATCCTTCAAAGGGAAAGTTCAAAACAGAGGAGCTAACCGAGATGCCTCTTTGCTGTTCTATTTTCATCCAGTCGCTAACTGTATAGCTTTTGTTGGCCTTAGCCCTTACATGTCCGGCTTCCCGGATAACTTTTCCGTACCAAAGAAATTTTTCCGTGAGCGTGGTTTTCCCAGCGTCTGGATGCGAAACAATGGCAAATGTGCGTCTAAGAGCTATTTCAGAAGATTTCATCTTCAAATCCTTTTTGGGGTAATATAGAAAACATTTTTTCTATTTTTCATTGCAAATGCTAACTTTTTCTCTGCTTTCCGAGCTTACTGGAGCAATCTTAGAACCCTGCGACGCGCAAGGCAACATTATTAAATGCGCAACCCTAGCTTTTGCAACGGAGAGCGATGTTTCTTTCTGTTTGGACAAATCTGCTTACGGAGCGGCAAGAACAACAAAAGCGGAAATGGTTTTTGTGCCGATGGATTTTAGCGGCTGGGTTGGCGAGGCTAAGGCTTTGGCCAGGGTGGAAAGCCCTTACAGAGCTATAATAGAGTGTGCGAAAATTTTGAATAAAAAAGGATTTGCGCCTAGCAAAATTCATTCTTCTGCGCAGATATGCCCGAATTGTGTTATTCCCGATAATGTTGAAATCGGAAAAAATTGTGTTTTGCATTCCGGTGTCCATCTTTACCCAAACGTTGTTATAGGCGACGGAACAGTTTTGCATTCCGGCGCTGTGATTGGTTCTCGCGGCTTTGGTTTTTACGACGGGCTTGTTGAAGTGCCTCATTTTGGCGGGGTGGTAATCGGAGAGAATTGCGAGATT
>WQTK01000226.1 GCA_009786285.1 Candidatus Fibrimonadales bacterium | reverse complement strand
CTACGGCCGCCGAGTTCGGTTTTTCCGCTGGTCTGCAAACCTGCAACCTTGCTGAGAACCTTGTCAATATCCTTGGCAAAGTTTTTGTCTTTCATAAGATTATAGGCGCTGAAATTAGATTTGGAAGATTTCGCGGTCAACATCTTCAACACGCCACGGCTTTGCGGAGCGTTGGGCTGTCCTTTGCCGCGAGGCTTGCCGCCCGCGCCCTGCTTTTTGCGAGGCTTCTCGGACTTCTTTTCCTCTTTCTTCTTATCCTCTTTCTTCTCGTCAAGCTTCATAGAAGCAGACAAGTCTTCGGATTCTATGTTTTCAAATAGAATCTCGTCAACTGTTGCTTCGTACATGGTTGCTAAAAAGCCAAGCACCACAGCAAAAACCATAAACGAACCGGCAAAACTCGCAGTGCGCTTATCGCTTTCCGGAAGCATGGCTGCTATAAAGGGATCAACCTTTTGAGCTTTATTTTCGGCCATCTTTATTCCTCCGCATTTATCATGTTAACAGCAAACGCAACGTTGGTAAAACCTGAGATGCCGCATGTCGCCATAACTTTAAACATAACATCATAACTCATATTCTTATCCAACTGGACAATTACGTTTCCGCCGCCTTCATCGGGTTCGCCTCTCGCGAGCTTCGCTTGCTTTTCAGCTTCGCGCTTTTCGCTAAGGATTGCATCCAGAGCCGCAACCATAAGCGAGTCCTGTTCGGAAACAACGCTCGTGTTCACAATCTGCTGGCCGTCAACAAGAACCCAATTTTGGTCCACAACTATGCCCAAAGAAACTTCCTTTGGCACCTTCATGGAAGTGGAATTTGGCAGAACAAGATTTTCTGCCGCGGTTACAAGCTGGCCTTCGGTGTCAATCTGTTTAATAAGGAACACCAAAACTATGGTCATAACGTCCATCATGGAGTTCAAATTCAACGAGCTTGCGCCGGTACCAAAACTTCTACTTTTACGCATTAGCCTCCTCCTCCTCCGGCCAATTTGGCCAGATTAATTTTAAAGAATCCCGCATCGCGCGCTCTATCCATAACATTAATTATTTTGTCAAAAGCCGTGTCGTCATCGGCAAGAACAATTATGTTATCGGCATCTGGAAGATCTATAAAGCGGCTATGAATCATAATGAGGCTTTTAGCAAGCTCATCATAAGCCGAACGCGGCCTTAGAGTTATAGCAGGATGCCCGTCAATGCATATGTCTTCTACGCCAGGAGCAGTGCGCCCGCAAGCAAGCCTTCTGGAAGAACTTTCCGAAAGAGTTGCGACAACCGAGCCGTCTCTGATATCGCCAAGCGAAGTGATAAATTCATTGTTGCCATCCAAATAAGCACTATCGCTTTTGCTATAGACAGACATCTCAACTCTGCCGGGGTCTTCTTCGCTTTCCTTGTGTATTGCCCACAGATGTATGGTCTCTATGGAGAATTTGTACTTCTCTGCATCCAGCATTGTTCCGTTCTGGCATTTTGGAGGATTATCAGAGCTTACTGTACTAGGTTCATAAGTGATTGTGTCTCCATCCACTTTGCAGCGGAAAGTCCACATTTCCTTAAAGTACACTCTGGGCAAAGAACCGCCTCTAGCCCAAATTTCAACATAGTCTCTGGTAAGAGCCACTGTCAAATTCAAAGCGTTATCGTCCGGCGGAGGAGGCTCGCTGTCCATAGCCACTTCTGACCTTTCCGGCAAGTTGACTTCAACGATAGCGATTTTTCCAAGCGCCACCATTGATATCAAGGTCGGAATAAGAATCGTCATAAGGCTCATAACAGGGAGAACGTTAATCTCCATGTCTTTTTGAGCTTTTTTCAACTGTGCCATAAGCAAACTCCTAAGTTATATTTTGCAAATCAGGCTTCGGATGCAAGGTAGTTGATTGTTGTTAAACCTTTTTCTTCCATTTCCTGAATAACACGCTCAGAAAGCAGCAACAAGAAACCTTGAACTGCCATAATAGGAATAGCGCCGAGAAGAGCTATAAGCGTTGTACCCATAGCTACGGATATACCGTTAGCCATAGCTGCAGGACGCTCTGCCGCCGGTTTGTTTGCCACAGCATCAAAGGTTATTATCAGACCAAAGATTGTGCCCATAAGACCTGTCAGTGTAAGCACGTTCGCAAAGGTACCTAGCAGTGCAAGGTAGCGATTAACACGTGGTGCTTCCATTAAAAAGGCTGAATCAGACGCGGCAATCATGCCATCTTTGCCTTTGCTGCGATTCTCAACAATAGCTTTCATAACGCTTGCTATTGGGAAGTTGGAATTTTGATTGGCTACGCCAACCGCTTCATCGTACTTTTTATCCTTGATGCACTGCGCAAATCTTTGCAAAAACATATCGCGCCCTTTAGAGCACTTTATGAGAATGTAATAGAACCGCTCTATGCAAATACCTACACCAGCCAAGCCGATTATCATTAGTATCCACATAAACTGCCAACCGGCTGAGGTTAGCTTAAATGACTCAAGCGTATTTTTTATGACGACATCCATTGTTTTTTCTCCTATGGTTAGTGGATGATGACTTTTTCTCATGTAAATATAGATTATTTTTTTTCAGAAAAAACAATCTATACCCATTTTAATCTCATTGAGCTTCGACCTCCGGGGTCAGGCTCGATGACGGAGCCTGCCTGAGTCTCATTTGCGCTCTCAATTTCTCTAAATCTGCCTTCAACTTAGCATTTCTGGACTTAGCCTCAGAAGCAATCTCTTTGTAGGTTTTCAACCGTTCCTCAGGGGTCAGCTCTTCGGACTTTTCAATTTGCGTTAAACGGGCTTTGGTTTTGTTGTAGGAATCGTCTCTGAACAAGGTGCTCGGATCAAATTCCGTGATTGCAGTCGCCAAAATTTCGTTTTCTGCGTCAATCTTCCTGACCAAGGTGAACAAGCTGTCTGCCCATCTGTTTTTTATTCCATAATGGGCCGCAGCCTTTATTCCGCTTGCGCAACGAGGCAACGCTCCTTGCTTGGCAGTCTGGCTCTTGTTCGTCAATTCTTCGCGATAGGCCTCCAAATCCTCGGCAACGGCGAATATCGCATCTTCTTTAGTCATGCCTTCAAATTCAACGTATTCCTTGACCATAGCTGCGCTATCCGGCAGTGGAGCCTCGGCAAACGCATTGCCTACCTCGTCAAAGTTCTGGCAGTCGCGATAATACATTTCAATGTAGCCGTCTTGGGCAGCCACCACGTCAGGGTTGTAATAGCCTTGCTCTCTGGCAAGGTCAATGTTCGCCTGGAACAGCGGACGAGCCTGCTCGTAATAAGAGGGCAGTTGCTGAACAACCTGAATTCTTTCGACAAAAAGCCTTTCCTTGTCCACTTGGCCTTTTTTATTTCTCACATCAATTTCCTGCTCGCGAACCTTTGCGGCAACATCTTTGAACAGCTCGGCAATGCGGTTTTTCGCACGGAAAGTCCATTTCTCAGAGGTATATTCCGCAGATTTTGCATAATGCTTTGTAGCAGACTGCAAAATGCCCATAAGCTTTTTTATCATGTCTCCTTTGGCTTTTTCGTTGCCCTTTATGACCAACGGCACCATAGTCGATTTTTCAAATTCACCCAGCATAAACGCAGCTTCTGCCGCAAAGGTAGGATCTGCGTTCTTGAGCTGAACGCCAAATTTGTCGTAGTTCTTTATAACTTCGGTCCATGCTGCCTTCGCCCTAGCTGTATCCGCAGGCTTGATTAACAAATACCCGCGAGCGGTTTTTGTGTAAGCATTGATAAGTTTTTCCTTATCCGACCCATAGTTAGTTATGAAGAAATTATACTCCTTGATAGCACTTGGCCAGTCTTTGGCATTTTCATAAGCCAGCGGAATGTTGTATGCCGCATCAACAGCGTATGTGCTGTTCTTATGATCACGTATCAAATCCCTATTGCAGCGAATTGCTTCTTTTACATCTCTTGCGTCATCCCATGCAACGCAAGCATTGTAAAGCAAGCCTGCTGTTTTTTCGTGCTTGGGGAATTTTTTGTTGGCAATTTCATAGGTTTGCGCAGCGAGCCTTTTGTTGGCTCTTATGCCTGTTGAATCCTTGGTGGGAATTGAATCATATATCTGAGCGGCTGCAAATATGGCGTTCACAGCAGTTGTCCCAGCAGAATCTTGCGGATAGTTATCCGTTATGAAAAGATAGGACTTTACAGCATCTGTGTATTTGCTGTCTTTTTTATAAGCCGTGGCCGCACGAACAATGGAACGAATCGCTAAAGGCGACTTTCCATATTCTTTTGGCAAACGCATCCAAGTTTCCGCTGCTTTGGTGTTTTGGCCTGCGCTCTCATAAGCTACGCCAGCCTCAAACAAAGCTTTGTCGCTGAAATTTTCCTTGGGAAAGCGTTTGACCAATGCCACATACGATTCTGCGCCTTGAGCATGCTGGCCGTTTTTAACGGATTTTTCCGCTCTCTGGTATAACACGGCTGCAATGGAAGTTTCAATTTCCTTAGCCACTACATTCGCATTGGAATCCTTTACACCCATGCCTGTTTTGGATGTGTATTGAACATACAACCACTCAAACTCCTTCAAAGATTCGTCAAGCTGGTCATCTTCCAATAGAGACTGTGCTTGCATGCGGCGAATGAGCAATGTATATTTGTGTTTTGGGAAATCTGCGGACAGTTTGCGCAAAACATCAATTGCCGTTTTATACTGCTTTGCGTTGTAATGAACAACAGCAGCATTGTAAGCTATATCTGGAGCGGCAGTATCTCTGCCGAATTTTGACATATATCTATCCACTTGGGTAAAATAAGCCTTTGTTTCCGGCAAACTGTATGCCTTAACAGTGTCTCCGCCGGCTTTGCTCTTCAAAGCGGCTTCACGGCCTTTGTCCATAGCAAGCACGGCGTTATAACCTGCGTCGCTCTTTGATATGAGAACGCCAAAATTCTGCGGACGGCGACCATAGCGGTTTGTATCCGCATCCACAATCCAGTTGAATTCTGTGGCTTCTTTTTCATATTGGCCCAACTCGTTGTAAATAACAGCCATACTCATATGAACCTTATACTCGTTCCAGTCCGGTTCGTTCTTGTAGTGGCTCAAGAATTTATTGTAATGATCAATTGCTTTTGCAAATTCCTTTTTCGCGCCTTCGGTATCGCCCTTTTTGTTTAGCTCGGAAGCTTGAGCATGCATAAAAGTCGGAATTTCAAGCATTGACCTGCGCATTGCGTCTTCTGCGTTGCGAACGCTTTCAGGATATTGGCTGTTCTTTTTATACCAAGCCGAATTTCTGCCATAACGCTCAACAACCTTGAATCTCTGCTGCTGCGCCAAATCCGGCTTTTGCTGCAAAATGTAAATATCGACCAAAGCCAAATCTGCAAGAGGTGCGTCTATGTAAGCAGGATTTGTTTCTATCAAGAACTTGAATGCCTGTATTGCCTGGTCCATTCTATCGTGGTCCTTTGCCTTTTGACCTATGCGGTAATAAAGAGAATCCTGATATTTGAGCTTTTTGGGTTTTATAAATCTATCTGCTACTTCAATGCCGTTATCCAAATCGGAGAACGCTGTTGCCATATAGTCCATAGCTTCAACACGCAAATCCTTTATGTATTTGTTTTTGTCTGCGCCGTCTATGTATTCCCAGAATTTTTGCGCGGCAATTTCATAATCCGCCATGTTGTAATAAGCTTCCGCCATGTGATAAAGAGCGTAAGCAGCTTCTTTTTTCTCTCTTGGAGTGTTTGTGGGAATGTCCGTGATGTTTTTGTAAGACTTTATAGCTTCAGACCATTTATTGGTATTGTAGTAGTACTCGCCTATACGCAACCATGCGCTGGGGGTCAAAGTATGGTTTGGGTATTTTTTGACAAGCATGTGGCGAAGATCCAATGCCTGTTTTACTTCGCCCTTGGTTTCCAAAATAAATGAAGCCTGGAAAAGCATACTGGGCGCAGCAGTGCCATCCGGGAAATATTTCACATAGTCGAGGAAAACCGGCAAAGCCCTATCGTGGTTTGGCTTTGGGGGAGAGCTTGTTTTCGTGCACTGCGGGAACTTCTTCACATTGTTATCACGATCTGCGCACCATTGCACAAGTCTTTCAAACTCGTTTTGTTCCTCGGTGAAGTTAAATTCCGCCAGCTTGTAAAGCTCCTGGCCAAGCTGCTGCAAAATGGTCGCGCAATTGGGATCTTTCTTTTTATCTGTAGTGCGGCATTTTCTGCTTTCCGCCTGTTCTTCCCATTTCTTTACGGCAGCTTCAAGCGCAGCAGCGCTGGTGACACCGCTAACACGGCATGTTTGCTCAGCCTTGGCTCTTTGATTTCTGAAATCATCTGCGCACTTAGCATAGCCGGATGCTTTTTTACCCATTTTTTCGCATTTTTCGCGAAGGGCTTTCGCTTTATCGGTTTCCGATTTACATGCCGGAGAGTCCGCAAAAGCAACACCCGACACCACTAGAGCAGCAATTAAAAGAATTTTAAAGTTCATGTTCCGCATATCCTTTTCCTCAATTTACATTTCCTACAGATCATCAAGATCATCAAGATCCCCAAGATCAGACGCTCCGCTACCACCACCAGCTTCAGCAGGCATTTGCGCTATCTTCGAAGACACAACAGCGCTTGTCAGTCCGGCGTCACCCAAAACTCTTTGCCTGCTTGCTTCAAAACGATCGCTCTGAATAACCCTTTGCTGGAAATCCGCAAAGTTTTCAATTTCACGATTAGCCCGTTCAAATTCAGGACGCAATGCAGCGCGCTTTTGCTCAACTCTCGGAGTGGGCAACTGGCGAGCCAAGTCCAATGCTCTTACTTGAACAGTGTCAAATTTCTCCTTCATTCCATCGTAGTTGGCTTTCACGCTGTCTTTTTGCTGCTTTGAAATCGCCGGATTTTTCGCAAGATCTATAGCCTTGCTCAAATTGGCATCCGCACGCCTTAAATTGCCTTCCATGTAATCGCAATACCCTTCAACAAGGTAAGCCTCGGAAACCAAGTAAGAATTCGGGCGATTCTTTATTATCCAACTTGTAAACGGACGAGCCTGTTGCGTGTTGCGAACCTTCAAAAAGCTCCATGCAAGCGCAAGAGCGGCTTCTTCGTAGAATGGGGAGTTCACATTTGTAACCTGGCCGTAAAGCTGCGCAGCTTCTGCCAAGCCTTCAGGCTCAGCAAAGAAAATGTGGCCTAGCTTTACTTTTGCAGCGTCTTGCAAATCTTTTTCGGATTGGTTGGAGGGCTGCTGGCTCAAAATATCGTTGAAAGAGCCTTTGGCTTCTTCCCATTGTTCCAAACGGCTATATGCTATGCCCATTGTGTAGCGAGCGTAGAAATAGTTGGCGTTGCCGGGCAAAATGGAATTCAAAAGTTCAATGGCGTCTTTGTTTTGCCCTTGCTCAAATTTTATTTGGCCTGCAATATAATCAGCATCCGGTTTAACATCAGATTTTGGGAAGTTCTGAATTATAAAAGCGTACTTTGCCATTGCGCCCATGTAATTGCCTTCCTTATACATTATGTTCATCAACTGGAAATGATATTTTGGAACTTGGTCGGAATGAGGATATTTTTTAATAGCCTCTTGGTAAACTTTTTCCGCAGCCACGTGCATGCGCATGTTTTCAAAAGATTTTCCTTTGTAGAATGCAGCTTGGTCAACCAAGTGGAATGTAGGATATTTTGTCTGCACTTTGCCAAACGCATAAGATGCCGCAATAAAGTCGCGGTTTAAATACAAGCGCATAGCAGCACGGTAATCGTTTTCCGGCTCAATTTTCAAGCGACGGTATCTGGCCTCGCCAATGCTCTCTTCACGGGTATCTCCAAGACGTGTGGTAGCGCGAATATTCCACAAGAATCCACGATTTTTCTTTTCAATCAAATCATCATGGGACATTTCCAAATCCAATGCGAGATAACGGAAAATGTTAACATCTTTCACATTTATAGTAGCACCTACAACAGGATAGCCTTCTTTTGTCAAGCGAGCCTTAACACCCAAATGCGATGTCAAGAAATAAGTAGCGCTAACTCCAAACTCAATCATGTTTCCTTCGCCGCCTTCCACTTCGTTATGGAAGATATCTATCATGCTAACTTCGCCTTTGATTTCCAAAGAGCGGTTAAAGCCACGGTAGAACAAAGATATATTGAGGTTGGAAGGAATTGCGTAACCATCCACGTCTCCGCCTAAAAAGGCAGGTGACACAAAACCATAACCAGAATTCGGCTCAGCGCCTACGCCGGCTATAACAGGTTGCATAAGATTCTGAAGAGCAATGCCAATCTGCACATTTCCGACTTTTGAATTGTTTATCGGATTCCAGCTCAAGCCAACGTCTGCGCCCATAGTGAGCTGGCTGTTGTAGCCAAAGTGGTTCACCTGCAAAACGGAAATGTCCACGCCCAAAGCCAGCCAGTGGAACACTCGGTAAGCGTACCCCAGCATATAGGCATTTTCCGTGTAATCGCCATTGGCATCATTAGGATCCACCGTAGCTCCGTTTTCAAAGAACGTGAATCCGAAGGTATGGTTGTAGCCTAGAGGCATGACAATTGAGCCATACTCCTGCATGGCTGCGCCGCTTATGGTGGTGAAGAAACCGCCAGTGACTTCTAACTGGTCATTCTCCGCTATGCCAGCGGGGTTTACATACATGGAAGTTGTTCCGCCAAATTCGCCAAACCAATCATTTTGCTGGTACTTGTTTGGTGAGTAAGATGGTGATGCGAGCAAATAGCCCGCGGAACAAAACACTAACGCAATGGAAAGCAATACTTTTTTCACTTTAAATTTCTCCTTAGTTATCCGTGCGTTGGAATTCTATGCGGCGGTTTTTAGCTCTGCCGGCTGCGGTTTTATTTGACGCAACCGGTTGATCCGGACCTCTGCCTTCAAAATCAAGGCGAGACGCGCTTATGCCACGGCTGATCAAAAAGTCAGCAACAGCTTTTGCGCGAGCTTCCGAGAGTTTCTGGTTCGTTTCTCTTTTGCCTTGGTCATCTGTGTGCCCCACTACCCTGAATGTAACTTCCGGGTAAGTCTGCATGGTTTCCACAACAACCATAAGGTTGCCAAAAGATTCATCTGTAATGTCTGCTTTGCCGCTCACGAAGTTAACTCCTTCTACCACAAACACCTTCTTTGGTGGAGGTGGCGGTGGTGGTGGCGGTTCTGGTTCCGGCTCCGGTTCCGGCGCAACGTATTCAGGCTCGTCTTGGGTGAATTCCGGTTCCGGTTCATCCGCTTCCTGGACCACTTGCTGCTCTCCGGTCTCGTCTATTACTATTTTCGGACGAACCACGGAAATATCATTTATCAATCCTATGTCTCTGCGGCCTTGGCCTCTCTTTACCATTGGAGATTTTGGCTGCACCCAAAAATTCGGGCTGAAAATCGATGGATTTTTGAAAATTGGATCTAGAGACACATTTGTTCTGTTCACTTTGATAAAGCGATTGAACGGATAGTAGTTCTTATATATATTATTATAATCCATACGTGTTTGGCCGGATGCTGGGTCTGCGAAAACGCCATAGTAATGGTTTTCCATAAAGATATTGTTCACTGCGACTACGTTTGAGGGACCTTTCAGCGCAAGCCCTGAGTAGCCATTGCGAAGCACAACATTGTGTTCAATTTTG
>WQTK01000225.1 GCA_009786285.1 Candidatus Fibrimonadales bacterium | reverse complement strand
CTGTAACTGTTCCTGCCGCATCCGCATTGCCTTTTATTCTGGTTTCCACATCTCCGCAACGAGCCTCTGCGTCGCCTCCGTTGGTTATTGCCACATCGTGAGTGATTTGCGGCTCTGAGCCTATGTAGAAATAGCTGCTGCTGCCGCTTGAGTAATCCACATTGGAGAACTTGATTGAACCGGTTTTAGTTGGCGTTGGCGGAGCCTGAATGGTTATTGCGCAAGTCTTTGCCTCGGTATTTTGCGAAACTCCCGTGCCGCATGTAACCGCGCCTTTAATCACCGTAATTGCGCCGCTTGTTGGCCATGTCCAGCTTCCGGAGAAAGTTTCCCCTTTATTATTTAGACAAGACGCAGACTTTGAACCTGCGGTTACTATTGGTACGCCAACGTCAATTTCAGACTGCGCCAAGCATGCAAGTTGCTGAAATGGAGTTTTAGCCTCAATCTCTACATACGCTCTCGTTGAACAGCCTTCGCCGGAGCCAGTGATATTAATATTAACAGTCGTTTCATCGCCGCTAACCGGATTTGCCGGAGTTGCGGCACAGGTAAATGCGGGAATAGGAGCGCAGTTGTTGCCGCAAGTGGCAGCACTGCTGGAAGATGGCGGCGGTGGCGGCGGCGCTGAACTGCTGCTTGGCACAGAGCTGCTGCTTGGCGTTGTACCGGTGCTGCTAGATGGCGTAGGTTCAGTCGCAGCGGAGCTGGAAGACTTCTCCGGCGGCACCCATTCTTCCGAGCTGGAAGAGTTTCCTTGTGGCGGCACATAGGTAACAAAGACTTTGCATTCGGGTTTTTCCTCAAGGTCAACATCGCCTTTGCAACGCTGTATTAAACCGCCGTTAGCTGCAAGGTTATCCTTGACATCGGTCATTTTCAGATATTCCTCTGAGCCTTGAGAAAGGTCAACAAGATCGCCAGAGCCACATGCCGCTAAAATAAACAAAATGGCCGTTAATAGCAAAAAAATAAGTTTATGGCAGTTCATACACCCCCCTTGGAAATAAATTGCCTATAAGCATAATATAGAAAACAATTATTGAGCGGCTAATGGCTAAGACTCTCTAATACAATCCTCTGAGTTTCGCTAGGCTCTTTCTCCAAAGCGAGCCTTGCCAAATAGCGATAAATTCCTATGGTCTGCTGGTTCGCTTCCTGCCCTCTGGCTTTAAGCTCGCCATAACGATAGTTTTCCGCCAAATTCGCAAGCAAAAGCGAATCTGCCTCTGCCTCGCCAATGCCCAAACGCAACACCAAGCCTGTCAACTGCTTGTCTTCATCAGAATCTGCGCCCAGCATATAGCTAATGCTTCTACCGGGAAAATTATCTTCAATGTCCGGCATTAAATCGGGGTAATTTTTAAAAATCTGCTCCCTGTACCAATCGCTGTAAAACAAAATATCATTTATAACAACAACATCCGTCCTGTAGTTTTCCGCAAGCTGCATATACCACAACGGATAAGTATCGTTATCGCCGTAAGTTATTAAAATGCCGTTTTGCGGAACGCTGTTCAATGCATTCATGGCAAAGTCTCGCGCTATAAAATCTTTTGAGCGGTTGTGAGAAGAGAAATTTCCAGCAAAAGGAATCAACCATGCAAACATAAGCCCAAACGCCGCAAGCTTCCCCGCTTTTCTGCAAGCAACAGCCGCCATTATCGCAAAAAACAAAAAAGCCGGCGTGAAAAAATAATCCCTGTTTCGCACTTCCCGGTGAACCGCCTCCGGCGGCGAAGGCATTTTTTTGCCCTGCTCCTTCAATGCGTCTCTCCATGCGAAAACAGTTCTAAGCCCCTCCGCCGCAGGAGCCACTCTTAACCAGTTGTCCCGCATTTCATCGGGAATAGAAAGAAAAAAATGGAAAGAAGCATTTATTTTCTCAACGCTCGGCAAATTCGGAATAGAATCTGGAACAAAGTTTCTAAGCTCATTTGTTTGCGCATGCCATTGCTTTGCCTTGTAGCTCTCCGGTTTTGTTCCGTCTGCGAAATTCAAATAAAGCACAAGACCAATTGAACTGAGAAAAAACATTGAAACAATCAAAATTACGCTTGGATTTTTTCTATAAAACCAAAGCCCGGCAAACACTGCCACTATCAAGAATTCAAAAATTATCCTGTGCGCAAACGGAGACGGCACCTGCGCTCCGTAAGGAGCCGGAAACCATTGATTCAAATGATAACCCAAATATCCTATGTTTTCCGAAAATCCAAACTGGCTTGCTAAAGTTCCCCTGCGATATAAAGCGCGCTCAAACATATTCATATCGCCATATTGCTTCCGGCTGAGCACATCCAAAAAATTTTCAAGCACCGCAGGGTTATTCTGGTTTAACATAGGTTCCGTAGAAGACCGAACTGGCAAATACAACTGCGAAGACAACCCTAACGCAATTAAAAATACTGCGCCAGCCAATAACTTAACTGAAAACTTTCTATTATTTATTAAAACAAAAATAAAAATCGCAGGCAATGGCAGCAGGGTAAATGTATGGAATCCAAGTCCCAAAAAAGCAGCATACAATATCAAAAACAAATATTTGCGCTCAAAGGCCTCCTTCCATTTCAAAGCTGCCCAAATTTCAAGCATAATAATAAACATCGAAATGCCATAACACCCGGCTTCCACGGCATTGAACCAAAATGTATCTCCAAAAAGAGAAATGGAGGCCGCAAAAAATCCCAAAGCCTTTCGCCCGGAAATTTTCGCGGTAATCTCATAAATAAGCAAGCAGCATAAAATTGAACTTATGGCGCTTATCAAATTAACCGCAAACGCAGGCCCGTTTATCCATCCAAACAGCAAAATAAAAGAGCGCCCAAGCAAAACAAAAAGCGGATAACCCGGCGGATGAGTAATGCCAAGCACATTAGCCGTTGCTATAAGCTCTCCGCAATCCCAAAAATTAACCGTGCGCGACATAGAGAGCGCATAGCCAACTATGCCGATTAATATAATAGCAATGCGAGCCAACCAATGACCGCTAGCCACTAGCCAGTTTCTCCCACTTCTCTTTTTCCATTCTCAGTTTTTCCAAAGAATTGTAATCCGCTTTGCTGCCGTCTCTAAGCTCGCAAAGTTCGCGCCAGCCCTGTTCCAGCTTTTTTTGCCGCTCGCTTGGAAATTTTTTTGCCAAATCTTCCAGGGCTTTGGAAATAGCTTCGTCGCTATAGAGCCGCAAAATGCCGTTTGTCAGAGATTTTTCCGTTTGAGGCTCTTCGAGCAGTTCCAAAGGCGTTAGGGAGTCTAGCCAGGAGGCTTGGATTAAAAAAAGTGTGTCATCTTGTTCAATGCTTGGAGCTTTGCCTAGAGGGTATTCCTTTTCAGGAAGGGTTAAATTTTGCGACGTCGCAAATTCTTTTAACTTTTGCAAACTGCCATCGCTTGGGTTTTCCAGCAGGTTTTCCTTTAATATAGCCAGTGAAAGCGCTGGGCTTTCCAAAGGCAAATTATAACGCTTGCTTGCGCGCCGCTTTGCTCCTGCGGCGGCTATTATAAATACAATAGCTATAAAGGTGATTAGCCAAACAGCCATTTATTTTGCGTATTTCGCTACCAGCTCGTCAAAAGTTTCGCAAGAGAGCAATTCCATTTGCACAGTCATAGCTGCGGAACGTGTTCTATCGCTACCTTTCAATTCCGGAACCCTGAAACACAGCTTGTTTTGAATTTCCGGATTTGCATCGGCTGGAATTGACAGTTTGAACAATTTATAGCGTTCTTTATGCTCTGTGTAAAATTCCTTGTAATCCATTTCGTTCTGAATTTTTGCCAACCGTTTTGAATCGCTGAATTCAATGCCGGAAATCTGTGAAGAGTCCAGCAAAAGCGGAAAGGTGTTTGGAAAACGGATTTCAACTTTATCTCCGGTTTTCACAAGCGATGCCTGGTTGGGGTTTATTAAATGCCTTTGCATAGGCACGTTGCGATATGCCTGGTAGCGTACGGGTTTTACTCCGCACTCTTTTTGCATGTTTTTGTCAACGTTAAAATCAACGTTTTGACAAATATCTGGCATATCTGTGGGTATTTGAAGCAATTCTTGTTTTGTGCTGCTGCTGTTGCCACAAGAAAGAAGAGCCAAAGCTACTGCGGGGAGCAATATATATTTTTTCATAGGGGTAATATAGAAATATAATATGCGTCCCTTTCCACTGGAACTAACCCTTCTCCTTTAATTAGCCTTTGGAGGAGGCTCGCTGTCAGCATATTTGGGGCGTTTGCGCCTGCCGCTTTTGAAATTCGCTCTTCCCCAACCGTGCCATCCATGTCTGAGGCTCCGCAGTGCAGGGCTTTTAGGACAGTTTCCACCCCAAGCTGCACCCAGTAGGCCTTTATGTGCGGAATATTGCTTAAAATAAGCCTTGAAAGGGCTATTGTTCTTAAAATATCCTCTTCGCTCGTTCTATTTTTGACTTTTTTGCCCAAAACGTTGTTCTGCGGAAGGAATACCAGCGGCAAGAATGCCAAAAAGCCGCCTGTTTCGCTTTGCAGGTCTCGCAGCATTTCCAAGTGTTTTATTCGGTCTTCCATGCTTTCTATATGCCCAAAGAGCATGGTTGCGTTTGTTGGGATTCCGAGTTTGTGGGCGGTTTTGTGGACAAAAAGCCATTCCTCTCCGGTTTCTTTTTCTCCGCAAATTTGTTTTCTTATTTCAGGAACCAAAATTTCCGCCCCGCCGCCGGGCATTGTGTCCAGACCTGCGTCTTTAAGCTCTGTCAAAATATTTTCAACGCTTCTTTTTTCCTGTTTTGCAAAGTGGCAAATTTCCACGGCGGTGAAGCATTTCAAATTTACACCGGGAAAATTTTTTCTCAAGGCTTTTAGCATATCGGTGTAATAGGAAAAAGGGTTGTCCGGGTGCAGCCCACCCACTATGTGAAGCTCTTTGGCTCCGGAGCGCACGGCTTCTTTTGCTTTTGCAAGTATCTCATCCAAGCTCATGTTATAAGCTAAGGGGCTATTTTTTTTAATTTTTGAAAACGCGCAAAAGCTGCAACGCAAGCAGCAAACGTTGGTATAATTTATTTGCCTGTTTTGAACCCAGTATACATTTTTTCCATGCATCTTTTCTTTGAGGGCATTGGCTTGCGCTGTGAGGTCAGTGAGGGGAAGCGAGGTGAGGTTTTGCATGGTATTTCATTTTCCTAAGATTCCTGCGAATTCTTCAAAATAATCAAATGGAGTGTCGGGGTTTTTCAGCCTGTCTGTATTATTGAATAGCCATTACACCTTCACCTCTGCATCACCAGCGCTTTTCCAGTCATTGAACGCTTCTATTGCCGGCCTTGCTTCAAGGTTTACAAATTCTTCGGTTTGCTCAGGCGCACGGCCTGTGAATTTTTTCAAATCCAAAATGCGCTCAAAGTCCTTGCGCTCAAGACCAAATTTTCCTGAAGCCAAAATGCGCTCAAGCAAATCGTTGTCCTTGCCTTCTTCCTTGACCGTGTATGCGGCCCTCTGAGAAAGTTCTCTGATTTCCTCGTGCAGAATTTGCCTGTCCCCGCCTTTTTTCACCGCTTCCATCAAAATATTTTCAGTTGCCATAAACGGCAATTCTTCGTTTATGTGCCGCTCTATTATTTTTGAATGAACAACCATTCCGGTCGCAACGTTCTCCGCTAGAATTAGCATCGCCTCGGTTGATAAAAATGCCTCCGGAATAGCAAGCCTTTTATTCGCGCTGTCGTCCAACGTGCGCTCAAACCACTGGGTGCTTTGCGTGAAAGCCGTGCTTTGCGGAAGCGCTATCACAAAACGGGCGAGCGAGCAAATGCGCTCTGAACGCATTGGGTTTCTTTTATACGCCATTGCCGAGGAGCCAATCTGGTTCTTTTCAAATGGCTCTTCAATCTCCTTTAGCCCCTGCATTATGCGCAAATCCGTGGCAAATTTGCTAAGGCTTGTGGCAAGAGACGCAAGAACATTATTTACAATGTAGTCCCATTTGCGGGTGTATGTTTGGCCTGTGATTGAGAGAACCTTTTTAAAACCGGCTTTTTGAGTTACATAAGCATCCAGCTTTTTGATTTTTTCGTGGTCTCCGTTAAAGAGTTCCATAAAACTGGCTTGCGTGCCGGTTGTTCCTTTTACGCCTCTGAACGGCAAAATTTCAATCAAATGGTTTATTTGCTCAAGGTCAATCAAAAGATCTTGAATCCAGAGCGATGCGCGCTTGCCAACGGTTGTGAGCTGCGCCGCTTGAAAATGCGTTCTCCCAAGTATGGGCATGTCTTTGTATTGCAGCGCAAAACTTGAAAGTTTGTCTATAACCTTGCACAGGCGGCGCCTGATTAGAACCAAGCCTTGCTGCATTTGAATTAAATCTGTGTTGTCCCCAACGTAAGCACTGGTGGCTCCAAGGTGGATTATCCCTTTTGCCTTTGGCGCTTGCAAGCCGTACGCATGAACATGCGCCATAACATCGTGGCGGCGGCGTTTTTCCTCTGCCGCTGCTTCTTCCCAGTTTATGTCGGCTTCGTGGGCTTTAAGCTCAGCAATTTGTTCGTCTGTAATTGGAAGCCCAAGTTCCTTTTCGCCTTCTGCCAGCCAAATCCACAGTTTGCGCCAAGTTTGAAACTTGAACTGCGGGCTGAACAGGAACAGCATTTCGCTAGAAGAATATCTGGAAAGCAAAGGGCTTTCGTAAACATTTTTTTGCATATTATTCGTCGCCCAGGCTTTTCCTGAACGCCTTTAATTTTTCTTTCGCTTCCGGATGAGAAATTGCGATGATGGATGCGGCCAAATACGCAGCGTTTTTTCCATTGCCTATTCCGACTGCCGCAACGGGGATTCCGGGAGGCATTTGAGCCACTGAGTAGAGCGCGTCTGCGCCGCCAAGGGCGCCGCCATCGCATGGGACTCCAATTACGGGCAACGTGGAATGTGCGGCAAGGCAACCCGGAAGGGCTGCGGAAAGACCCGCAACGCCAATCAAAACTTCCAAGCCTCTACCCTCGGCTTCTTTTGAGTACCGCGCCACTTTGTTTGGAGTGCGGTGCGCTGAGAGAACCGAATATTCCCATTTTATGCCAAATTCGTCTAAAACCGAGGTTATTTTGTCTACCACGGGTTTATCTGAGGCGGAGCCGCTGACTATGCCTACAAGAGTATTCATTTTGCGCCTGGCTCAGTTTGCCCTTGCGCTTGCGCCATCCACGGCGTAGGCAATAACCGCAACCGGGCAGCCATCGGCGGCTTCTTTGATTTCCGCTTCGTAAGCGGCAAAGTCCACGCCTTCTTTAACAACCGCTTTTTCAGGCACTTCAAAAACAGCGTCGCAAACTGCTTCGCAAGCACCGCACATGGAACATTCGTTCTCAGACTCGTCCAACCAAACTTTGGTAATGGCCATAAGTTCTCCTTTTTCTGTTATTTGCATAAGATAGAAAAAAATGGGTTAGTCTAAAAAATGCTCGGTGTTATATTCATTTCACCCTTGTACCTACAAATCCGTTAAGGGACATTTTGATTTTTAAATTTGCGTCGCTGGTCTGCCTTTCCATATAGAAGAAATTCAGGGAATGCATGGAACCTTCCGACCAGCCTTCTTTAGCGGCAAGATCATTGATATTTATGTTACCGGCTACTTGTTGATGAACTCCGCCCAAATCCACAACCAATTTGCCATCTATAAATATCCACATATCATCATCACCGAAAAATTCAAAAATATCATTAGAAGCTTTTTTGAAAACAAATGTAGCCGCTCCAGCCATGGAATAATGAAAATTATGGCAGCTGGAGCTTGGGTCTGAACCTGTGCAAGAGCTGCTGCCGCTCTTTTGGCAAAAACTAGTGGTATTTTGCCTGCCCCAAGTCAGGTCCGTTCCAAATTTATCAAGCGGAAAAAAGTTCCCACCCCTGTCTTTATCGAATTGTACCAAATAGGTACCGTCTGTTTGTTCTGTGAAAGCTATCATTTCACCATTAATACGCTTTGACTCTATGCGGCTCCCGTCTTTTCCATTCACGCCATTGTCGCTGAACCAGTCTTCTATATTGCCTGCGCTATAGCATTTTCCGTTTCCCTCTTTGAGTTTGGCGCAATAGCGATACACTATATGGTCGCGAGGATTATTGGGGAGTTCGGTATCTTTCATTATCCAGTCTTCGCCGCAATTTTTCTTGTCGTAAAACAAGGTGACTTGGACCATTCCCGTGGTAGCACCGCTTGAAGAGCATTGTTTGTTGCTATTATTCTGTGAATCGCATTCCTCAAAGCCAGCGGCAGTAACCGGATAGTCTCGGTAGATCACTTCCAATTCTATGAAAGGCTCGCTAACGGAAGACGAGCTGGGTTCTCCAATATCTCCGCTTCCAGCATAATTGATTCCGTCAGGGTCATGCACATTGGACCTTTCAAAATCCGTGCAACCAAAAAGAAACAGCAGCGATAGACAAAAAACTAAAACCATACATGTACTCCTATTCCGGCGGCAAGGAAAATACCCCCAGCAACATACGAAACATTCCTAATTGTACTTGCATCCTCAACTTTCTGCCAAGAATCGCCAAACTGCGAGCGGGAAGAAGAGGCATTTAAAGACATATAGCTATCAAATTTGTCCGTTGCCGCCCTTTCTTGCATATAACCATAACAAAGAAGCCCTGCCCCAACAACATCAAGCGCAACAGCCACCCAAAAGCTGGTGTTTGTTTTCTTTTCAATGCTTTCCACCTGCGGGTCTATCTTTTGAGGCTGCTTGGCAATTTCGCTTGCAACATCAAGCTCCTTGGGTTGTTCCTTAACTGGCTGGCTTGGCGCAGGTTTGGAAATTTTGGCAAACAAGCCGGGAGCCTTCTCTCGGATTGTTGTGAGCAAGCTCATCACCTCTTTGCTTTCCGTCACAAAGCTGCCCAGAAGATTGCCGCTCATGGATTCGTAAAGCTCAACGGTCAAGGTCAGCATGCCGCCAAACTCTCCAACAAAGCCTTGCGTGACATATTCGGCGCCAATAGCCCTGCCAATCTCAACAGCGCAGCTCTCGGCAAGGCACTGTGCCTCTTCCGCATCCGAGGGCATAAGGGATATAATGTTGTCTCTGGTCAAAACAACATAGCCGTCGGGCAACGCCTCCCTTGCTCTTGTCCGAAGCTCGTCCGTTAAATGGCGGTATTCAGATATTTTCAGATCAAGTTCGTCTGCGGGGGTTATTTCCAAGACCGCCACGGTGCCAGTGGCACTGGCGAGAGAAGCGGCGAGCAAAAAGAGGAGGAGAGGAATTTTTTTCATTTACATCACCGGGACTCGCAAAATTTGTTTTCCCACTCGCACAAAATACATGCCTTTTGTCTGAACCGGGATTTGCAATTCGCCTTTTGTAGAGACGCGATGCATCGCGTCTCTACTGTGCACATGTTCTCCAAGCAAATTATAAACATCAATTTTTGCTCCATTCGGCACGTTTTGCAGGATTATTGTGTTGCCGATTGCGTAGGCATTTATGCGTGGAGTGGCGAGCGGTAGCCGGTTATGGGAGGTTTCGCATGTTTGAGACAGTTCGTAGCCAAATTCCGTGCAAGCTGCGATTGGGAAGCTGCTGGTTATTGGGCGACATTCTTCATCAACTATGCAGAACAACTCTGTAACCGTTTCGCCACCTATCGCTT
>WQTK01000224.1 GCA_009786285.1 Candidatus Fibrimonadales bacterium | reverse complement strand
CCCCATGTAAGTCCTTATATTTCAAGGAGTTACGACAATTTACTAACTCTCAACTATTTAGCAGGAGTTCCCCATGTACAACTCTAAGTTCATCATTCTTGTTTGCGTTTTTGCGTTTTTCTTGTCTTGCACGAGCGAGTTTGACGTTATAAACGAAGAAGACAGGCCATTGGCAACATTGTCTTCCGCCTTTGAAGACTGGCCTAGCAGCAGCTCGGCCAAGCTGTCTTCTTCAAGCGTTGCGTTGTCTTCATCCGGTGCGGTGCTTTCCTCTTCGTCCGGTGCAGGGGCAACATCGTCTTCGGGCGTTGCGCTGTCTTCTTCCGGGGCGGAACCAGTTCAGAGTTCGTCTGGCGGGCAGCTAGTTCAAAGCTCGTCTGGCGAGGAGCTGGCGGCATCGTCTTCGAGCGTTGTGGTTCAGAGTTCTTCTTCCGGAGTTGAAGTTCCAAGCTCATCTTCCGGAGTTGCGCCAAAGCTTTCTTGCGGCACTTTAGCCTCCAAAGGCTATGTTGGCAAGGCAATTACGCCGCCTGCGCTTTCTTGCAGCAGCGGAGTGTTGTCAGATGTGGTTTGGAGTGGAGTTCCGGCTTGGGAGAACCCTGTTAAGGGGGCATATAGCGTTGGTGCTACGGCAAGTTGCGACGGCGTAGCTGGCTTGACAGTTTCTTGTGGCAACTTGAATGTTAATGACCAGCCTACGCTTTTGTGCAACAATTTCACCGCTAGTGGCATTGCTGGCAAGGCAATTGCGCCGCCTACGCTGAGTTGTAGCGATGGTACGCTAACTGGGAGTGGGTTTGAGGATTCGCCTGTTTGGTCTCTTCCTTTGGCTGGGAGTTATGTTGTGAAGGGGAATGGGAATTGCGGTTTAGGGGAGTTGAAGGTTGATTGCGGCACTTTGAATGTTGCGGAGGCTACGCTTTCTTGCGGTTCTGTGGCGGGTATTTCCGGGGCAGTGGAAGGCAAGTCCATAAATAAGCCAAAGCTTTCTTGCGATAATGATAATTCGGTAAGCAGTGCGGATTATTCCGGCTTTGATTGGGATAATCCTACGGCTGGTTCGCATAATATTAGCGTGAATGCGAATTGCGGTACAGGAACTAACTTAAATGCTTCTTGTGGCACTTTGGTTGTTGAGAAGGCTACGCTTTCTTGCAATACTGCGAATATTACCGGGGTAGTGGAAGGCAAGTCCATAAGCGAGCGACCAAAGCTTACATGTAATAATGGATATTCGGCAAGTAGTGAGAGTTATTCTGGAATTAATTGGAATAATCCTACGGAAGGTGATAACAATTTTACCGCAACTGCGAATTGTGGCAACGTAAAAGGTTTGAGTGCTGATTGCAAAGTAACGGCTGCGGCGGTTTCGCTTACTTGTACCAATATGCCAACTAATGTTACAGAGAGTGTTAATGTAGGCACATCACTGCAGCCAAAGCTTACTTGCAATAATGGTTCTACGGCAACTAGCGCAAGTTATGCTGGCATTACATGGAGTAAGCCAACGGCAGGTCCGACTACTGTTAGCGTGACTGCTACTTGCGGTACAAAAAGCGTGACTGCCAGTTGTGGCACATTGAATGTAACACCCATTTCGCTCACCTGCACTCATTCAATTTACGGCTTTTCCGGTGTTCCTATAACAGAACGGCCAACTCTTGGCTGCAACATTACTCGGACTCCGGAAAATGAGGATTGGATAACCAATTTGGACTGGGGCAATCCTGCTGTTGGGGAATATGATTTGAGTGTCACGGCAGAGTGTTACCCTAACAGACCGACTGCCATTTGCGGCAAAATAAAAATTACCTGTTCCGGGCGGGATAATACACCTTCGCAGTATTGCTCGAATGGGGTTATGAAAAACTATGGTACTTTGACTGACGATCGTGACCATAAAACTTACAATACCGTTGCTATCGGCAACCAGACATGGATGGCAGAGAATTTGAATTACATAAGCCCAGACGGTAAGAGCCGTTGTTATGAAGATCTTCCAGCCAATTGTAACACCTATGGCCGTTTGTATAGTTGGCAAACAGCCATGGACGGTTCTACGAGTTCAAATCTCAATCCCAGCGAGGTTCAAGGCATTTGTCCCGATGGCTGGCATTTGCCAAGCTCGGCGGAATTTGCAACTTTGTACAATTTTGTCGGTCCAGACTCTGCGGGATACAAGTTGGCTTCAACGACAAGCGATTGGACTGATCCAAATCATCTTAAGCAACACATTGACAACTACGGCTTTACGGCTCTGCCTGGAGGCTTAGCTTATTCTTGGAATGCTTATTATAATAACAACGCAGGCAATACAGCTACTTTTTGGACTAGTGTATCAAGTAGTACTGTTAGCGGCAGAGCAAGCCGTTGTGATGTATATAATTTCAATCAAATGGTCATAAGCGGCTATAACGATCCTAACGATAGTGAACAGGGAGACTTACGTTCCATCCGTTGCGTAAAAAATTAAAGGAGACAACAATATGAACCTACTTAAACCCATTTTCCTGATTTTTCTTGCCGTTCTCGCTGCACAGGCGGCTAAGGTTGTTGCTGTTTTGGAAATCACTCCCGCAGATGAAACCGTGGAACTTAAACTCTCCGAATTCAGACACCTTACCGATGAACTACGAACTCAAGCACGAGAAGCCCTGCCTAGCGAATATTCAATCCTCACTAGAGACAACATCATGTCACTCATGCCACAAGACGCCGAAAAAGCAGACTGCCTCGCCGAAAGCTGCGCAGTCGAAATTGGACGGGAAATAGGCGCAGAATACGTTACTCAAGGATCAATCGGAAACTTCAGCAACATGATCACACTCACAGTAGAACTCTACGAATCACTCAGCGGAAATATGCTCGGCAGCTTCGTAACCGAAAGCAACAGCGTAATGGGACTCCTCAGCATTATCAGAGAAAAAGCACCCGCACTGTTCAAAAAAGCAATGTCCGAAAAAGAAACGCTAAGACTAAACGTCATCGAAAATATCAACAAAATCAAAGCCGAACCTCCACCAATCCCAGATCCCGTCAAAACCCCAGCAACCAAAAAAGCCGCAGAACCACCACCACCTGCGCCACCTCAAAAATACTACTATGACGACGACTACGATGAAAATACCGAATATGACGAATACGGGCTCCCCAGGTTTGAAGAAAAGAAAAAAATCCACCCCATGTTCGCCGTTGCCCTGGATATTGCCGGAGCAGCATTTATCGGCTACGGATTTTACCAACGCAACAACGCAAACCGCCTAAACGACGATTATGCGAATATGCCACAAGGCATGCGGCAAGATGAATACGACGATGCACTCAAAAAGGCCAACGACGCTCTCAAAAGAAGAAACATCGGCTATATAGTCGGAGGCGTTCTGCTCGCCACAGGAATCACGGTGCATATATGGTTTTAGAATTTCCCCCTAACAACAGAGGTATCACATGAAAAAGACAAAGGTCTTAACAATGGCGGTCATCTCTGCAGCCCTTATTCTGGGTTGCGGAGGACCAAAACAAGTTCAAAACGGCTTCGAAGAGGTTACCACGCCTTCCATAGAACTCCGAAAACTGTGCATGGTAAAGTACAAAGACTTTTACTGCGGCATAGGCGACGAAGTCTCCTCGGACGAATACACAGCCACCACCTTCGCTGAAACAAAAGCGAGAGCCAATATGTCCACTTCAATCGCCACGCTCGTCAAACGAGTTGCGGGAATAAGCACCAGCAACACTTCAGATAAAGACGACGTTTCCGGCGCAGTTGAGCGCATAGGCGAAGAAAGCAAAAACGACCTCGTGGACGTATCCGTCTCGGAAATCAAAACCGCCTACAACAAAGAAGAGAAGAAATACCATGTCTATGTGATGGTATCAACAAACAAAAAGGACTTCTTGGAAAAACTCAAAGCCCGTGTAAGCGCAAACCAAGAACTGGCAGACCTTGCCAAAACCGCCAAGATAATGGAGGCCATAAACAAGGAAGCTGAGAACACCGAGAACTTCTTGGACAGATAAAATGCGTTTTCCACTCATCCTTCTGCTTGCCGTTTTAGCCTTCTCGCAACCTGCGATGGAGGCGCTCTCCGGCATTAGTTGCCCTGCCGGCGAGTTCAGGGGCATTGGCGTGGCAAAAACCGAAACAGACGCTATCGCGCACGCCCGCTCTATGATAGCCAGCCAAATAAAAAGCTCAATATCATACAAGTCGGAGTCAAAAACGGACATGAAGGTGAAGGATGGCGTGGAACATCTTAATACATCAAACACAATGCAGTCGGAGCAGAAATCCAGCCTTTTGAACGCTCAGGATGCCCACATACGCAAAAGCCTTGCGCAAAACGGCTATTTTGGCGTGGTTGCCTGCATGAGCCGCGAGAACGCCGCCAAACCTTATGCGGCACGGCAAGCGCAAACTGTGGACTCGCTTTCAATGATTGCGCAAACATTTCCTTCCTTGGCAAGTCCCAAGCAAAAAAAGGAGACGTGGCAAAAAGCCAGCAGGCTATATAATGAACATTTGGAAAACGGCAGGGTGTTGCAAAGCTTGGGAAAGTCGCAGAGCGAGAACTTGGAAGCATTCAATTTTTACCAGTCCGTCAAATCCGGTTATCAAAGTTTTTGTTCAGGCCAAAAAATTTATTGGCAAAAGGCTGAGGGCTACGGTTCAAATATGCTTTATTCCAAATTTTCCGGCGATTTTGTGCTGAGTTCCGGCGAGTGCGATGAGAGCGGTCTTAAGATATCCGTGCTGAACACGGATATTCAGTGCGAATACAAAAGCATGCTTGGCAATCACTTGTGCATGTTCAAGCCAACGCTTAAAGGCGAGTCCTGCGCTGGCGAGACTTTTTTTCAATTGCCTTTAAATCCAGCACTTTCAATGTCAAGCAAAGTGTCTCGTTCTGCGGAAGCCAAGCTTGAATCAACAATAAGAACAACAGATTTCACTCAATGGAAGCAGGAGTTAAAAAAATGGACATCAGCATGTGCAGATTAACTCATCTTGCTTTTTCAAGCATCAATTTCAACAATCCTAAAAGGAGGTTTTTATGCGTAAACTAATGTTTGCGGCAGCCATGCTTTTGTCCTTCGCAGCTTTAAGCTGGGGGCAAGCATATGTTCCTGTTACCACTTGGTACGATAGCAAACCAGGGGCAATTGATTTCACAATTAACTCCGCAGATGAGTTGGCTGGGTTGGCGCAGCTTGTGAATGGTACTTCTTCGGTTTCTTTTGAAGGCAAAACAATAACGCTTGGCAAAGACATAGAATTAAATGATCCTACGGATTGGGAAGATTGGGATGAGAATACTAATGATTTGAAACAGTGGGTGCCTATAGGAGGTGACGGTAAAGAGTTCAAAGGCAAATTTAATGGCAACGGAAAAGTGATAAGCGGGCTTTATGTAAATAGCACAAGCAGTTACCAAGGCTTGTTTGGCAATGTAAATCAAGGATTAGGCAGTATAAGTAATCTTGGATTAGTTAGCTTTTATGTACAAGGCAGTAGCAAAGTTGGTGGCATAATCGGTGGTGGTGGCAGTGTAATAAATTCCTATGCAATTGGCAATGTTACATTACAAGCTACATTTTATTCTTATAATGAGGGTGTCGGCGGCATAAGCGGTCATGGAGGTAATGTAAAGAATTCTTACTTTGTTGGAAAAGTAACAGGAACTGGTGACAATGTCGGTAGCATAGTTGGCGAATATAATGTTTTTTCTAGTGAACGTGTGATAAATTCATTCTACAATTCTGATTTTGAAACGGTCACTAATCCATTTGGCACTCCGAAAACCACAGCACAGATGAAAGACGGTTCTTTGTACAAGGCTTTGAATATGTATGCCCGCATGCAAAATACTTACAATCGCGGGAATTATATGGATTGGGAAAACAATGCGGATGATTATCCGTCTTTTTCAGACCAAGAAGCCGACTATATTTATATGGAAAATTATTTTAACGACGGCGAAGGAACATCAGCCTCTCCTTACTTGATAAAAAATAAGGACCAGCTTGAAGATTTAGCAATGCTAACCAACGCAGGCATGAATTTTGAAAATACATATTTTAAGCTTGATGCAGACATACCTTTAAATAAAACACCGTGGACTCCCATAGGAGGCGGCTCTAGCAATGCGTTTAAAGGCCATTTTGATGGCAACGGCAAGGTGATAAGCGGGCTTTATATAAATAGCACTGATGATTATCAAGGTTTGTTTGGCTATGTAGGCTGGGAGACAAACATAAGCAATCTCGGCTTGGTTGATTGTTATGTTAAAGGCAATAACAATGTTGGCTGCATAAGCGGTCACGACGGCCGGATATGGAATTCTTATGCCATAGGCGAAGTGACAGGAGTTGACTATGTCGGTGGCATGGTCGGTAATGGTGGCAGAGCAACGAATTCTTACTATGTAGGAAAAATAGAAGGAACCGGCTCTAATGTAGGTATAATCGGTGATAACGGCGATGTAACGCATTCCTTCTATAATTTGGACAGCGCAACGGTAAAAAATTCGCTTGGCACTCCTAAAACCACCAAAGAAATGCAATCTACTGCTTTCCGCGATTTATTGCAAATATATGCAGGAATAGCCAATCAATCCCCCTATGGTAATGATTTTGGATGGATTTACAACGAAGATGGATATCCATCTCATTTCAGCGCAAAAGCTGAAAAGGTATTCGGAGTTCCATTCCTCGCTAACCATGACGGAATGTTATGGGCTCCGGACATGGAGCTACAAGTTCAGACTCCCGGTTTGTTGAAATGCCTTTTAGATACTCCCGATGAATGCGATGGAATATCTATATGGAAAACTTCCAACGTTAGAGGTTCTGTTCAAATTACCACTCCAATTGCAACATCGGGAATGGAAGTTAAATTGGAAACCATTGCGGCGGCAGTGGATGTATATAATAACGCAAAGATAGCATTTGATTTTCAGCCTGGCGCCGCTCTGCAAGACATAAAGAATGGCGGTGGCTATTGCATATCATACAGCAGTAGTATGCCGGTTGAATTGGCATTGAACTGGATGGATGAGTTCTATAGCGATAATTATTATTATTATACTTTGCCGAAAGGAGATAATACTTTGAATATACCTTGGAGCAGCTTTAATAGAGATGGTTATGAAGGTGGTGAAAAAGACAATGCTTTAAAAGAGGCGACAGGCTTAATGATAAGATTGAGAAGCGGCTCCAATACAGCGGCGTCTCCTGTAAAAATAGCCAATTTCACGCTTAAAAAACTCGGTTGGTTTGGCGGTTGCGGAATAGGCTATGCTGCTAATACTGCTTGGTACACAAAAGATACATTGGCGGTTAGTTTCATAATTAACACCGCAGAAGAATTGGCAGGACTTGCAATGCTTGTGAATAACGGTACACAGCTGTTTAACGGCAAAACCATAACGCTTGGCCAAGACATTGTTTTAAACGATACAAATTCTAATAGCGGTTGGCAAAACTGGGCTACTAACGACGGCACGGATTTGAAACAGTGGATACCCATAGGAAATGGAGAGTATCAATTTGAAGGCTATTTTAACGGTAACGGCAAGGAGATAAGCGGCCTTTACATAAATAGTTCCGATGATTATCAAGGCTTGTTTGGTTATATAAGATATGGAGAGGTAAGCAATCTTGGCTTGGTTGGCTTTTATGTGAAAGGCAAGCATGCTGTTGGTGGCATAATAGGAGATGCTTGGTTTCGTTCGGTAGTAAATTCCTATGCTATTGGCAATGTGTCTTCTACAGAGTCCTCTGTTGACGGTATAATTGGTATCAGTGGCAGTGTGAAAAATTCTTATTTTGTCGGAAAAGTTAATAATGATGCAAAATTTCTCTATTATGATAATTGGGGTGATGACAAATCCAAAACTCTCACAGAAATGCAATTCATTGATTTCAGAAATCTATTGCAAGAAAGGGCAGTCGAACTGAACGAAGAGAATGCAAATAATAACTATCTTGGCTGGCAACATAATCCAAATGGCTACCCGTCCCATTCCGGCACAAATGCGGTAGGCAATATTCTTAGCATTCAAGGAGACGCAACAAACAATAATGGCGCAAAAGTTTGCATTAGTGATAATTGCGGCAAGCAACTGGGCAACATTCTTGATTACTATATGCTCAACAGTCAAAATAACCGACTTGAACTCAGCCCCAATTCCTCCTCTTGCGCAATGAATGGAAACAATCTTGTGTGTTATGGCGGCATAACGTTGATTGACTATTACAGCGGCACAACTGGCGCAGTAAACGGAGTTCATCATAGAGCACCATACACAGGCTTGTCTGGTTACTACGAAATCTATGCGGAAATCAAACCTGTGAACCAAGGAACCTATCTAGGTGCCGAGCCTATTAAAATTAGTGCATTCACCGCAGGCGCAAATACACAAGCCGTTTGGGGCAATATTTCCGGCGATGATGGCAAATTCATTTATAACTTAGGCGCCAAAGCTAAAGAAACAACTTCAGGCAAATTGGTTCCCATTGGCTTTGCTAGCGGCAGTTGGGATTGCCCAGACCTCAACCGTTATGGAACACAGAATTGCGAGTTTACAGTATACCTTGCGTCCGCAACAGAAGGCGGAAGCTATGGCCAGCTTGTGAACATCAGCGTATCGGGAGATTCCGGTCTTAGATTCTTCACGGATTCGCTTGGATTAAACGAAGTTGTTGATTATCAAACTTTTATAATACCATCAAGCAAAAGCGCAGGGCCTTTCCCAGGCTTGCTGGTGCTTTGGGTGACAAGTGACGAAGCTGGCACCTATACGATTAACGATGAACATCAGGTAACTGTCTATAAAAATATAACAGAAGGCCAAGAACCTTTCCTGCCCCAAACTTTTTCCGCAACCTACCAAGATGGCTTAACACTTGGAGGTATTACACCACCATTAAACTACTCTTGGTTGGAGCCAAATACATTGGTTTACGCAGGAAGCGGTCAAGAGTTTGACGCAACTTACGGTCCGGTGAATTATACGGAGCCTGGTGTTGGAAAATTAACGCTGAATGTTGCCAAAGCTTCCGCCGCTCCAACCTTTGTTCAAACGAATTCTGTCAACGTTCAATACAAAGACGGCCTTACTCTGGCAAGCATACCCTTGCCAAATGGCTACGAATGGCAAAGCCCGACTACATCAATTAGCACTACTCAAGTGCAAACATTTGACGCATGGTACACTGATACAAACTATGCGAACAGAGCATCAGGCGAAATCACAATCAACGTATTCAAAGGCGATGGCACAGTAACAATCACCGGCTGGACTTACGGCCAAGAATCAAACGAACCTGTTACCAATACCACCACAAACGGAGCGGTTACCATAAAATACACAGGCTCGGAATACAGCGGCAAATCTTACGAAAGCGTCAACCCGCCCGATAGTGCCGGCAAATATCAGGTCATCGCTACATTTGCCGCAAAAGGTGACTACGGCCAAGTAGTGGCTTCGCAAAACTTTGTAATAAGCAAAGCGCAAGGAAACGGCTCGGTAAGCATTGACGGAAGGAAATTCGGCGCAGAAGCAAACGAACCTGTTGTTGAATCCGAAACAAACGGAAAAGACAACGTAACATAT
>WQTK01000223.1 GCA_009786285.1 Candidatus Fibrimonadales bacterium | reverse complement strand
GCTCTCTTTGATCGAAAAAAGAATAGCGCCTACTTCTATTATTTCGTCTCTGCCTACTTCCAAACCTGTGGTTTCCAAATCAAAAGCGATAATTTTTACTAAATTTGTCATTGAGGTAATATAGAAATGTTAGACTGCATTATAAAAGAAACAGCAAAAAAAACGGACGCCGCAATCATTTGGATGCACGGGCTTGGCGCAAATGGCCATGATTTCGCTGACATTGTCCCAGAGCTTAAATTGCCAAAAGATGCTGCCATAAGGTTTCTTTTTCCCCATGCCCCTGTGATGCCGGTTAGCGTAAATAACGGCTATAAAATGCCTGCCTGGTTTGATATTATACATGAGGATTTGGAGCAAGAGCCTGATATTGAAGGTATTGAAAAAAGCTCAAAGCTCGTAGCAGAGCTTATAGACGCAGAAATTGAAAACGGCATAAATTCGGAAAGAATCTTGCTCGTAGGCTTTAGCCAAGGCGGAGTTCTGGCTTTGCATACGGCTATGCGCTACAACAAAAAGCTTGCAGGAGCCGCAAGCCTTTCCGCCTTTTATCCAACAGCGCACACAATGCTGATGAATGCCGTAAATTCAAAGATCCCGGTATTTTTTGGACACGGAAGCCATGACAATGTTTTGCCTGTAACTCTTGGACAAAAAGCTTTTGACTTTTTAAAATTAAACGGAAATCCTGTGGAAATGCACACTTACCATATGCAGCATTCGGTGTGTTTGGAAGAGTTGAAAGCGCTTGGAGCTTGGGTGTACAGGCAGTTAGCTGCTTAGCAAGCAACCATTCACTCCATCCACGCTCCAGCCCAGTTAGCGTGGTCGCAGTCTTTGTCTCCGTTATCCAGAACCTCAAGCTCAAGAACTCTCACTCCGTGAATATCAACGCTCAAGGAATCTATTTCACGGGAAGCCAAAACCTTTGAGCGGTAAAGCTGATTGCCATCTCCCTTCACAACCCAAATAGCACCATTGCCGCAGGCAGATTCATCGTCCAAGCCTATGTAACTGTGGAATTTTTTATGCGCCCCGTTTAAATTCCACGACAACTTCGAATTGGCATGCGAGCCTATTCCGAACTCAAAAATTCTCCCGTCTATTCTTATTGCATTGTTCTCAACGGTCTTTCCCATTTTGGGCTCTCCCCAGTCTTGGGACCAAGGGCTTGGCTTTGAGTCTTGGAGCAAACGATTTTCCGCAGAACGAACAAAAAACTGCGTCTCTTTTTTAACCGTGTCTCCTTCAGGGAAAGCAATCAAAGCAGCATAATACATACCCGGTTTCTCAACGATAAAGCTGTTGCCGGCATCTAAAAGTTCATTATTCAGCATAACCTTGTAATCAGCCAAAGTATCTGGCAAAGCCCACTTAAGCTCCGTTCCGTCCCATGCAATGCTTGCCGCATAAGCGGACTCCCCTTTTTTTCTGCCTATTTTATAAGCCTCAAGCGAGTAACCAAAAGGACGGGCTGTTGAAAAAATTCTCTGCGTTTTGTATTCGTTTAAAATCCCGTCTATGGTGCTTGTAGTTTTAAAACCGACAACTCTGGATTTCCTATCCACCTCGCCGTAACCGTCTTGGCCACGCACAATGTAAATATTATCGCCGGAAAACTTTCTCCACTCTTCCAATTCGCTTGGCGACCAGCCCAAAAACTGCCTCTCAGAAAATCCATTGAAGCCGCTTGCCAGCATTTGCCACGGGCGAGAATAAATGAATATGGAATTTTCAGGAAGTTTTTTCAATTCCCTGTTCAAATAATCTTCTTCTGCCAAAAGCTTGTTTTTGTTATATAAAATATTATCCCAAAAACTGCCCGCATGCTTAACAGAAATGCCCACAGCCAAAATCGCCGCAGCGCAGCATACTATTTTTGACTTTCCATTCAGCACATCGCACAATGCTACCGCCATCACAATGGCAAACAACGGCAAAGCCACAAGCACATATCTCTGGTTTATGTCAATTTCAAAAGTGCCGCTCACATTGAAAAGTATAACTCCTATTTGCAAACAGAACAGAGCAAACAAAAGCGCTGCCCATCTGTATTTGCCGTGAAAAGCTATTTTAAACAAAAGCCAGGCAAAACCGGCATAAAGCAAAAAGGAATAAATTGTGTAAAACGGATATTTCAAAAGCCCATTCGGGCTAAGTTCCGCATTCCACATTATTCTGATATTGCTTTTCAGATTAAAAACAAAGTTATCAATAGAGTGCGCAGCATGCTCGCCGCCTTGGAAATCATAGCCTCGATAGGCAATCATTGTGTTTATGGATGGCCAAGAAGCTAGGATTACAAGGCCGGAGAAAACAGCCAAGCGCCACGGCTTTTCCAAAAAATATGAGTAATAAAAAAGAACAAAAGGGATAAAGCAGAAAATAGTCTCTTGCCTTGTTTGAGCGAAAAATCCGAGCAAGGGAATAATTAGCGCAAAATGCTTTAGGCTAACTTCTTTTGGCGGAACAATGGAATAAAACGCAAGCAAGGCCGTAAATAAAAATATGTATAAAACCTCGGTTGAAGCACTGCGCGACTGCATTAAAAATATAGGCTGGCTTATTAAAAAAATCGCCGCAGTCAACGCAAGCCAAGGGTCTTTTGTAAATCTGAACATGGCAAAAAACAGGAGTGCAACGGAGCAAAGGGCAAGCGGCAAATTCACGCGCAAAGCGGTTTCTCTGGTTGGTTCAGCGAACAAAAACGCAAGGCTTTGAACAAAGGCAAAAGCTTTGCCCTTAAAATTATTCACAACGTCTTTGCATTCAAGAGAGCCACTCTTCCAAATTCCCTGATTGCACACTCCCCCGCTTTGGTCAAAACGCATTTGAAGAGCCATGGATTCCCAGCTTGTTTCATCGCTCAAAACCCTGTGCTGCAAGTTTATTGTGACAACTGTAAAAACTGCGAAGAAAATTAAAAGAGCCAGCAACCCAAGCATGGACAGTTTGTGAGGCAAGCAATTTTTCACCCTTTGAAAAATTTCCTTTGCATTCCAGGCAAGTGCGGCGCAAAGCCATGCAAACAATGCCAGCACTGCATAGTACCCCCATTGAATATCCCAAGATTTCGCATAGCTCTGCGAAATCTTCTGAAACAAAAAAAATGCCCCCGCAAACACGGGAGCCGCATATACAAGGGGTACTAAGAAGGGTTTTAGGTTCACTGCGCGTTCAGGTAATAAAGTCCAACCAATTTTCCGTCTTGATTAAGCGCCAAAAGCTGTTTGCCGCCCGGAAGCGTTCCTTTTATTTCATATAGGTTATCGCTTTTGTAGCTGGAGCTAAGTTTGGTTCCCTTGTCCAAATTCGGAGCGAACAGCTTTTCTTTTGCGTCAAGCCCGCAGTCATGGTTTTTAGCCAAATCTTCAATTATGGGATAAGAGGTAGCTTCAACAGGAGAAGACACTGAGGTTTTAAGCTGGTAAAGCGCAACTATGTTGGCAGGGACGTTTTTTGGCGATGGCAGCATTCTGTCTTTTTTCTCTTTCTTTTTTGTTTGTGGGTTTTCCACTTCTTCCGTGAATTTGGCGCGCAAAACAAAAGAGCCTTTGCAAGTAGGTTGCCAAATTGCCCAATCGTTTGTTATTTTTTCTGCGTTTGAACCTTCAATAGGCCGGTAAAGACCCGGGGTCACATCCAAGCGATAGACATAAACATTTTGCGTCGCAGACATATTGCCTTTGCTTATGGTAAATTCCGCATGCCCTCTTGAATATTTGTCTTTGCCAGCCTCCACAACATAGGTGCCGGGTTCAAAGCCTTCAAAATTAAACTTTCCTTCCGGCAGGCCGCCTGGTATTTTTTGGGAGGAAAATGTGGTGCCTTTAACATACACCGTGGGAAGCGCAACTGTTTTTCCGGTAAAAGGGTCCATAACTGTTCCGGAAACCGAGCCTTTTTCGCAAGCCGCCAGCGCAAGCATGCAAGTAGCGATAACTGGTAAAAATTTTTTCATGAAAAGGAATATAGAAAAATTGCGTTTAAGGATATAGATAAACCTAAAATATGAGGCAATTTATGAACGGCCATATGAACAATATTATATCACAGGGCGTTGCACGCCCCTACATTATCACATCATTCTTCCTTGTTCGCCGCAATGGAAACCTTTTTTACCCTTGCTATGTTGCATTCGTCCAGAATGTCTACTATTTTGCCGCTGGGGGCTTCCCTGTCTGCTACTATTACTGCGGCACGGTCGGGTTTTTCTGCAACCATGCGTTGCAAAATTGCGCGCAATGCACGCAAATCAACCTGGCCTTCGTTGATGTGAATAGTTCCTTCACGGCTAACGCCTATTAAAATGCTCTCCCTTGCAAGCTCCTGCGCAGAGCTCGCTTTTGGCTTGTTCACATCTATGCCGGTTTCCCGGACAAAAGAACTTGTGACTATAAAAAATATCAACAAAATAAACACCATATCAAGCATAGGCGCAATGTCTATGCTCGGTCCATCTTTGCTGTTATGTTTTTTTACGAATGACATAGTATCCTTGTGCGAAGCAATTCGCTTGCGTGCGCTAAAACAGTAGGCGATTTTTCGCCGCCTAGCATTCTCGCTATTTCAGAAATTCTCTCCTCTTTGCCAAGAGGCTCAACCGTTGTATATGTGCGATTTTTATCTTCTATTTTCCTGACGCAGAACTGCCCGTCTGCAAGAGCGGCAACCTGGTGCAAATGAGTGATTGTCAGCACCTGATGGTATTTGCCAAGTTCCTGCAAACATTCTCCTATTTTATGCGCTACTTCGCCGCTAATGCCGCTGTCAACCTCGTCAAAAACTAAAATTGGAACCTTGTCCTTCTCTGCCATTGTTCGCTTAAACGAAAGCAAAACTCTGGAAAGTTCGCCGCCGCTCGCCGACTGCCTCAAAGGTTTTTCGCCTTCGCCCTTGTTCGGAGCAATCCAGAACTCTCCTTGCTCTGCGCCGCTTGCGCTCAAATCTGCAGGAGTCCAGCGAGTGGAAAATATAGCTGTTGGCATTGAAAGCGCATGGAGCCTGCTCTCCACATCAGCGTCAAGTTTCTTTGCGCCGGCAAGTCTTTTTTTGGTAAGCTCGGCGCATATCTTTTCCAGTTCAATGCGAATTTTATTTGCAGATTTTTGCAATTCTTCCATATCGGAATCCGAGTTTTCCAAAGACTGCAATTCCCTTTCTCTTTTTTCCCTAAGCTCTATAAGCGAATTCAAATCTGTTTTGTATTTGCGCTTGAGTTTTTGTATAAGAGCTATGCGGGCGTTTGCCTTTTCTATTTGCTCCGGGCTGTAAACCTCCTGTTTGCCGAGTTTTTTCAGTTCCAGAACCAAGCTGCTGAAATAATCCTCTACGCACGCTGCCGCCTCGCTTTTCGGCACGTCGCCGCATTTGCTTTCAAGTTTTTGCAATTTTGAAACGAGTTCGCCAACAAGATTTGAAATTCCCGCATCACCGAGTAAAAGCTCCAAGCATTCGTTTGCCATTTTTCTCTTGAACTCTCCGCCTGCGGATTCCTGCACAATGCTTTCGCATTGCTCTTCTTCGTTTGGGCGCAAATTTGCGTTTGCGAGTTCGCTCAACTGGAATTGCAAAAATTCTTTTTGCTGGGCAATGGCTTCGGCGTTTTGCCTGCACTCTTCTATTTTTTTGTTTGTCGCGCTCAGTTTTTCAAAAGATTCCTTGCATTTTTGCAAAAGCTCGTCGTTTCCGCAATAGGCATCAATGAATTTTTGCTGCGATTTAATATCTTTTAAAAGGGTTTGCTCGCTTTGTCCGTGCAATTGTACAAGCATTTCGCCCAGCTCTTGCAAATCGCTTTGACTCGCCATCACTCCGTTTATGCGGGCTTTGCTCTTTCCATTCGTGAAAATTTCTCTTTGAATTTCCAGTTCGCAGTCTTCAAAATCTATTTCTCTTTTTTCCAAAAAATTCTTGGCATCTTGCAAGTTATCAATATCAAAACTACCTCTTAAAACTGCGGCTTCTTCGCCATTTCTCACCAAGCCGGCAACAGTTTTTGCGCCGCACAAAAGTTTAAGAGCGCTCAAAAACACGGATTTCCCCGCTCCGGTTTCTCCTGTTATGGCCCAAAAACCGCCGGAAAACGAAATTTCCGCATTTGCTATAAGTGCCAAATTTTTGATGGAAATATGTTTTAGCATAGCTACTTTTTATCGCCGTAGTCTGCGAACCAAAGTCTCAGCTTTACGGTTTTCCCCTTTTCAATAGCGCTGAAATCATAGCGTGCATACGCAGGTCTGTCAGAGAACACTTTTTCCGAGCTGTAAACGGAATTGTAAAAGAAAAACGAGCCTGGAATAAGCATAGGAGTTCCTAGCCTTATGGTAAAATTGATATTTCCTTTGCGCAAGCTATTTGTAACCTGCAACTTCAAAGTATCTACTTCGCTAAAAACAAGATTCGGGTGCAGCTTGTTCGCATTTACATAAGCGGTATCAACCCTATAATTTTCCAAGCCGTCTGTTCCATACACATACACTGGCACCGGAAGCCCAAGCTCGCTGCCTGCGGTGTCGCTTTGCGCCGGAAAAACAAGCTGCGCAAACACCACGGTTTTATCGATGGAAAAATCGCTAAGTGACACCTGCAGCGACTCTCTGGCTCCGGCATGCAGGCATTGCAGGCAATTGTCTGTGATGTTTGTTTTTTGGGCAACTCTCAGAAGCCCCGGCATATCTGTATTGTTGATAGATTTTGAATTTATGCGCAAAACTGTGTTGCTGCCCGGTTTTAGTTTTATGCCTATCAGCAGTTTGGAGTTTGGCACATTTTCCGGCAAAGAAATGGAAAAATTGTCAATGCTTATATCTGCGGAGTCCTTCCATGGTCTGTCAAATTTCAGCCAGGTGCTATCGTGCAGTTCTTCGGTTTCTTCCAGCCAGTAAATTGTTGCTTCCAGTTGCTGTACCGGTATTTCGCCACTGTAAATATCTTTGTAAAAAACAGTGTCTGCCTTTAGGTTCCAGGTTTTTGAGGGCAAGCTGTCCATGCCCAAAAAGAGCATATGTTCAATGCCGTTTACATTGCCAAGCGCGGCATAAGAGCCAATGGCGTAGGCAGAGGTATCGGCTTGCAAGGAGAAGCTCTCTATTGAAACATCAATTTCTTTAAATTCTTTGCCATAAGAGGTAGCAAGGCCTTGGTCGCCAAACCACTCGCTTAGCGCAGTGGATTCGTCTGAGGAAGAGCACGCCATAAAAACAGCGCACAGAAATGAGATTAAAAGCAAGCGTAGCATTTGAGGGAATATAGAAAACGTCTGAACCAGAATTCACAGAATTTTAGAATTTGTGTCGACAAGCTAGAGGACATGGCTCTCTTCGCATTACTTCAGGAGCGCATGTCCAACATGCATTCAAAGCTTTACAGCAGGTACAAGGAATTCCGGGAGTCCAACATGACGTTGAAGCAGATGCCCCAGCCAACGTAGCTTTGTACCCACGCTTGTCCCAAAGCGATGATGTTAGAGTTGAAACTTTGTTTGCTATAATCGTTGCCGGATTTTTCCCATAACTTTTTCTATATTACCGCAAAGCCTTTAGGGAATATTTTTTTTATTCCTTTTACGTCGCCCTAAAGCACTCAACCCTTCAAAATTAGGAGAAAGCTTTATGGCTGGATTGTTCGACAGCAACTTCAAATTCATAATGGCCGAGGCAAGCACCCAAGCCGTTGTGCATCTTATAAACAGACTTTTTCAAAAAAACTACCCGCCAAACACCATCGTGGAAGTCAGGGAGCCTAAGGAACTGATAAAGGAAAACCCGGAATCTGGCGACTTGGGGAAAATATTCACCGACATGGTTGTAATAATGTCTCATGGAGGTGTAAAAGACACCTACCTCATAGAAGCGCAAATAAAGGATGATCTGGAGATAATGCTCAGGATTTTCAACTACAGCGTCCAGATAGCCATGAAAAACAAGACTTTTTCCGAAGACGGCAATCGCATGGTTATAGACATGCCAGCCCCGGCGGTAGTTTACTTGGAAACGAGCAAAACGAAGGACTTTTTGGCCATAGAGGTCCGGTTTCCGGGCAAAAGAAGCATAGTTTACAAGGTTCCGGCGTTCAAGGTGCTGGAGCATAAAATATCCGAGCTTGGGGACATAGCTCTCTTGTTACCATTTTATTTGTTGAAAATACGAGAGGAATTGAATAAAAGCGAGAGAGACTCTGTGAAGCGCAAGGAGTTGTCCGAGAGGCTGAAAGGCTATGTATCGGAAATCTGCGAAGCTTTGCAGAAGAGCCAGGAAAATTTCTACATTACAAGTAAAGATGTCGCATTGCTTCAGGAGCGTATGTCCAACATGCATTCAAAGCTTTACGGCAGGTACAAGGAATTCCGGGAGTCCAACATGACGTTGAAGCAGATGTATAACAAGAGCGTGCTCAAGAAAATTGACGATGCTGAAGCGAGAGCCGAAGCCAAGGTCGTGAAAGCTGAAGCTATGGCCATGAAAGCCGAGAAGCGTGGCATAAGCCAAGGTATAAATCAAGGTTTAATGCAGGCTGCCAAGGCAATGAAGGCCGCAGGTGATACAGTGAGCAAAATAATGAGTTGCACCGGTCTTTCGCGGCGTGAGATTGCGTCGTTGTAGTTGCTCAAGTATTGCGAAAAAAATCATTTCCCAAAGCGATGATATCACGTAATCTTTTTGTGAAACGGTATCCTGAATTTTTCTATATTGCTATTATGCAAATAACAACTCAAAAAGCCAAAATTTCTGTGGCTAACAAGCCCTATCATCGGGTTATAGACCTTGGGAATGGGGTAATGTATCCAGTTAACAACGAACAAGATGCTAATTTCGTTGAATGGATGGTTGAAGAGGCAAAGGCTGGCAGGGCTAGTTTGCCAAAAAGAAGCCCAGACAAAATAGAAAGGCCAGAATGGATTAACACAGAGCCTAAAATTAAGCGCGAAGACTGGTGGCCAGATTACGAATATTGTCGTTCTGATAGATTCTAATTTATGGCAACTAGGTTACAATATCTCGATAAATTTTTGAGTGATGTTTTTTACAGAGATATTAGCGAAGATTTTGAACATTCTGTACGTAGCAATTATGATATACTATCCAAGTGCAAAAGTCTTGATGCCATTCATATTGCTACAGCTCTTGATATAGGCAAGAAACACAGTAAAAGCAAAATTTGCATTTGTTCTTTTGACAAAAATATGCTCACAATTGCTAAAGAATTGGGATTTGAAACGAATAGGATTTAACTTTACGAACTATGGGACTTAAGCCTAGTACTGTGGCTCAGAGTGAGCAGATTTGTACCCACGCTTGTCCCGTTTCCCAAAGCGATGATATCAGAGTTAAAACTTTTTTTGCTATAACCGCTGCCGGATTTTTCCCATAGTTTTTTGCCACAATTTCAGAACAGCAAAGTATTTAGTCGCTCCTTAAAAATATAACAACTCCGCATAAATCAACATTTATTTCATAAAAGGGGTTGAAAAATTCTACGATATTTGCTAT
>WQTK01000222.1 GCA_009786285.1 Candidatus Fibrimonadales bacterium | reverse complement strand
ATAGAAAATGCCCTCCTTGCGCCTATGATTATGGACGAGCTGGAGGATTCGAGCGACAATATAAAAGTTGGCGAGTTATTTTATGAGTTTTTGTGCGAGAATTTTCCTAAAGACAAGCTTGCGGAATTGAAGACGCTTCCACGGCCGGAATTCAAGATAGACGCAATGGAAACCTGCCGTTTGGGAACTTGCAAAGACAAGACGATCTTAATAAACCAACGCCTTGTGCTGGAGGCTTTTTCTGCCAAAAATTATGAAACACGTTTTATTCTGCTTTTAGCAATGCTTATGGAATACGGACGCTTTCTTAACGAAGACGGCAAGGCTTTTATGAACGAGTTTATAGAGAATTCTGATGACAAATTGTTAAAAAATGATAGTTTCAAGTTTGCTGATTTTATTGTTCCAAATTCTAAAGGCAATGAACAGAAATTTACGGTTGAGGTTTCTGGTTTGAACTACGAACAGAAGCTAGAGATTTTAGATTTTTTGAAATCATCTGAAAGTTAAAAAAAAGGAGAATTGAAAAATGGGACAGGCAACAGTTATCACTCTTGATTCAATATATAAATTTGCGTTGAATCATAAGTTAACTCTCATAAGCTTAGGAAAAAAAATGCTTGACAAAACATCAAGTGATAGGCGTAGGATTTTTATAGTCAACGACGGAGAAAACGCTTCTGCGGAAGAACGTCATGCATGTTATGACAAAATGATTGATAAACTTAATACAGTTGAAGATAATGAGCTTGGATGTTTATTAAGGGTACTATGGAAAAGGTATGAGGATGATTTGAGAGTGCATAGGTATGACCTAGCAGAAGATGAGTATGCATATAGCGAACCTCATGGCCAAGATGCAAATGGAAATTGGATAGACTGGAGAATATCTATAAACCTTGCCAGAGATAGCACAGATTCTACATGGTTTAGAGAGCATCAGGTTATTTTTCACGAGTTTTTCCATAATATTTATGCGATTGCCAATCTCAAAAACATGGGTATAATTGAAAATTTCGGAAATGTCATTGCAAACGACGTAAATGAACTTTTCAAAGAAGAAAATAATAAAACTGGAAAACGACTCAATAATATAACTTTCAAAGTAGATAAAAGACATAAAGCCGCTCTATATGACATTATAGGGGCAGTATTTTATAAAGGAAAATACGGCTGCAACCCTGACAACTATAAACTCTACAATAAAAATTGTAAAAAAAAGTTTCAATGCAATGCTTCATTAAGCAGAACAATACCAGATCTAGCTTATTGCCAATTTAGACAACAAAGCGAGCCTTCCGGCAATCATAATATGCTTTCATGTAACAAGGCTAGCAATTGCAATTATCGAATAGAATGCCGTCTTTGCATTAATGATTGGTGCGATGAAATCTTTGGACATACTTATGATTATTGGTTAGAAGGGGATATGAAAAATTATTGTTTAAAAAAGAATGAATACGGAAATAATCCTTATGAAAGAGGTCTAAATAAAAAAGATCCATATAAAAAAGGATGGTGTTTTGAATGCAAAAATAAAAATAAATTTCCAAAGTGTGTTGAACCTAAAGAGTTCTACAAAACTTTAGCAGAAGAAGCTTTCGTACATATGGCTGCCGATGCAATAACTAACCCAAAAGCATACAAAGAAATAATGGCATGCCTTCCTAAATCGGATATAATGTTTAGAGATATCCTTCGAAAACTAGAACAACGTATATTGTTGCAGGATAGAAAAGAACGTGTTGCTGGATATCTGTTTTAAACCCTAAAAAGAGGAGAATCCATGCTTCATATTTTAAAACATAGTCACAATTTCTTTTTTTTACCCTTCAAGATATTGTTTGTTTTATTTACTTTATTATTTCTGAACTGCGAAGAATACAACCGTAAATATTTTGAACGTTTTGCAACGAATGTAACTTTTAGGAATACTGAATGTAACGAATTGTCCGGTTGTAAATATGGTAGTTATGATGAAGACAAGCCTTTCAAGGGTATGGGTCGCAGACCTAACTATCCTCCCTATATGAGAACTACACTCAATTCAATAACTAAAACAAAAACGGGAGCTTTTGCTACACACGCTTTAAATGATAAGTATGGTCAATCAGAGTTTGTTGAGGCGGAGCTTAGCATGGAAGAATGGATGAATTTCATAAGAGATTTATATAAGTGTTGTGTTATTCGATGGGAAAAGGACACTGTCGAATGGGAGAAAATTTATGAAGAGAGAGAGAGAAAGATTAAAAGATGGGAACTTAACGTTTATTATTCGGATGAATTAGCTTATGAATTTGAAGGTAGCGGAGAATATCCACCTAATTGGAATGAGTTTATGAAGATAATGAACGATATGGAGAAAAAGGTTAAATCAAAGGCAGATTCAAGATGAGAACTCTAGCCATAGGAAAAGTTACTTGATTATAGAAACAAAGACATGAGAGAAGAAATAAAGGAAAAAGCGATAGCTGAGCTTCCATAAGAGGCTTCCAGAGGTAATAGGCATAAATTTATTTACTATATTTTGCGTAGGTTTAGTTGCAGAGGATTGCCAATAGAGAAATCAGATGGAAAGAGGAAAAGTATTATTATTGATTTTGTTTGTCTTTTTGGGGCTTTCTCCGTATTTGCATGCAAACAAGCTTTACGGGCAGGCTTCGCTCAAAACTATACAAGGCGTTGAGATTTTTGTGCATTGCTCAGGCGATTCTGAAATTAAAAAAATGGAACAGGAAATAAAAAACAGGATAAAAGCAAAGCTGGATGATGCCAAAATACCGATAACTGTTTACAATGCGCCAAGCAGTACAGATGGCGTGCTATCAAACGGAGGAGGCGCGCTTAAATTTTTGCTTACCGGATTCAAGAAAAAAGAAGGCGATTATTTCATTTACGCTTCTTTGCAACTGCACCAAAGGGCGTATTTAGCTATTAGCCACGAATATATGGATTGCCCTACCTGGGATAGGTGGAGGACGGGTGTTTTTAAGGAAAGTGAAATCTTTTTAGAAGTAGAAGATATGGCAAGGGAGTTCTCAAATGACTTTATTTCAGCAAACGGATTTTAAAATCCGTAAAATCCTGTTAATCCTGGCAATCGGGATTCAAGCGTCTTACGCTCTTCAAATAGAAGCTCCTTCGGAGCTTGCCGAGGCAGTTTTAATGTATTCGAAAGAAGCAGGTGCGGAAAGCAGAAATGAAATTCTAAAAGTTAGCACTGTGAACAATGAATATTGCAGTGCTTTTGCGATGAAGCTCATAAGCGTAAGCAGCGGAAAAATAATCAAGGAAGTTGAGCGCTGCATTACAGACCAGCCAAACGCCGCATTGCAGAATGGGGTGATGGAGCTTTTTGGCCTTCAGGCGAAAGCTGCTGAAGGCGGAACGGAAAGCGGACACATAAAAACGGCCTTGATAGGAGCCGGCTTTGTAGCGGCAGGGATTTTACTTTATTATACAAACCAGCCCAAGCCCGTTTACAAATATAAAAATAATGATATTTCAGAGGTAGCAAAATGACCATGCTCGTTGCTTGGAAAGAGGGAATGGCTTTGTCTCAGCAGCATTTGCAGCAGTCAGACAAGTTTATTCTCAGGCATATAAAAAATGTTTCGGGTTTGCCGAGAGGAATGCACTTTGGCTTTAGCAGGCTAATGCTTGAAGAAGGCTTGTTAAAAGAAGGGCAGTTCGCGCTTAAAGAATGCGAAGCTGTTTTTCCAAGCGGGATTTCTTTTGTTGACCACGAATATGAATCGGCGAAAATTGAAGCTAGAAATTTTACTCAAATTTTTGACAAGAGCTTAAATAGCCTGGATGTGTTTTTGGCTTTGGATTTAAGCAAGTCTGTTGAATTTTCCGAAGATAAAAATTCTCGCTTTAAGGTTGCGTGGGAAAAATATCCGGATTTGTATTCTGCGGAAAATTCTGTTCTTGTGCCGGTTTCCATTCCGGCTCCATTCATTGTTTTTGGCAATGAGTCATTGGACGGAAAGGAGTTTTTGCCGGTGGCGAGGCTTTTGAGAAACCTGCAAGGTTCTTATGAGTTGGACAAGAATTTTTATCCGCCTTTAATATCACTAAACGGTTACGGATGTTTTTACCAGAAGCTAATGTATTTTGATTCTATTTTGCAGAGCAGAATAGAGCACATTTCTCATTCGAAAGAGTTATTGCTGAAGGATTTCAAATCTTTAAGAGCCGTTTTGAACTGTATGCAGAGCACGGAAGGCGTGCTGCCATTCCATTTCTTTTGCGAAATAGTGAAAGTTTTGCAAGAGCCGTTTGGTTACAATCATGCGGAATTTGACAAATGCTTCAATAAAATTTTCGCTGCGCTGGATGTTTTTTTGCTTTCGGAGAAAAAGGCTTCGGTTTTGCAAAAGCGTTTTTCAAAAGAAGGCCCGAGTTCATTTTTCGCAAACGTTGCGGATTTGAATATTTTGCCTACATCTTCTGTTTGGCTTGCTGTAGAGTCAAAATTATCGCCGGAGGAGGCTGTTAAGCTCATGCCTTTGCAGCTTAAAATAGCTCCGAGGTCAAAGCTATCCGGCTTGGTTGTTAGCGCGACTCATGGCATAAGCTGCGCTCATAGCATTGTTCCGAAAGCGATTCAGGAAATACCCGGCACTTTTTACTTTAAATTGCAAACGGATTCGTTTCTTTGGAAAAATTTATGCGACGAAAAAGAAATGGGCATTTATGCGCCCAATGCTTTGCAAATAAGCTCTATTGATATTCTAATGGAAAGTTAGTTTATGAACAACAGGCGGCTCGCACGAGATGACCTTCCCATGTGGCGATGGGCAAGCCTCGTCACTCCGGACTTTTTCATAAACCTCCCACCTGATTTCAATTGGGACTTGGTACCCGGAGATGACAAGCCTGCGGAGGAAGCCAAGGCAGCGGCCATCAAGCCCAAAGAGAAGAAGCCTATGTTCCGCTACGCAAGGATTGAAATCCAGCGTTGCGTTGACAGCGATTTGTCATTTTGCAAGGCCTTGGCGACTGTGCATTTGCGCGTTTCCGAAGAGCGTGGCGAGAAAATGTTTTTGCGTGGCAACAGCTTCCTGTCCAAGCTAGCCAAATCTATTTTGGAACAAAACGGAGACCTGTTTGTAGAGGCTTGCCAAAAATATAAAGACGAGGCATATTTCAACGAATGCGCAAACACAATAAAAGAGTGGAACTTTTCTGCCAACGAAGGCGAAGAATTCAGCAAGGAGTCTTGGCGCAGTTTGTATAAAGTTGTTTTGCTTTTGACGGAGGAGTACTACGCCACCAAGTGTGACTTGCCTAAAGTTGGGGCGTTTGAGAGCAAAGACAATGACGACAACGCAGGGCAGCTGGAGATTATAGCCGTTCCCCAAGGCATGGGCGAAGCGGACATAACTAACGCTTCCCTCGCGCCTATGTTTAGAGACGAACTGGAAGATTCGAGCGACAATATAAGAGTTGGAGAATTGTTTTATGAGTTTTTGTGCGAGAATTTTCCCTTTAAAAGTAGCCAAAGCGAGCTTTCCGATTTTATAGAAAGAGCATTCGGCAAAGAAGTTCGCAATGAATTCAGCATTCAGGATACTACAGTTAAATCTCTTCCTCGACCGGAATTCAAGATAGATGCGATGGTAATTAACCGTTTAGGTTCTTATAAAAATAAGACAATTTTTATAAACCAACGTATTGCACTGGATGCTCTTTACAAAGGAAATTCAGAGAATTGCTTTGCCCTGCTATTGGCAATGCTCATCGAATATGGACGTTTTTTGAATGAAGTTTTTCATGAAAAAGCAAAGAAACCGATTACCGATTCGGGCGAAAAAAATGGTAAATTTTTTATGAGCGAGTTTATAAAATATTCAGAGAATAAATTATTAAAAAAGGACAGTGTAAAGTTTGTTGATTTTATCGCTCCTGATCCCAAAGGCAAGGAACTGAAATTTACGGTTGAGTATGCTGGCTTAAATTATGAGCAAAAACTGAATATTTTTTATTTTTTAAAATCATCGAGTGTTTGAAGGGGGTTAAGATGGGCAATGAAACGATTATTAAAAAAGATTCAATATGTGATTGCATATCTGAGTTTGCAAGATTAACATCACAACTTAATCAGAATAACAGACGTCAATTTTTAACGGAAGGTGATACAAACGGAATTCATCATGTACAATGTTATATAGAAATGCTTCATTTGCTTAATACGATTGAGGACTGCGAACTTGGTTTTCTATTAAGGAATGTTTGGAGAACATATGAAAATGATTTAAGAGTAAACAGTCTGACCCTTGCTGAAAGTGAAGATGCATATTATGGACAAGATGATAATGGAAAGTGGGGAATTTTCATAAATCTTGGACGTAATAATAGAGGCTCAAATTGGCATGCAAGTTATCATATAATTTTTCACGAATTTTTCCATAATATTTATGATGTTGCAGATCTCAAAGATAAGAATATGATTGAGCGATTTGGAAATACTATCATATATGAAGTCAATGAACTTTTTAAGGAAGAAAATAATAAAAATGCAAATAAAAAACGACTTAATGACCTAACATTTAAAGAACCTAAAATAAATAAAGCTGCCTTATATGATATAATTGGTGCAGTGCTTTATAAGGGAAAATACGGATGCAACCCTAGCAACTCTAAGCTTTATACTCATGACAAAAAAGATTGTGAAGATAAATTTATGTGTACACGTACTCAGACTGAGGCGTGTAATTATAGAGAAGAGTCTAGAAATTTTGTTGTAAATATATGTACTAGCGTAGAATGTGCATTTAAAAAATTAATTAATTATGATTATAGAATTCCCTGCCATCTTCGCATTAATAATTGGTGTAATAACATATTCGGGCATTTAGAAAGTTATTGGAGAGAAAGAGATAAAGAAGAAAAAGATAAATTAGGTTTTTCTAAAGTTTTGGCAGAAGAAGCTTTTGTGCATATGGCAGCAGAAGCGATAGTTAATCCCGTAGCATATAAAAACATAAAAGAATGTCTGCCAATATCAGAAGAAATGTTTAGAGATATTCTTGAAGAAATGACAAATTGGACTGCGTATGGGCAATGTAAAATATAAAGAGGATATAAATTCTATGTTCGATATTTTAAAGTATGTAATATTGATTATTTTTTTGTCATTTTTTCTAAGTTGTAGCAAAAATAACAGCAATGCTTCTCCTGACATTGATTTTGCCATGCAAGTAATTAAAAAAACAAATGAAATATTATATTTTGAAGATTATGAAAAATGTCTTGACTCATTATTTGCAAACAAGTATAAAAGTATTCACAATTGGTGTAGAACTGTTGGAAAAGACGATTTTGATTTAGAAAAGCATTATTTAGAGCAAAATGCCAATGAAATGTTTTTTTTGAAATATTATAATAAGCATTGTTTAGAATTGACGAAGAAAAATGAGTTTTCAGTAATAGACATAGATTTTACACACAGAAAACGACTTAATTCTCACAGTAAAGCCATGCAGAAAACTCATATCTCAATTGCTAAAACGGCAACTAACATATTAGCAGAATATTCATTGACTGGTATAGTAGATAAACCAGAGCAATTAGAGGTAGAACTTAGTGAGGACGAATGGCATGATTTTGTAAAAGTTTTACATGAATGCAATTTTACTGGATGGAAAAAATTTGAAATTACTTCTGACTTCAAGGACACTCTTAAAAGATGGGAACTATCTATTCGCTATTTAGATAATGATACTCTTGAGTATAGCTATAAAGAATATCCCCCGAACTGGGACGAGTTCAAAAAAATAATGGACGATATGGAAACTAAAATAAAACTAAAAACATCTACGAAGTAAAACTCCTAGTTCAAGAATTTTGTATATTTTTTAAGTCTATGGTAAATTCTTTCTTTTTGAGTTGCATTTTATTGTTTCTCTGCATATTGTTGCTTTCAGTAAGATAATGCTTATGTTAAGATTACTGCTCATTCTATTTATATTGTTGTTGCTAAGCTGCGGCGAAAACCCGGAGGCCAAGCTTCTTGCCCAAAAGAAAGCGGAGGAGATTGAACGGGAAAACGCAAGAAAGACGGAGGTTGAATTTGAGGTTAAATTAAAAGCCGAATATGAAAAAAGGTTCGGAATTCCTATAAGCAATTTTGAATTCTCAATAAAAAGTGTAAAATATAATTACTATGACCACTATGCTACAATGTCAATAACAAGAACCGCAACAGGTGCTATTGCAAAATATACGGAAATAGAATTAGAACTTGATATGGACGAATGGCTTGATTTTGTAAATGCCTTACACAAATGCAATATCGGAGAGAAACAATTTAGCAATGCTCGTCGTATGGATGGCACTTTTGACTATGTTAACGAAGATGTACGAGAATTGGAAATACTACTTTCATCTTCAAAGAAACTCTGGTTTGGCTTTCAACCGAAATCACAGAAATATGAAGATTGGGCTGACGTTGCGGAAATAATGGATTCCATGACAGTAAGCATTATAAAAAAAATGGCCGCTGAAATAGAACCTAAATTGGAATCGGAATACGAGAAAAAATTTGGAGTTCCCATAAGCGATTTTGAACGTTCGATAAGCGGAATGTATTTTGACTCTTATGAGCATCCGAATTATTTATATATTTCAATATACAGAACAGCAACAGGAGCTAATATAAAGTATTCAGATAAAGCACAATCGACTGCTCCAAAACGAAATTTAAACATAGATATTGGTGAATGGCTGGACTTTGTAAATACTTTGTACAAATACAATGTCAACAAATGGAAAGAAGAGTATATAAATACAGATAAAGCCTCACATATTTCAAGCATGTGGAATATTCATATTTACTCTTTAGGAAAACAAACGCTTCATCGTAGTGGCGTTAGAGGCTACCCCCCGAACTGGGATGAGTTTTTCAAAGTAATGACTGACCTTGAAGCAAAAATAAAGGCAAAAGCCGAGCCTCCACAGCAAGCTTTGGATGGGGGCTCGTAATATTTCCCGGTTCTGTCAATGTTTCCGGACACGAAGGCTTTCTATGTCCCTACCGACTGCGACAACGGCTCGCTCACTGGCACCCGCAAATAAAATCACGGATCGCGGCGAGGAAGTTGCCTACTTTGAGCACAAGCTTGAGAAATGCAAAATTGCGAGCGTTCGCTCCTATATGCACAATG
>WQTK01000221.1 GCA_009786285.1 Candidatus Fibrimonadales bacterium | reverse complement strand
CTAATTCTTCCTTTTCCTTCATGGTGCCTATTTCAGCGGCAAGGGCGCTCCCAACACGACCCGCCATAACCAAAGCGGTTAAAATAGGCCCAAGCTCAATCAAAATCATTTTGCAAGCCGCAGTTCCAACAAATTTATCCGGAACCAGATTCCTGAACTGATATTCAGCCTGCACGGTAGCGACCATTCCCGTGAAAATGGAGGTCACAAACAAAAGCGGCAAGCTTGAAACGCCTATCGCAATCATCTGCTTTATGGTTACGTTCATAACCTTAGGCAAAAACGGAAGCCTTTTCAAGGTGGACAAAAAAAGAACCACCACCTCGCCGATAGCCGCTATGCTATCCACTGCTGTTTTGCCTATGCCGCGAATCGGCGATAATATCAATTCCATATAATTGCCTCAGTCATCATAGTTTCCTTCAAACCCCCCTGCATCGGCAGGAGGAGAAATAGAAGTACGCATATGATCTTTGAATGTAGTAAATTCTCCGTGAAACTCAAGCTCAATTTCCGCAGTTGGGCCGTTTCTGTGCTTTGCGACTATTAAAAATGCCTGCCGTTTTTCCTTTTCGTCCGGTTCCACAGGCGCATAGTCGTCTCCTTTCTTCTTTTTCAGCTTTTCCACTATAGGGCGATGGATAAACCAAACCATGTCCGCATCCTGTTCTATGGAACCTGAATCGCGCAGGTCAGAGAGTTGCGGGCGCCCTCCGGAAACCGGGCGATTTTCCACGTTTCTGTTTAACTGGGCAAGAGCCATAACCGGAACCTGAAGCTCCTTTGCCAGCACCTTGAGCATTCGGGAATTTTCCGCAACGCCAACAGCCCTGTTTTCTGCGTCTCCCCTAACCTTCATCATTTGCAGGTAATCCACCACCACCAAGTCCAAGTTGTTGTTATGTTTTCTCTTGAACACTCTGCATTTAGAGAGCAAATCAAAAGCGCGCACCTCGCTGGAGTCATCTATATAAAGGGGATTTTCAGCCAGTTCATTCGCCTTGGCAATCAAAATTTTCGGCGTTTCAGAATATATTTTCCCGTGCCGCAAATCGCTCAGGTTAACCCTAGCGGTAGAGCTGAGTATTCTCTCCACCAGTTGCTGCGCATTCATTTCAAGGCTAAAGAACAGCACTGTTTTTCCGAGCATTGCCGCATTCGTGGCTATGTTGATTGCGAGGGCAGTTTTTCCCATGGAGGGCCTTGCGGCCAAAATTATCAAATCCGATTTTTGCAAGCCGTTTGTCAAAGAGTTTATCTCCTGAAAACCGGTGGGACAGCCGGACAGTTGGCCGTGCTTGCGAGAGGCAAGTATATTCACAACGTCTTTGGCCAAATCCCCTGCCAGAACAGCGTTTTCCTTAACTTGGTCGGTGGAGAGGTCAAAAATTCGTTTTTCCGCTGATTGCAAAGTCTCTGCGGGAATTGCTGCCGGGGCCAGAGACTCCTTTATAGTTTCATTGGAAGAGGAAATCAAGCTGCGCAAAATGTATTTGCCACGAATCATTTCAGCGTAATATTCTACGCTTGCAGCGCTGGGAACAGACTCCATAAGCGAAAAAATGTAGTCCTTGCCACCTACCTGTGCCAGCTTTCCGTTTTTTTCCAGAATATCCGCTACTGTCAGCACGTCAATTTGCTTGCCGTCGCTGTAAAGCGCAACCATAGCGTTCCACACGGCCTGGTTTTTCTCATGGTAAAATTCAGTCCCGTTCCTCAAAATTAGCGAAACCTCGCCAAGTACCTTCGGGTCTTGCAAAATACCACCCAAAAGCCATATCTCGGCATCTACCGACTGAGGATATCTGTCTGCGTAATAATCGGACATTTGATGGTTAATGTAGAAAAATTTTTTCTACATTTTTCTATATTAGCCTCCATGATAAAAAGACAAATCATACCTTATTTAAAAAAGTCAAGGTTAAACTATCCAATTTTGGTTGTGCTTGGGCCTAAATATTCCGGTAAAACAGAGCTTGTTATGAATGAATTTTCCAAATCTAACGCTTCTTATGTAAATTTGGAAGACAGAATAGTTTTAAGCAAGGCGAAAAATGATCCGGCAGGTTTTTTTAAACAATATTCGTTTCCTATTATCTTAGACGAAGCGCATCGCGCTCCGGAACTTTTAAAGTATATGCCGAATTTAATTGATGGCTATAAAGGCGAAGCGAAAATAGTTTTAATTGGCTTGTCGCATCCAGCCTTGAAAAAATTTGCCAAAAAAGAGTTTGTTGCCGTTATTAATTTGATGCCGCGCTCAATAGCAGAATGCCAAGGCAAAAAATTAGAAGAATACATATGTTCCGGTTTTATGCCGAATGTTTGTTACAGCAAGTATTATTCGGATTATCTGGAAAAGAATGTGGAGTATTTTGCAAATATAAGCAACAAAGATTATTTTCATAAATTTGTTATATTGCTTGCCAAGCAATTAGGGCAAACAGTTAAGTTAAAATCACTAGCAAAAAAAATCGGAGTTTCCTCGGTTACATTGTCGCTTTGGCTAAACGTGCTTGAAGACAGTTGCGTAATATTCAAATTGCCATGCTATATTGATAACTTCGGTAAGAGAACCGTAAAAGGTCCAAAGGTATATTTTACGGATGTTGCGCTGGCGGCTTATCTTTTGGGTATTGAGAATTCAAGACAAGTTGAAAGCCATGATATGTTTGAGAGTTTGTTTGAAAATATGGTGATCGCAGAGATATTGAAAAACAGTTGCAACGCAGGGGAAGAGCCAAAATTATATCATCTCACTGACAATCATAATTTTAAAATAGATCTTATTTTGCATAAGAAATATGTGCATCTTATAAATATAACCCCAAAAGCACATTACAATTCTGCCATTGCAAGCAATCTTTTCAGAATTTCCGAAAAAATTGAAAAAAACAAATGTTTGACTGTGATATATACCGGCAGGCACAAGACTGTAGCTGGAATCAACTTAAGAAATTTTGAAGACGGGTTGAAATTTACTTAAAGCGCATTGCGGAACATCTGCGCCCAATAGCCATCGCCTTCTGCGGCTTTTGCCCAAGTATTTTGCAACATTCTAAACGCTCGCTCCGGGTGCGGCATCATAATTAGGACTCTGCCGTCTTCGGTGGTTAAGCCTGTTATTCCTTGAGGACTGCCGTTTGGGTTCAGCGGATACATTTCCGTTGGCTCGTGGTTGTTGTCCACATAACGAATTGCTACAAGGCTTTTTGCCATATCCTCTGGGTTTGCAAATTCCGCTCTGCCTTCTCCGTGCGCAACGGGGATGGGAATCACAAAGTTTTCCATTCCTCTCAATAGAATTGACGGCGATTTTTCAATTTTCACGCTCACAAAGCGAGCTTCAAATCGCTGAGATAAATTTTGCTTGAATTTGGGCCAGTGCGCCGCTCCGGGAATTATGCTTTTTAAATTGGATAGCATTTGGCAACCGTTGCAAACTCCGAGCGAGAATGTATCCTTTCTTTCAAAGAATTTTTGGAAAACATCTTTTGCACGCTCGTTGAACAAAATGCTTTTAGCCCATCCCTCCCCTGCTCCCAAAACATCGCCGTAGCTAAAACCACCGCAAGCCACCAAGCCTTTGAACTCGCTCAAATCCGTTCTGCCGGTTAAAATATCGGTTGTGTGAACATCTATAGCCGTGAAACCCGCTTTATCAAAAGCCGCCGCCATTTCCACTTCTCCGTTCACGCCTTGCTCACGGAAGATTGCGATTTTTGGTTTTGTGGTTGTTGTGGCATTTGTAGGGGCACAAAATTTTGTGCCCCTACAATCCACAACGCTGATTCCAACGTCGTGTTCCCTGCATTTCCATTCGTATTCCTGTTTTGCGCATTCGGGGTTATCACGGAGTTTGGCTATCTCATAAGAAGTTCTGCTCCAGATTTTACGGAGTTCGCTCAGAGAAAAGTTGAGAGTTGAGAGTTGAGAGTTGAGAGTTAGGCAAAAATCGTCGGCTAATACTCCTATCTTTTTAAAAGGAAATAATGTACAAGCATATTCAAAATCATTTTCTTTTATTTGCAAAACAGCACCGAGTTCTTCATTAAATAATTCTTCCACTCTCCACTCTCCACTCTCAACTCTCAACTCAACCCCAACGTGCCCCGCAAAAGCCATCTCTGCCAAAGTTACAAATAATCCACCATCAGAACGATCGTGATAAGCTAGGATTTTATCGTTTAAAGTTTGAATTGCGTTGAAGAATTGCTTTAATAATTCCGGGTCTACATCGGGTGGTTCGCCGCCGAATTGGTTATAAACTTCGCAGGCTATGGAGCCGCCCATTCTGTTTTTTCCCAAGTCTGCTAGGATTAAAATTGTGCCATCTTCTTTTTGCAGTTCAGGCGTTAAACTTTTGCATACATCTTCGCAAGGGGCAAATGCGCTTATTATTAAGGAGACCGGCGATGTTACTGTTTTATTATCCCATTTTACGCTCATGCTCATAGAGTCTTTGCCAACGGGAATCGCAATTCCGAGCTTTGGGCAAAATTCCATGCCAACCGCTTTTACCGCTTCGTATAAAGCTGCGCCTTCACCCTTAGTCGCAGGATTTGCCATCCAATTCGCCGAGAGACGAATTTTTGAAATATCGCTTATCTTTGCCGCAGCAATGTTCGTGACAGCCTCCGCAACCGCCATTCTAGCCGCCGCAGCGGAATTTAAAAGAGCCAACGGAGTACGCTCGCCTATTGCAAAAGCTTCACCAGTAGTAGAATCCAAAGTACTTGTAGTGACAGCGCAATCCGCAACAGGCACCTGCCATTTTCCAACCATCTGCTCACGCACAACCATGCCGGTTATGGAACGATCGCCTATTGTGATTAAAAAACCCTTGTCTGCCACAGCAGGATGCGAAAGAACCCTACGCACGATTTCTGGGAGTTGAGAGTTGAGAATTGAGAGTTGAGAGTTTTCTTCACTCTCCACTCTCCACTCTCCACTCTCCACTAAAAGTTCATCTCTGCGCTTCATCCTCGGCGCGCCGCCTAACAACAATTCAATCGGAATATCTATCGGGTTATTTTTGAAATGCGAATCGCTTAAAATCAATTTTTGCTCGGATATCGCTTCGCCAACTACCGCAAACAGGCAACGCTCTCGCTCGCATAATTCTTTGAAAACCGGCAAACTCTCCGCCGATATTGCCAGAACATAACGCTCCTGCGCTTCGTTGCACCATATTTCCAGCGGGCTCATGCCTTTTTCTTCGCTCGGAATATCACGCAAGCGAAAGACGCCGCCAAAACCAGCGTCTTTTACCAGCTCGGGCAATGCGTTGGAAAGGCCGCCCGCTCCAACATCGTGGATAAATGCTATGGGATTCTTATCTTCCAACGCCCAGCACCTGTCTATCACCTCTTGGCAACGCCTTTGCATTTCGGGGTTATCTCGCTGAACGCTCGCAAAATCCAAATCTTCGCCGGTGCTGCCAGTTGCCATTGAACTCGCTGCGCCACCACCCAAACCTATAAGCATAGCCGGGCCGCCCAAGACTATCAGCAAATCGCCCTCTTTTAATGTGCCTTTCTGAACATGGCGAGCTTTTATGTTTCCAATTCCGCCTGCTAACATTATGGGCTTGTGATAACCACGAATTTCTCCGTTCACCTCTTGCTCAAAAGTTCTGAAATAACCGCTTATGTTCGGGCGGCCAAATTCGTTGTTAAAGGCTGCGGCTCCCAATGGACCGTCTATCATAATTTGCAAAGGGCTTTCTATGCGAGATGGTTTGCCAAAGTCTTTTTCCCACGGCTGAATAAATCCTGGTATTTTCAAATTTGAAACCGAAAATCCGCAAAGCCCTGCTTTTGGTTTTGAGCCAACGCCTGTCGCTCCCTCGTCTCTGATTTCGCCACCGCTTCCGGTTGCTGCGCCGGGAAATGGGCTGATCGCTGTGGGATGGTTGTGTGTTTCAACTTTCATCAAAATATGCACTCTCTCTTTGTGATAACTGTATTCATTGGTTTTTGGGTCTGCGTAAAAACGACCAGCTTCAAAGCCTTCCATTACTGCGGCGTTGTCTTTGTATGCGCTTAAAATGCCGTTTGGTGAGCATTTGTAGGTGTTTTTTATCATTTGGAACAGCGATAAATCCTGTTGCTTTCCGTTTATTTCCCACTCTGCGTTGAATATTTTATGGCGGCAATGCTCGGAGTTCGCTTGCGCAAACATCATAAGTTCAACATCGCTGGGCTCACGGCCAAGCTCTGCATATTTTTTTCTCAAATAATCCATCTCTTCTTTTGAAAGCGCAAGTCCAAGCTCTGAATTCGCCTTTTCCAAGTCTGAGACTCTGGTCAAGGGTTTGGGTTCTTTGTGCGTAAATAATGCGGAGAGTTCTTCTTTTGAGTGAAAAATTTGCTGAGTCATTCTGTCAAATTTTGAAGTTCCGATAATAGCTCTTTCTACACGAAGCACAGCGGAAAGTCCGCAGATGTGGAGTATATCGGTTGCTTTTGAGCTCCAAGGGCTTATGGTTCCGACTCTGGGTGCTACAAAGAGTTGAGAGTTGAGAGTTGAGAGTTGAGAGTTGAGAAGAATTTCTAATTTTTTCAGTTCTTCTGGAGTTAAGTCTCTGGAAGTTTCTGCGATGTGCAGGTACTTTTTAGCTGAGTCGGGCAAGAATAGCATATTCAACCTTCTATCCCAACGGCAATCAACAATGCATCGTTAAGTTCATCTATTTTTTTCTTTGGCAGTACTCCTATGTACTCCGTAAGTTGTGCTTTTCTTATACTGATAAGTTCATCGCAACGAATTGCAGATTCATGTTTTAATCCGACTTCTATGCCAATTTCGACTTGTGTAGCCAATCCTTCAAAACTTGTATATACAGGCGCACAAATAACTGTTGAATATGCAGAATCTATTACTGCTTGTCTGCTTACAACAACATAAACTCTCTGCTTTTTAACATCATTTTTTGAGGCGAGAGAAACAAGGTAGAGTTCGCCTCTTTTCATAAAACATCCTGAAACAGAAGATTTTCCTCAGCTTCCTTGTTCAAGCGGTCAGCATTTGCGTTAATTATATTAATATCACGCTTTGCGCGTTTCTTTCTTTCTGACGCTCTATCAGAAACGACTGGCATTATAATCACTTCTAATTTATCATAATCAAGAAAAGAACTTGGCAAACGAAACCAATTCTGCACTCTTTTACTTTTAACCGTTTGTTTTAAGCATTCCATAGTAGTGAATATACAAAACTCGTTATACGATGTCTCAAGGTGCGGATAAGTATTTATCGCAATACGTTTTTAATTTGGCTATGGAGCCTTCTACAATGGGTGCATATTGCAACACAGGTTTAAAAATTTCGTCAGGAAAATCGTCAACATCGTAATCGTGGATTATTGAATTTCGCAAATCTTTTATGTCTGTCCATATTTTCGCTGACTCAATAACATCCCTTTTTTCCGCATTATTAAGAATATCTATAACAGTTATTACTTCTTCCCTTTCAACCTTGTATAAACTGCGCAAACACTTGTTTATAAATAAATCCACGGTTCTGGCAAACCTTGCAGTCAAAGCTTCAAATTCAGTCAATTCCTGACTGGAAAATTCATCTTTCATTCCAATTTCTTTGCATTTTAAAAAAGATTCCGAAAGCCGCATGAGGCTTTTATTCAAAGTTTCCATATTTTCTTTTAAAATTTCAACTCCTTTATCCATATAAAGCAACTCCTTCTTCCATAACCGCATACTTAAAAAATGCAGTTTCTCCAGCTTTTGAAACAACCAAATCTATCTTTTGCTCGCCTATTTTCTCACAGATATTGCGTCTAATCCTTAACTTCGTCATCAAATCAATTTTTTTGGACAATACGCCAATATCAATATCTCCACCTTTTTTTGAATTATCTGTGCGAGAGCCAAAAAGCCAAATTTTGGCTTCTGAATCGCAAGCCACAATCGCATTTACAATAGCATCTATTTCAAAATCAGAAATTCGCATATTTGGAATATAGAAAAACACACCCAAGCGCATATACCCCCGCAGCGACGTCGTCAAGCATAACGCCGTGGGCGTTCAGAACTTTTTTGTCAAAATAACTTGCGGGAAAAGGCTTGAAAATGTCAAAAATACGGAATAACACAAAAGCAGCAGCCGCATATAGCCACCACTCGCCCATGCTCACTGCAAAAACAGAAATATATATCAAAGGAATAAGCTGCCCCGCTACTTCGTCTATAACTATAAAAGAAGGGTCGTGATTCGTGTGTTTTAAAACTTCCTTGCTCGCCAAGGTTCCAACTATATAAACCAGTGCTAAAAATACCAGCAATGCAGGCAGGCCGCCGCAATAAAAGTTGAGCAAAAATGCAAAAGGAAGCGTAGCCAATGAACCCGCTGTCCCTGGAGCCTTAGGGCAATAGCCAACGCCAAAGAAAGTTGCTACCGCATAGGATATTTTTTTCTTCATTGCGGTGAAAATAGAATTTTCTACATTCCACACATGGAATATTTAACTTTAGCCCTTGATTTTATACGAAACATAAATGTTTGGCTGCCTGAACTTGTTGAAAGATACGATGTTTGGATATACGCTTTGATTACTTTAATAATCTTTTGCGAAGTTGGTTTGGTTGTCGCCCCGTTTTTGCCTGGAGATTCCATGCTTTTTGCGATTGGCGCATTGTGCGCGACCGGAGCTATGGACATAAGCATTGTTTTAACTGCTTTTCCCGTAGCTGCCATTTTAGGAGATAATTTCAACAGATTTCTTGGCACAAAAATTGGGCATAGAGCTTTTGCCAAAGGCACCGGGAGAATTTTCAACAAGAAAAACTATGACAAAGCGCACGGTTTTTTTGAAAAATACGGACCAAAAGCAGTCACAATCTGCCGTTTTATGCCTTTTTTCAGAACCTACGTACCTTTTGTAGCGGGCATGAGCGGAATGGGTTTTAGGTCTTTTTTGCCTTGGAGCATTGCTGGCGGCACCGGCTGGGTGTTGCTGTGCACTTTCGCCGGTTATTTTTTGGGGAATATTCCATTTATTCAAAAACACTTTGAAATTGTGATTATATCAATAGTTTGCATTTCCGCAATTCCCGCATTCGTGGAATGGCTTAGGCATAGAACTAAGAAAACTTCATAATTTCCCTGATAAAAGAACTCGACA
>WQTK01000220.1 GCA_009786285.1 Candidatus Fibrimonadales bacterium | reverse complement strand
AATATAACTTTTTTCTGAGGAAAAGTCAAGGGACAACGAGAAATATCTATGGCTATTGAACAATATGATTTCGTTCAGTTGGCATTAAGTAAACGTGACGAATATCACGTGAAACTGCAATCTTTAAAACGTCTGAACCAGAATTCTCAGAATTTACAGAATTGTGTTTAGCAATCATGGAAATCTTTTAATGTGCTACGGGGCTCTGCTGAACGGGATGGGTAAAAGTAGCAATTTTTTTCTGAGATTAAAGAAAAATTTTCTTCAAAAAGCCACTGGCCGCAATTTATAATCACTCCCTCCGGTACTTTCCACACTCCTCCCATGTGATTATGCCCGTGCACAAAAGTATCGCAACCATTTTTTCGCATGATTTCTCTCGCTTTTTCAAAATACTCCTCTTCCGGAACTATGCGCTTTTTGTTCAAATCCCTGCTGTTCGAGCCAACGGAAAGAGCCAATCGCATTCCAATGTCCGGGTGAATCCACTTAAAAAGAAACCTGTTCAGCTTAAAATCCACAATTTTTCTGAAAAACTTGTAAGAACCATCAACTCCGGCCAAGCCGTCCCCGTGGCAAACATAAACCCTTCTGCCGTGAAACTCTGCGACAAAATGCGAGCAAACTTCTATGCCAAGCTCCTTTTTGAAAAAATTTCCGCAGGCAAAATCGTGATTCCCTTTCACCAGCTTTATTTCGCAACCCTTGTCCTTTAAATCGGCCAGCGCCCTCAAAAGCTTGAAATGCTTGGAAGGCGCGTAAAAATCGTATTCATACCAAAATTCAAATAAATCTCCGACTATGAACAAATGCGAAGCCTTGCCCTCAAGCTCTTTTAAAAAAGAGATCAAACTTTCTTCACGTCCAGGCATTGCCCCTTTTGGCGAAACGCCTATGTGTGCGTCTGATATAAAATAAGCTGCGGACATATCACCTCATGTGCCTCATAAATTCTTCGTAAGTGCTTTGCATTCGCTCTTTATCCAAGTCCCCGTAAACGGCAATAACAGTTCCATTTGAAAGCCGCCCTATAAGAGCGGAATTGTCTGGAGCATAGAAGGTGTTTTGCCACTCTGCCCTGTAATTCTCCCAGTCTTTTTCGGAAACAGGACCGGCGCTGTAAGCGCAAGCCCAGTTGAAGCTTGCGTCTCTATAGCGGCGAACAAGCATGCTGAAAGGAGTTTTTATGCCGAGGAAGTAATCTTGCTGCACAGAAACGTCCTCGTCTGCACGGCTGTTTTTTAAACTGAATTTTTGAAAACCTGCGTTTGCGCTGGTGTCTGCCGCAGGAAAGCGTCTTGTGAATTGAACGAATGAGTCCAGGGCTGAGGATTTTTCGGAAATTGAAAACATATAGGAGAAAATAAAAAGCCGCCTGCCATGCCTTATGAATCTTTTCCTGCTGTTTCCCATCAAAAGCTCGGTTTTTTCCTCAATGTTGCCTGAATTGTAAAAAAAAGCCTTGGCAAGCGTTGCGGTTTCAAATTCGCAAATTGAAATTTTTATCGTGTCTCCGTTGTTTCTTGCGTAGAACATATCCGCTTGTTCGTTTGCGTGGATATATGGCTCTGGCTTTGTGAAATAAGCATCGAAGGGGGCATCGCCGCTGAATTTTATTCTTTTCAAATCAAACTCTGCAACGCTTGGGTCTTCAATAGAGCAAGCGAAGAGAAAAATCATAGCAATCAATATAAATCTCATTCCGTTAATTCCTAAAATTCTGGCCCATTCTGTTCAAAAAACGGGTGGCTATAAGCCGGGTTCTGTTCGCGTTTAAGCGAGGCTGCCATTTCTCTTGAACCACCGTTGCCGATGATTTCCAGCGACCTACCCGAAATGCCACAATTGAAGCGCGAGCAACGCATTCATTTCTGTTTGGTCTTGCATCAAGTGGGGCTTGCACTGCCGCCTTTGTTGCCAAAAGCGCGGTAAGCTCTTGCCTTACCTTTTCACCCTTACCAGTTTAAAACTGGCGGTTTGTTTTCTGTTGCGCTATCCATACCGTTGCCGGTTCCGGCTGTTAGCCGGCACTTTCGCTCTACGATGCCCGGACTTTCCTCTGTTGGAGCCCCAAACCCCTACAGCGGCAACCCGCCACCCGTTTACGGATAATATAGAAAAGTCACTTTCCTTGTGTTGTCAGGCTTTTAAGCAAAAAGGGCTGCACAAAACAGAATAGCAGCATGGGCGGAATTGACGCTATAACGGAAAATGCCATCAAAAGCTCAGGGCGGTTCGCCATTTGGCCTACCGCAAGCCTTATTCCAACAGGCAAAGTCGCCGTGCTGGAATCGGTTGAAAGAATCCATATAAACAGAATTTCGTCCCATACAAAAAGGAAAATGTAAATAAGGCAGGTGGCAAATGCCGGAGCTATTACCGGAACTATTATTTTCCAAAATGTTTTCCACGGCGAACAGCCGTCCATCGTGGCAGACTCTTCAAGATTTGGAGGAATGGCCTTGAACATATCATACATGAACTGAACGGTTAACGGCAAAAAGAACAGGATGTTCACAAATATTATTGTGTAGAAACTGTTGAACATCTGAAATGATTTCATCTGCAAAGTTATGAATATAACGAAAATAGGAATTAGAAAGAGAAGATTGGAAAGAACCTGGGAAGACAAAAGAATTTTTGTAAGCGCAGACTTGCCGAAAAATTTAAGGCGAGCTATGGCATAGCTTGGAAATATGGCTAAAAGCGTGCATAGCAAACTCACAGCTATGCCAACCAAAGCGGAGTTTTTTATAAACGAGGCTAACGGCATTATTCTCATTATGTCTTGATAATTATTCCACTGGAGCGTTCTGTTGCCCTTAGGCAGCTCACTTGTTCTCACCTGAATATTTGAATCGTTAAGCACCTCCAGCTTTCCATTGCTATAGCCAAGCCACTTGTATCCGTTTTCGTCTTTATAAAAAGAACTTACAAGGGAACTAGTGAGAATTGGCACGGATGTTTGCTCTTGCGCCGGCTCGGTTTCAAATTTGCGGAAATTGAATATTATGCTTCCGGCTCCGTAGTATATGAAAATTTTACTTTTGTCCAGAGCATAGATGTACAGATTTTGCCCGTCCAAATGCGGCAAGCCATATTCGCCGAATATAAAGTTGTGGGTTATGTTCGCAGCGTCAAATTGAATAATGCTAAGTCCAACATCGTGCGTTACCAAAACTTCATGGTCTGATATTTGAACAATATTTTGTATTGATGCGCTTGGAAGCCCTCTGGCTTCCGTAATCCAGGAGAGTTGTTTTGTTTGTGTGTCAAAAATTGCTATTCCGGGAAAAATATCGTCACGGCTGCCCATTATTATTTTGTCACCGGCAGCCAAAACGGAAAGACCTGAGCCGGCAACATGGCTAACCCATATATTTTGCCAGGGAAAATATTTTAAACGTGTTATCCTGTTTGAAAACAGCTCGGATAAACAAAAGCGAAACAGCAAAAATGTTTCCTTGTCCAAGCGTTTTCTACTGTCAAACAAATCGTGTATTTGCGGATTAAGCCATCCGTCCCATTTTTTCCAGTACTCCAGAATTAAATTGAGGGTTTTATTGTTTGGGGTTAAAATCCAGTTCAATTGCTTTATAATTTCTTCCGACTGGTAAAACTTTATTCCGGTCAGCGATGAGATTGATTGCGCCGTGCTATCGCCAGGCAATGCAGGGTCGTTGTTCAATTTATTTGCAAGCCATGCGAAATGCTCCGGCAAAATATCTCCGGAATCATAAAATTTAAAATGGTCAAAATTTTCGTAATTATTTTTGAAAAAATCCCAATTGTATGAGCTGTTTTCACGCCCGTTGTTTAAATCTATTTCAACTAATCCTCTGTTTGCGCTAAACGCCCAAAGGCTTGTTCCTTTTTGCGAATAAACCGTTGCTTCCGAATTTATGTCTGCTATTTTTTTGTCATTGTAGTACACATGCCCCAGAGAAGTGGCCGCTATATCAGGGAGATTATTTTCTTGCGGAACAAAAAATGTCACCTTGTTATTTCTTTTTTGAGGGAAAAAAACGGACTGGTTAATATCATCTGCGTTTAAAAGAGAAAGCCATGCTATAAACAGAATAGGCAAAATACTTATCAAAGCGAGAATCCATGCGGCAACTACTTTTTTGTGCTTAAAACCGCGCATATCATATTCTCCTTATTTTTTTATAGTAATATAAAACAAAAATTCCCACAGAGAGCATAAGCATTGTAGATAAGCTTGCGCCTATTCCCAAATTCCAGTATTGGAATGAAGTGCGGAATATATAGGGTATTATCATATCTGCGCCCTTGCTGGGAATCATGGTGCCATTGCCGAACATCATCACTATTATGTTGAAGTTGTAAACATTTATTATAACATTCTGGACAAGAACAGCTATAAAAACCGGTTTTAGAATAGGAAATGTTACATATAAAAATTTATTGATTTTGTTTGCTCCGTCCAAGTCTGCGGCTTTGTACACATCTTCTTGAATTGAATGCAGGCCAGCCAAAAACAAAAGCATTGCGTACGGCCAATAATGCCATACGGCTGGAATGGCTACAATTAGCACGGAATATTTGTTATCCAGCCATCTTGGAATTATCAGTTGCCCAACTTCGTTATAGCTCCAGTTCATTCCGAACAAGTATGAATAATGCTGTATATTCAAAACATCAAACAGCAAAAAGTTTATAATGCTGCTATCTTGCTGAAAAATATAGCCGAAAAAAATTCCAACCACATAACTCGGAATTGACCATGCAAGCATTATTAAAGCTATTACAAGCCCTCTGCCCTTGAAAGGTTCTCTAAGGCAAAGGGCAGCCAGCAATCCTATGGCGGTTACGCAAGTCGTTGTTATAATGGTGTATGTTACCGAATTTCTTATGGCGTTTATAAAACCGTCCTGTACAACAGCGGCTTTGTAATTCTCAAAAGTCACGTGCAAGCCAAACCATTGATTCGGATCCTTTCCTATGTCAAACGCGCTTATGAGCACGTTTAATAAAACAGGCAATAGCAAAAAAAACAAAAGCAGCACGCTTGTGGGCAACGCGAAAAATAACGCTATTCTGTTGCTCTGCTGTTTCATGGAACTTTCTCGCGCTGCCTTTTTTGAATGTCTTTGCTTATGATGCTGTTTATCTCTTTATCCGCTGCTTGAAGCTCAATGTCTATTTGGATTTTTGGCCATTGCTTTCCTTCTGAGCCTGCGATTATGTTGAATATGTTGTTCAATCTTTTTACCAGAACATCGGTTTCTATTGAGCTCCAAACCGAAACGGCCGGGTAGCTTACCCCTTTTTCAACTATTTTTTGAAACACCTTGCGATTGTTATTTTCCAAAAAATAAGGCAAATTATATGTTTCGGAAAGCGCCGGCAAAAAGCTTGATATTCTGGAGAAATGAAACTGGACATCGCTTTGAACTGTTAAATACCTGAGCAGCGCAAGCGATTCTCTTTTATGCGTAGTTGAACTGAACACCCCTAAATTCGAACCGCCCAAAAAATATTTTCCCGGCTTGCCTTTTTTTGCCGTTGGAGGAATTATGCAACCATATTCCAGCGCTGCCACGGCATTGGAATTGGCTTGCGAAAAATTCTGGTTGTCAAGGTACATGGATTTTTGCGTGGTTTCGCCTATAAAAGCAGTTTTTCCCTGGTCAAAATCGCTGCTTACGCCGGCGGTGGTTTTATCCAGATTTGAGTAGTCGTTGTAGCCGTTTTTCACAAAATCCAGATAAAAATGAATGCCGTCAAGAGTTTGCAGATCCAGCAAATTGCTTTTTGAAAGGTCTGAGTTTAAAAACGAGCCGCCTGCGCTAAAGACCCATGAGGCCAGATTGTGAACAATATTCCAGTCGTTTTTGGCAGGATATGCCATAGGGCTCACAACTTTGCCGTTTATCGAAATTTTCGCCCCTTTTATTTTATGCAGCGCATCTGCGAATTCTTCTCTTGAGGTTATCAATTTAGGATTTATTTTCAGGGAATCCAAAACATCTTTGCGATAATAGAACGGACGCACGTCCAGAAACCAGGGAAGCGATGTTATTGAATCGGAATTTTTTGGTTTCATAGTTTCTCTCGCGCCTTCTATGAACAGCTCCTTGTTTCCCCAAATTCCGGCGGCGGAATCCAAAGGCATAAGCGCGCCTATGTCTGTAAGCGACGCTGCCCAGGTGGACGGAACCTGAATTACGTCCGGGCCATTGCGAGTCGCTGCGGCAAGCACTATTTTCGAAAAACCATTGCTCCAGTCCAAAACAGTCACTTCAACCTTAATTCCCGGATTTTCAACATGAAAACCTTTCAGGATTTTATTCATGTCTTCCAAGGGGCTGGGGCTATTGTTAAAAATCCACAGGTTTATCACTTTTTCCGAGGAACTTTCTTCTTTGCACGAGCTTATGAAAAACATCGGCAGTATCAACGAAAAAAGCAGCGATAGCCTGAGCTTCATATAACAAAATTCCCATCGGCAAACAGGTGAATTCCATTTTCAATAAGCTCGATATGCACGGTTTCTCCAAGTTCATAGCTTTTGCTGAGCGAAACCTCGACTGCCAAGGTTTGATGCTCGTGCGAAACATAGAGAATGGACTGCGAGCCTAAATATTCCTGCATTTCAACTACCATGGGAATTGTATTTGGCTTTTCCGAAACTACTTTCAGATTTTCTGCTCTTACGCCTATTTTTGCTTTGGGGTATGAGTCTATGATGTTTTCAAATATCTTAGGAACCTGTATTGTGCAGGCGGCGTTTACCAAATTCAAAAAATAGCTGCCGTTTTCTTTTTCTGTTTCAAATTCGAGAAAATTCATTTCCGGGTAGCTTATAAAGTGCGCTACCGTTTCGTTCATAGGTTTGTTGTAAAGTTGATAGCTTGTGTCTATTTGCTGGACTTTCCCGTTTATCATGCAAGCTACTCGGTCTCCTAGGGTCATGGCTTCAGACGGGTTGCGGGTTGCGTATATAACCGTAGTCTGGTGGTTTATGCAAAAACGCTTTATTATGGATTGTACTTTTATTTTAAGCTGGGAATCGAGCTCAGAAAGAGGTTCGTCAAAAACTAATACCTGCGGCCGTTTCACAAATGCGCGAGCTATGGCTACAAGCTGTTTTTGCGAGCGGGACAAATCTTTGGGTTTTATGTTCATTATGCCTGATATGCCGAGCAAGTCGGAGATTTCGGCTATTCTTGCGTTTATGGTTTTTCTGGATTTATTCGCCATTTTAAGCCCAAACGAAAGGTTTTGCCGCACGTCCATGTGAGGGTAGAGAGCTTGCGATTGAAACACCATCGCTATTTTATCGTAATTCGGGGAGAATTCGCTCAGAGGCTTTCCGTTAAATAGCACGGCTCCGGAAATTGGCTCGCACAAACCGACAACGGCTCTCAATATGCGGGTTTTCCCATTGTTGACCGGGCCCACCAAGGTCAGGAATTCCCCGGCTTTTACGTGCAGGGATACGCTGTCTGCCGTAGGCAGGACATTCTCTAAGTTTTCTTTTTCCGAATCTTCTTCGGAAAACATTACCTGAATTAGCGATATATCCACCATGCTTAGATTGGCTCCTGAATTTCCATTGTGCTTGCTATTGGGCTTTCCGCATCAAATAATTTGCGAAGAGGCTCAAAATAAACTTCATTTTGTTCATTTTCTCTGTTGAGCTTGGAGTAATTAAGCGCGACAAGCATGATTTCCGGGTCGTTGTTCGCCATTTTCACGAATTCGCTATCGGATACGTTTTCTTCCGTCAAGTCCACAACGTAGGTGTCCCATTTCTCGCTTTCGGATATTTCAATGGCTTTTTCTTCGCTGTTCGCAATGCGTATTGAAGCAAGCGGCAAAAGAAAGGCCAAAGTTTCTTCAACCATTTGCAGGTTCTCCTTGTCTTCAACCCAGACCAAAATACGGCGGGACTTATAATCGTAAACGGGCAGCGGCTGAACTTTTTCCTCTTTGAATTCCTCCTCTTCCTCATAATCATCCAAGAGGTCTTCGTCTTCTTCTAATTTTACCATAGCGGTAATATAGAAAAAATTTTGCAAACATATTCAAATAATTGCGGCAATCTCCTTCATTGCAGCTTCCGTTTCTTCGAATTTTGAATTTTCGCCTATGCCCTGGGTTAAGAATTTTTCCAATGAAGGCTGCCTTTTGATTGCCGTGTCAACCTCAGGGTCGGAACCTTTGGCGTATGCGCCTATGTTTATCAAATCTTCGTTTTTGCGGTAAACCGCAAGGCTTCGCAAAAGAGTAGCGGAAAGTTCTTTTAATTCCTTGCTCGCAATGTCTGTGCGGCAACGGCTTATGCTTGCCAAAATATCTATGGCAGGGTAATGATTTTTGTTTGCAAGCGCTCTGGAAAGCACAATGTGCCCGTCTAAAATGGAACGAACGCAGTCTGCTATGGGGTCATCCAAATCATCTCCGTCAACCAAAACTGTGTAAAGGCCGGTTATGCTTCCCTTGTCGCTGTTGCCGGCCCGCTCAAAAAGCTTTGGCAAAAATGCGAAAACAGATGGGGTGTAGCCCTTCGTCGCAGGCGGCTCGCCAACCGCAAGGCCAATCTCGCGCTGCGCCATTGCAAGGCGTGTTGTGGAATCCATCAAGAACAGCACTTCTTCGCCGCTGTCTCTGAAAAATTCCGCTATGGTCATTGCCAAAAAACTCGCTTTTAAACGGACAAGAGCGGGCTGGTCGCTGGTTGCTACTATAACCACGGAGCGTTTCAATCCCTCTGGCCCCAAATCTTTTTCTATAAATTCCCGAACTTCCCTGCCTCTCTCTCCTATCAATGCAATCACATTCACTTTTGCCAGGCAGTTCCTCGCTATCATGCCCATGGAAACGCTTTTGCCAACGCCGGAGCCTGCGAAAATACCCATTCTTTGCCCGCGCCCTATTGTCAAAAAACCATCTATGGCACGCAACCCGGTGAACATGGGGTCTTTTATGCGGGTTCTTTGCAGGGCAGAAGGCGGAGTTCTGTAAATTGAATGATGGGCCTCGCATTGTACTTCGCCCAGGTTATCCATGGGATTTCCCATGCCGTCCAAAACCCTGCCCAAAAGCCGGTAACCTACCGGAGCGGTCAAGGTCTCGCCTTTTGCTGCCAC
>WQTK01000219.1 GCA_009786285.1 Candidatus Fibrimonadales bacterium | reverse complement strand
ATCTCCGGGTACCAAGTCCCAGTTGAAGTCCGGCGGCAGGTTGATGAAAAAGTCCGGAGTGACGAGGCTCGCCCATCGCCACATGGGAAGGTCATCTCGTGTGAGTCGCGAGTCTCGCATTCTAAGCTACTGCTTTGCTGCCGGCATTTTAGATACCAGCGACAAATTCACATTTACGCCTTCTACCTGGAAATGCGGAACAACGGAGAGCGCAACCTTGAAAAAGCCCGGATTGTCGGGATTTTCGGCAACTGTCACCTGCCCATAACTCAAAGGATGCGTGGCGGCAAGCTCTGGTCCCGGATTTTCCATTTCCGTCACAAGCCCCTTAATCCAGTTGTTAAGCTCAGATTCCAAAACACTTGCGCTCTTGCTTGCGCCAATGTTTTCTCTCTGCAAAACCTTCAGATAATGAGCAAGCCTTGCGGTTAGGAATATATATGGCAAGCGGGAATTGACCCTTGAGTTCGCCGTCGCTTGCGCATCATCATATTCGTCCGGCTTTTGCGTGGAATTTGCCGAGAAAAAGCAGGCGTAGTTGCGGTTTTTGTAAAAACTGAGCGGTATAAAGCCCTGTTTCGCAAACTCGAATTCACGGGTTTCCGGAATCAAAATTTCAGTTGGGATTTTCGCTTGGTTGCCTTTGCCTGAGTTGAAGAAATGTATTGGCAAATCTTCAACCTTGCCTCCGCTCTCCGGCCCTCTTATCTGAACGCACCAGCCATTGTCTTGGAAAGAACGAACCATGTTAGCAGCAAACGCAAAAGCAGCGTTTCCCCACAGATACTTCTCGTGCTCGCCGCCAACAACAGATTCCGTGTAGTTGAAGCCTCTTGAGTTTTTGCTCTCGCCATAAGGATTCCTAAGCAAGAATCTTGGCAAAACAAGACCTATGTAGCGAGAATCATCCGTTTTGCGGAAACCGCTCCATTTTGTGTACTCAGCACGTTCCATGTAGTTTTCCAAATCGTCTATCTTTGGCAAATCGCCAATATCTGATTTGCCGAAAAACTTGGAGCCAACCGAAGATACGAACAAACAATGAGAGGCTGCCGAAACGCATGATATGTTTTTCAAAAGATCAATGTCGTCCGCAGAGTTGTCAAACTCGTAGTTCGCTATCATGGCTGCGTATGGCTCGCCACCCGGGGTATCGTATTCATCGCTGTAAATATGGCGGTAAAGCCCGCTTTGAATTACTTCCGGGGAGTCTTCAAAATCATATTTTAAGGATTCTTTATCGGCATTTATCAACTCTATTTTCACATTCTTTCTGAAATCGCTTCGCTGAACCAAGAACTGCAATCCGCGCCAGGCAGATTCCAGCTTTTGAAATTCCTGGCTGTGCATTATCGCATCAAGCTGCTCGCTTACGATTTTGTCTATCCATGCGACCAGAGAATCTATAAATGCCCTGTCTATTTTTTCCACGCTTGCGGAGCTGTCTATGGCACTTTGCACAAAAGCCATTATGCCGGAACCTATCCGCTCGCTTGAGCTGAATTTTTGAAGCGAACCGGAATCGCTGTACTCCGAAAGGTCTATAAACTTTGAAGGCATATCCAATTTTACGGTTTCGTAAATTGAAGATAGTTGTGAGGTTTCTTTTTCCATATTTCTCTCCTTAGTTTGCGCTCGAGGCATCAGATGGGATTTGTTTAAGTTCTTCCAAAACCTGCTTCGCAGAATTTTTGTCTTTTAAAATTGCTTCCATCTTTTTTCTGAACTCCCTGTTGTCCAGCAGATTGGAACCCAAATCTTTTATCAAGTTGCGAACCGCCATCAAACGGTTCAAATCCGGCACTTGCTTAACTATTTCCATAGGCTCAAATGACTTCATGCTGTCGAACTTAAGCTCTATAGGCATATTTGAGCCGTCTTTTTTCAAGCGGTTTTCCACGCTGGTCTTAAGCCCTATATCCATGGACTGCATAACTCCGTCAAAGTTATCCTTGTTCACGTTTGTTTTTTCCCGCTCCATAAGGCGGGACTCGTCGCCATCCATTTTGAAATCGCCAAGCACCAGCAATTTCAACGGAAGCTCCATTTTTTTCTGCGCACCGCCGTTATCCACGCTCAACTGAATGTTTATGCGTGCCGGGGGTATCTCATTTTGATAGCTATTAGCCATTTGACTCTCCTACAGGTTATTTGGTAAAGAAAAATTCTCAATCAATTTCGGTTCCAAGCGCAGCTTAAACCAATCGCTCGGTTTTATTGCATCTCTTGGCAAATGCCACTTAACGGTCAATTCCACATCTACCATATAGCTTTTATCGGCAAAAGAAAATGAGTGTGTATCTTGAAGTTTAAGCAAACTCCATTCCCCGCTAATGCTCTCCTTAAAAACATTGCTGGCTGTTTTTGCCTCAAGCTCAATTCCCATTTTGCTTTCTTTAGGGAAAATTGTTTCCAAGGTTTTGCTTTTTCCCTGAGCAATGTCCATATACTGGCTATCCAGCCCAAATCGAACAGATGCTTGCTTGGGAGCCTGAACAGTTATGCTAACAGGAATATTATTCCAAGTATTTTTTTTCAAAAGCGAAAGCGCAGCCAATGCTTTTTTATTGAGTTTTATTTTCTTATCCGAAATAGTATCTATCATGTCTATGAATTTGTAGAATTCGCCATCTTTGCCAAAAAACTCGTTGACTTCTCCAACCGTCGGAATTTTTCCATCTTTAAAAGGGAATTTCCCCAGAATTTGTTTTTGATAATGAAGTTCTAAATTTCTGACATATTTTCCAAATTCAAGGCTATCTGTGGCTTTAATGCTATCTTGAACGGCTTTAATGCTGTCTCGCGCAGCCTTAATGCTGTCTTGCGCTGCTTTAGCGCTGTCTCGCACGGCTTTCATGCTATCCTGTTTTGCTTTTTGCATTGCTTTAATGCTGTCTTGCACAGCTCTTATGCTATCTTCTGCCGCTTTAATGCTGTCTTGTTTGCTTTTTTGCAATATAGACATTGCCTCAGCTTTGATTTTCTCTTTATACTGTTCAACTATGGAAAAAATCACAAATATAATTGCAACTGCAACCATTGCCAAAAGCGAAATAATAAATGCCCTTTTCGCCAAACTGTGGGAGAGCGGCTTTTCGTTTTTCATAAATTGGAAAAACGGCAATGAATAAAAAGCTTCGGTTTCTTTGAATTGCTCAAGCTTTTTTGGCAAAGAGAGAATGTTTTTGCAAGCGTCAAAATCTAAAAAATGCTTATGCAAATAATAATTCAAGTGATTGCTGTTGAATTCATAATTTTTATCTATGGTTTGCGAAAATTCCGGAATTTCCAAATCTGCCACAGGATATACGGGTGTTTTGCATTTCTGCTTTTCGAAAAGTTTTTGCAGTAACTCTTCTTGGCTTTCAACAGTGTCTGGCTCTGCATGCAGTGGATTTATTACTGCAATCCCGTCTATATATGGCAATTCGTTTATATTTTTCATGTCGGAGTATATGTATTTGTATCCTTTTGGCGGTTCTTGTTTTTTTGCAGCTTCTTTGCATTTGCTTTCGCAAAGTCCCGTGATTAAAATATTTTTTACGCCTCGCCTGAATGAAAATATGTGTTTGTTTTTGGTTGCAGGTTTATAGTTTGCCTGGTTCAGGGATATTTCTGTTTTGGAAATCGCATTTTTCAGAATTTGTTTTAGCTCTGCGGTTTCGCCCATTCTGAACTTGCCCATAAAGCCCAGCAATATGCACTTTGTGTAAAGCTCAAGCAAGCCGGTAGACTCTTTGTTTTTGTGGAATTCTTCAATTTTCTCAAAAAAACGTCTTCCGGCTTCTGCGTCTTCAAATTCGTTTAAAACAAGGGAATAGGAAAACCATTGCGAAGATATTACGGTATTTATGTAAATATATTCATCTATCCAAGCGCACAAGGCATATTTGGCGTTTTCTATTTCTCCGGCGGCGTAGCCGTTGCTTGCGCATTCATTGCAAAATTCCTTTATTTTTTCCAAAAAATCGTTTTGAGTTTCTTCCACGGAAATTTCTTTATCGCATGGCAGTAAAAGAACAGAACAAAAGACGTTCTCAGCCATTTCAACGAAAGATTTTTGCATTCCTCAATTCTCCTACAGATCCTCTGCTACTAAGTCTGGGCATAATATAGAAAACTTTTAACAATAATTCGAGCTTCATTGCGTAGCTAGAGGGGCAAACGCCCAAATTTGATTAAATTTTCTGCTTTGCCTAGCGAGTTTAGAGCCTGTAGTATAGGCATGTCAATACGCCAGCCAAAGGGTATGGCATTCTATTACCAGCGGCCAAAGCATTTTTCCTTATCGGCAGCATACTCCTGTTCTCCGCTTTTAAGTTCAATGCTTAGACACAAACTATCACTTATCTTAGGAACAAAATGTTCGCCATCAGGAGTTAGCAAAATAGTATCCATAAAACCTTCTTTTGGTTGTTTGCGAGATAAAACAATGGTATCATTCTTCATTCTTATTAAAGTTAAATTCATTGGTTGTCCTCTCTTTTCTCCCCCTCCCCAATCAGGAATATGCTTATTAGAAACAGGTTTAAATAATTTGTAACGAACTAAATTTTCATAACTTTTTTTTTGAGTATCCATAACTATTACTCTACCATATTTAATCCCAAATATTTTATCTTTATAAGGGCAAATTGACATGAATGATACAGACCTGTCAGGAGTTTTCAAATATTCAAGATAAGGATCATCGGAATGCCAATTTAAATTTTGCAATACAATTTGCTGGCGATTTTCAAATACTTCAAAGTCAAAATGAGGCAGTACTACACTGTCAACCACATAATAACCTTTGTTAAAATTCCCATATTCTAACACCATAAACCATCTATCTTGATACAACATCAAAGCTCTTTCGGAGTCTAAACAATGTCCGTCAACATATCCTTCTCCCATAAACTCTTCAGGAAACATCTTTTTCAGCTGCGAATTTGCCTAAAATCTCTTCTTTCATTTTATTAGAAGACTGCCATGAATGCTGCAACAAAGAATCTATGCCGGGCTTGCATAAATTTAAAACTTTTTTCTCCATTTTCTCTGTGCCGCAGCACATAAAAAGGAGCGATACTAATATTAAAAAAAATCTCATCTCTCTAAACCTACAATGCTATTCTTTGTAATAATCTTTTTACAATAAACCTAATTATTAATATATCCAATAAATAAAAAAATGAGACAATGCAAAATGCCGGTATGCCACGATATGGCCAGCATGATAATAAAGATTTACCCCAAAACCAAAAAATAAATATAAAATATATAAGAATTACTGCAACTCGGTTTATTTTTTTATTTTTTATCCATAAAAGTATAAGATTAGTAGATAGTAAAATATAAGGCAATATGAATTCTAAATATAATCTTACTTCTCTGTTAAAATCAGCAAAACGCCCCGGGTTTACATATTTATACACAATAAAATAACTAAGTCCAATACTAAAAGTCATCATATAGTAAATTAAAACTATTGTTATAACTGCAAATAATATTGCCAAAATAACTTTCTTCATTTTATATCAATTCCATTAGATGCCTTTGATAGCTCCAATTCTTTTTTATATAATTTATTAACTGTAAGTCTTTCCCAAGCCAGCTGTCCTTCATCTTGATTGTCACAATCTCGCCCTTGCACACCTGCTCTTCCGCCTTCATTTTATCATCACCGTATCTATTTTTATCAGCATTATCGAATCCCTATTGTCATTATTATACACTACCGTATGAAAAATAGGATTATTATCATCTCTTCCAGAAGTATATATTACCGCAACTAGTTTATGACGATATTCATATATGCTGCCCATTTCACTCATTATTGCATCTGAGAGATATTTTTTATAATTTACAAATAATGACTTTTCATAAAAATGCGCAGTAAAATCACAAGCCGGATGATGTTTTATATTCTCTGCAACTTCCTCATAGGAATGTCTTGAATTGACATACTTATTTAATATCTCATATAAAGAGTCAGGAGCAATGTCTTCATAGTTTGACAAAGTGTAATATTGACGCTCAAAACAATACGGGTCTTCAATGTCTAGCATGTAATAAATACCATCGCCACCACGGTCACGGCCTATTGGCTCAATCATCAATCCTTTGTTATCGCATCCAAAGCAAACAAGAAGTAGAAATAAGAAACCATTTTTTTTAAATGCACTATTAAAAGCTTCCACTACAAACCTCCAGCCATTCGTATCAAAATCTTGTCCGAAAGCGGGCCTGCTTTGGTCTCTTGGCTCTCATTTAACTTGACTTCTTTGCAAAAATAATATGGCATGGCTTTATTTGGGTTTTGGTTTATCAAATACATAAAAAGCTGAAACCGTGGTATTTCCATTTTCAATAGGTTTAAATTTCCACTTGGCTACGTTGCTCCTAATAACTTCATCAAATTCGAAATATTCTGCCGTGTTGACAACTATATCAATGTTAGTTACTTCGCCATTTTTGTCAACTTCAAATTTGAAGATTAAAATAATATCGCCATTTAAATCAGGTTCTAGCCTTAAACGTCTATTTCGTATGCTGCCACTTAATCCTGGCGTCTGGGATATTAAAGTCGGATAAATATCTTTGAATGACCGCATTCCACTTATAAGAAGTGATATTCGTCCTGAAGAATGCGTCCGAAGAAGCACTGTGAATTTAATGAGAATTGCTACCGAAGTATTGCCATTTTTAGCGTTCCATTTCCAAGAGGCTATTCTATTCTTAACAGCTTCATCAAATTCTACATTTCCTGTTGAGCTATGCACTACATTAACTTCAGCTATTTCGCCATTTTTAGCGATTGTGAATTTGAGCAAAACACTGCCGTCAAAATCCGGGCCTTTTGCCAAATGTTTGTAGTAAATGCTTCTTAGGCCCAGCATGCCGTTATCTATAACAGCTTTAACTTCTTCCTTTGAGTAAGAGCCTGTCGCCTCTTGTATTTCAAATACAGTTTCAGGAAATCTATCCTTTATAGATTTTACCGCTGGCCGCGATTTATAAGAACCGCCCGTAAGTCCTGAAAGCATTTCGCTATCAGAAGCTGAATTTTTTTTCGCATCTTCCTTAGGAAAGCACAGCGACCACAGAATAAGCAAGATTAGCAACAATTTCATAGCTCTATACAGCCTCACTTGAATTAGATTCTCGCATATCATTGAGCATTTTATTATAAACTTCTATAATTTTTGGCAATTTGTTTTTAATTACTATAAAAGCTTCATCGTTAGCTATTTTTGCTGCCGCAATATTAGCGAAAATTTCTGCTGGTATAGTCTGATCATTCCAATAGCTTTTAGGATGCGTCTGATAATCTACAGCTCCATTTGTTATTGCTGCAATAATATCCTTATAAGACAAAAAATACGCTTCTTCACCAACTAACTCGGCGATTTTATCATAATCCTCTTGTGTTGCGTTATCATTATTAATTGCATTAATATTAATTTCCACTTTATTCAAAAAATCTATTTTGGCTGCTTTAGCTAATTCATCCTTATAAGATTGAGAAAAAAAAGTTTTAGAATCTGGTCCTCCGGCCAAATGGTCAATATGATGCCATATTTCGTGAATTGTGCGTTCATATGGTTTAAGTTCTTCATCAATGCCAGCTTTATCTGCTTCAATATTCAAGTTAAGCTCCTTGTTAATGTCATCATACTCAACATCTTTCACTGGCGTGTTTATTTTTTTCACAAACAGTTCATTTTCAAATTTTCTGAATATTGCCGCTGAATTGGGAGTTTTTTCAAAAATTGCTTTTACTGCCTTGTAATGCGTTTCTCCAAGTTTCGCACGAAGATTGCCTCCCATAACTTCCGTTTTTACAGACACGATTTCAGTTGGCGAATTCAAATAAGGCATTATAATAATTTCCTTGCCGGCCCACTCAGGCTTCATTTTAATATAAATGATTTTTTCTCCTCTCATATTTTCTAGTTCGCTTTTGTCCATATTGCCATTTTTGCCTACTTTTATTGCCCATTTTACATCGCTGCCATCGCTCACTTCGCCTGCTTCGCCATCTTTATTGCTGTTTAGCACCTTGTATGTTTTTGTTTGCCCTATAAAAGCTTCGTCTTCGCCTTCCACGCCCCTAATCAATGTACCGCTAAAAGAATCACGGAGTATCTCTGTCTTGAAGCTCGCTTTCTCTGTATTTTCAATATATGCCATTACAAATATATAACAGCCTTCCAATTCCTTGTTTATGTCAAGAAAAATCCTTTCCCCGATAAATTCATTTCCTTCGTTATCTTCTAGGTTTTTTATATTGTTGCCTGCTCTTACAGCCCATTTGATTTTTTTTATTTGCTCTATATCTTCTTCGTTCATTTCATATTCTTCTTTATTGTATTTGGTTACTTTATATGTTATTCTTTGCCTAGGATATGTTTTGTCTACGCCTTTTATTTCAACAATTGACAATGTGCTTTGAGTTCCCACCATCGTCCTCACCGACACATTCTCCGTTGGCGCATTCAGGTAAGGCATGACAACTATCTCTTTCCCAAGCCAGCTGTCCTTCATCTTGATTGTCACAGTCTCGCCATTGCACGCCTGCTCTTCCTGCTTCCCGTCAACTTTAACCGCCCATTTTATGAGTTTCCCGAATTCAGGGATTACACTGTCTACGTTATATCGTGTAACTTTGTATTCCACTTCCTGCCCGGGAGACGCCTTGCTTGCGCCTCCAGCCATTCGTATCAAAATCTTGTCCGAAAGTGGGCCTACTTTAACCTCTTGGCTCACATCCTGTTTAAAGCTGTGAAAACACGCCATCACTCGTATTGCCTTGCCGGCCCACTCATCAGGCATGTCAAGAACAATCTCTTCGCCTCGCTTGCCGGCAAGCTCGGTTATCTTTCCGTCAACATTCACAGCCCATCTAATGGATTGCTTTTCCGCTTCGCTAACTTCTCTCTTGTCTTTGTTGTAGCCGGATACTCTGTATTTGATCTCTTGCTTGGAATAA
>WQTK01000218.1 GCA_009786285.1 Candidatus Fibrimonadales bacterium | reverse complement strand
AACTCCGGAAATCGCATTGTTTATGATTTTGACAAGCTTGCCGTTCTGGTCAAAAATTTTTATTCTAACACTACCCTGCCTCTCGCCGGATAAATCTTTGAAATAAAAAACCGTTCCGCTCTTTTTCATCGGATTCGGCGCATTGAAAACATCTGCCAAACCCTCTTTGATATCCGAGTTGAGCAACACTCTCAGAGAACGAAACGTTATATTGCCCAAAATATCCTGAGCGTTAACTCTGAAAACATATTCGCCCGGATCATATGAAGTTCCGAAGTTCATCCTTGCAACCGCACGTTTTCCTGTTTGTTCGGAAAAAGACCAGGGATGCCAAGAAGGAGCAACCGGGCTTACCTCAAAAGAAACGCCTTCGCCGGCCTCTTCCCTGTAATCTATGCCGGTGGAATCTTCTATTACAACGTCCAGGCAAGCCGGAATTTCCAAGCTGATTTGCGCATTTTCCGCATAAGGCGCGGCAATTCCGGAACGCATGCACGGATAAATATTTATGGTAGGCGAGGTGTTGTCTTGAATTGAATCTGCGTAAGGCGAGGTTCCAAATAGCGCAATGCCACGTATTATGCTTCTCCCTATTTCGGCGGAGCCCGGTTTATAGCTCCAAAGCTTTATTTGCGCAGAGGTGTCTCCAAGCGAAAGTTTGCGAGGGGTGATGAATTCCGTTGAAAATTTGCCGTCTTTTATTTGCAGTTCCTCGCTATAGATAGGGCTGCCCTCCTGTTTTATAGGTATGGAAACTATATCGCTTCCTTTATTATGCAAAAGCGTTCGCTGCTTTTCCCCTTCCAAAACTTGCATGCGAACAATTCCGCTTTGCACGGAAGCTGTGCCGGAGATTTTCAGTTTTTGCAACGCTTGGATTGTATCAGGAGCGTTGTCCAAATTTATCTTAATATTTTGTTTTGGCATGCTCAAAACCGGTTCTCCCAAAAGTACGTATTTTTCATTATTGTATCGATTTGGGCTGAAAGAAATTGACGTGTTCCGTTTTGCTTTTAAAATAGCATCTCCTAAAAGAATGTCTGGACCAATGGCGTTGCTTAAAACTTTCTTTGCCAATGCTTCATTTAGAGAAGCATAGCTCTCCCTGAGAGAACCTATTGAAGCTATGGCTCCTTTGGATTTGGCATTTACAAATATTTCTGAGAGACTTGTGACAGCGGCATCGTCAAAGCGTGCCACAAGGCATGAAAAAGAACCTAAAATCGTGTATTTTCCCGCATTTGAAATGCTGTTCAAAGATGAGGTATTGAGCAAATCTTCGTCTGCCCACATCACAGCGTTTCCATGCCCGTAATAAAGGGTAAAAAGAGCGCCCTGATTTAAACGCAGCAGCAATTCCCTGGATGCGTCAGGTTTTTTATTGTTGCCGTCTTTGCCATATTGCAGCAGGGAAATTATTCGCCAGTTAATCGCAAAACCCAGACTTTGCGAAACAGAATCTGTGTTGTTGATGGTATTTGCCATTTGTTCGGTATGCACAATCCCGTCATTGATAGTTCCTTGCAAATCATCATCTGCGCCGAATATAATGGTGTTTCTCCAAGTTCCATTGTCCATTGAAGAAACATTTTCATAGTCTTTTGCTTTTTGAATGTAATTTTCAAGTTCTGCTGCGTTTGAAACTGGAAGGCGGCCAACAGCCAAAGCCAGCTCATACTCCTTGAATCTAATAGCCTCACCCGAATCTAAAATAGCGAAAAAATCATCAGATGACGTATCTTCTGCTTCGTAAGGCGGAATTAAATTGCTTTTGGAGCTTGTTGACCGGATTTTTCTGTAATCATAATTTCCGCTGCCGGCGAGCAAAACATATTGCAAATCCTTGCAGCGGCTTTTTGCATACCTTATATAATCTCTAATCGCAACCGGAGAGGCTTGCGCGCCGTGATTTCTGTAAATTTCTTCTACCAAAACAACCGAGGTATTAAATTGTTTCGGAGCCGCTCCGCTTTCCCTGAATTGCTTTAGCTTAATAGCGCTGTTTTGCAAAATTTCCGAAGTCAAAATCAAATACTGTGTTTGGGCTGGAATTTCCAGCGGATTTGATACTGAGTTTATTGCAGCGGGAATCGCTTCAACAAAGGCCGGAGTTTTGTAGCTGCCTTTTTTATGCAAAAAATATCTTGTGTCTGCTTCGCCAGATATTGTGTCATTTTCTCCGTTTAAAATTTCCACCGGAATAAAATTTTCAGTTTTTATAAGTTCCATATTCGCAGGCAGGGGTATTTTTATCGCTCCGGTTTCTGTTCCCGGAAACAGCCATTCATCGCCTGCGCTTTGCATGGCATTGTAATTGTAGGCTATGGACAATCCGTCAAATCTATCGTTTTGCCCGTTTTCCAAACTTAGAATTTCCACTTTGTATGAATTATTTGCGCTTGCGTTCGCAGTCGCAAAAACAAATGTTCCGGTGCCTCCTCCGAAAATAGTATCTGTTATATTCAATTTTTTGTTTTGAAAATAAAAATCAAAATTTACGCCTCTCATTTTATTTTTTAAAGGCTCGGCAGAAGTGCCGGGGCTATAGCTGAAAGAACGCTTGGGAAAAAATGAAACGCCTATGTATATGGAGTCTCCTTGCAATCCGTTTATGTTCCTAACGCTGTTTTGAAATTCATTTTGATTGATGGCTATTCTTTCGCCTTTCACTCCCCATGCCCAGAACCATTCCTTGCCGGTGTTCTCTTCTATGGCATGGTCGCCAAAATAGTTGTCGCGCAAAATCAAGTCCTTTTCGGAGCGAGCGTATTTTTTCCAAGCTATGTTTTTTGCCAAGTTTATGCTTTTTGCGATGCTATCCAGTTTTTTCCCTGTTCCGCCTGCGCCTAAATAAAAATGCTGGTAAAAACTGTAGGGTGAATTTGAAAAGTAATAATCCATTCCGCTTGAAGAATTGCTTTTTTTCCAAATCGCCGTACCATAGCCAAAAAACGCTATCGAGTCTCCGCTGTCAAAAATCCCGTTGTTATTTTTATCTTTTACCTGAATTGGAATTTCCTGCGCGTTAGGAAATATTTCTTTGTCTATATATTCCGGCAAAGTGTCTGGCGATGCGCTAAAAAGCCTTAACTTTGAGTTTGTTATTCCGTCTATCTCGTTTTCCCTGCCGGCGGCACGCATTGTTTTTCTTAAATCGTCAAAAGAAAGCGCATACATTCCATCTGCCGTCACAGACAAGTCCGTGCTGCCAATTCCAATTCTCAGCAGCCAGTCAACGCCTGCCGCAGAGCTTTTCTTTGCGATATGCTGTTTTGTTTGTGCCGCTCCGAATTTTGCCGCTGCGTTTTTATTTTCAACAGATGCCAAAGCTCTTTTGCCAATCGGGTATCCTTTTGCGTTTTCGCCAAAACTCATTTTAATTCTGAAATGTCTTCTCAGGGTCCATGAATTCCCATTTGAATAGAGGAGAGGAACGTCAATTTTAACTTTCCACAAATTGTCTTTTAAATAGGGTTTGCCTATTTTCAGCGAATTTGAATTTTGCTCTGCGCCGCAAGGTTGCCCGCTCAGTTTATCCGTTTTTAGGTTTTCCACATTAACGCTTGGCAGGGATGCGCCGGGCAAGGCTATTATATATGTTCTGAAGGGAATGCCGGGAGCCTCAGCGTCTCCGAAATAGGACGATTTATCCGGCATAAAAAGGATTCCGTCTTTACAAGGCAGCGTTGTTATTGCAGCAACACTGTCTGTGAAAACAAATTCGCTTGGCAAATCGCGCTGAATTTCAAGAGCGAGAATGCCAAGAGGCAACAAAATAATGGTCTTTAAGGCACGGCAAAAGGTCACGATTGGAATGTAGAAAAATTACTTCACATTCACCACTCTGCTTGAACTTATGCCCGGTGCTTTTATGCGAACTATGTATGCTCCCGGCGCAACGTCTATGCGGAGTCCATCGGAAGCTACGCCGTAATAAAGAACCTTGCCCTTGGCATTGTAAACGCCAACTTTTGCATTCTGCGGCGCCTTTCCAAACACAATGCCGCCCGGAACAGGGCTTGCTGTAAAACTTGCCTTTGGAACTGCAGCAAAAACAGGCGCGACAATTCCGTCTCCGGTCATATAAACGTCCAAGCTCGCTATGGTTATGGAAGCTTCTGCTTCTGCGCCATTCGTTGCCGGGGCAAAGCTCATGCCAACTACCATTTCTGCTTCTTTTGTGCTTATGGACTGGCCAAGCTCGTTTTTGAAATCTTCAATGGAAAAGCTTAAAGCTCCGGTCGATAGCTTTTTTGCCAAAGCAAAGCGAGCCGCAGATTGCGCGGATGTTGCTGGCAGGGTCACAAAATAACCCTCTGCGTATGAAACTCCCGGAATGTCCAGGTACAAACGCCATTCGCTGCTTGATGTGTAATCAACCACTATGCTGTCGTTTTGGCTTGCGTTTGGGGAAACATCGCTGTTTATTGCGGCAAAGCCGTCTTTGGATACACTGGCGGTTATTGTTATGCCGTTTTCGGTGGCTGCAGCGTTTATCTCGGAGTTGCCTGTTGTTGTGCTAACCCAGCCGCTTACATTTGCTTGTTCCACAATGCTTGCGATTTCTATTGTCTTTGTGCCGGCAGTTTGCGCTTTTGAGAGAATGGCTCTTATTGCCAAATCTGTTTCTGGCATTGCGAAAGACAGCGATGGGTTTTGGTGGTCCACATTTAGCACGCCTGCAGGGAATATATCCCAATAGCCGAACACATAGCCTTCCGGAATAGTGGCGTTAACAGAGACTGCTGCGTTTTTGGCATAACTATTTGCTCCGGTTCCGCCGCCGACGGTGAGAACGTATTCTATCGGTTTAGCAATTTGTTTGTACATTGGAGTGACTTCCAAGTCCATTTTTGGCATTAGAAATTTAAGAGTTTCGTTGAACAGGTCTGCGCTATCCAATATTACCGGTTTATTTTTTGAAGTCACTTTCCAGCGTTCAAATTCTTGCGATGCTGGTGCTGCGTTTGCTTTTATGGAAACGGTGTCATATGCGCTGAATTCCATTGTTTGCGCAGTTGCTCCAACGTTTATGGTCAGAGTGTATTGCACAGGGAGAGAGACAAAGACTGTCCATGTTTGTACATAGTTAGTAGTTGCGGTCAAGCCGTTTTTTATGGTGGCAGTGATTGTTATGGTACCGGCTTTGCTGAATGTGACGAGGCTTGAGAAATCTGCTCCTTCAACGCTCCATTCTATGCTGCGGTTGGTTGCGGTTGCAGGCATAACCATTTCGTTGCCCAAGAAGAATGCATCGCCGACTGTTGCGAATTTCGGGAAGAACGCTTTTATGCTGTCAACTTTGACGAATTCCGGTGTAACAACAGGTGGCGATACTGTTACCTGCCAAGTTTGCGTATAGTTGGAAGTTGCGCTTAATCCGTTTGTTATAGTAGCGGTGATTGTGGCAGTGCCAACTTTGTCAAACTGAACTCTGTTGTCTGAGGTTCTGGTAGCTCCGGTCACATTCCATGTAATTTGCTTGTTTGTTGCGTCTGATGGCTGCACTGTTGCGGAGCTCAAGCTAACTTCATATCCTTGTTCCACTTGGTACACATTCAGTGCAGCAGCCGGAATATTCAAGGTTATGCCCGTAACCGGAACAAATTGCGGAGTGCCGCCGCTGACGACTTTAATTGTTTTCTTGGTTATGTCACTAGCATAGGTGGAAGTAACTGCCATTACGCTAACAATCAAAAAGTCTGCTGTTTCGTCTGCGGCAACCGTAAAAAGGCCATTGTTGGAATTAATATTTGTATTCGGGCTTTGCTGTCCGGAAACGGACCAAGTAAGCTGCGCACCTGAAATCTGATTGCCGTTAAGCATCACAGTAGCCGCAAATTGCGCAGAACTACCTACAACAATTGAGTCGGAAGATTGGATTGTAACGGTAAGTGGCGAAACTACAGGTTGCGTTACAGTTACTTGCCAAGTTTGCGTATAGTTGGAAGTTTCAGTCAAGCCGTTTGTTACAGTAGCGGTGATTACAGCGGTGCCAGTCTGGTTAAATTGAACTCTGTTGTCAGAGGTTCTGGTAGCTCCGGTCACATTCCACGTAATTTGCGTATTTGTTGCGTCTGATGGCTGCACTGTTGCGGAACTCAAACTAACTTCATATCCTTGATCCACTTGGTACACACCCGACGGTGCCGGAATATTCATGGTTATGCCCGTAACCGGAACAAATTGCGGTGCACCGCCACCGATTATCTGCACTGTTTTTTGGTCTGTGCCGCTGGCACTAGCTGTCATGGCTGTTACGCTCACAAGCAGAGCAGTTGCCGTTTCGTCTGCGGCAACCGTAAGAGTACCGCTGCTGGAATTAATCGTTGTGTTCGGGCTATTTTGGCCGGAAACGGACCAAGTAAGCTGCGCACCTGAAAACAGATTGCCGTTAACCATCACATTAGCCGAAAATTGTGCCGTGCTACCTGCCTGAACTGTGCCCGGAGATAGAATTTCAGCAGTAACCGGAGAAACGACGTTTCCTGTTACAGTAACATTCCATGTTTGTGTATAATTGGAAGTTTCGGTCAAGCCGTTTGTTACAGTAGCGGTGATTACAGCGGTGCCAGTCTGGTTAAATTGAACCCTGTTGTCGGAAGTTCTGGTGGCTCCGGTCACATTCCATATAATTTGCTTGTTTGTTGCGTCTGATGGCTGCACTGTTGCGGAGCTCAAACTAACTTCATATCCTTGATCCACTTGGTACACACCCGACGGTGCCGGAATATTCAAGGTTATGCCCGTAACCGGGACGAACTGCGGAGTACCGCCATTCCCGGCTACATTTATAGTGGTTATAGCCTCGCTACCATCCTGTTTAAAGACAGCTTTTATAGTCAGCACCTCTGCCGTTTCGTCCGCACCAACATAGAGTGTACCCATTTGAACCATTGTGTTTTGGCTGTTGTTGCCGGAAACATACCAGTCAAACGCAGAAATCAGAAGGCCGTCAACGATTGCCGTAAGCTGCACTGTAGCGCCCTTTTGAACTTCAGGCGGTATTTGAATCTCAATATTAGACCCGCCGCCGCTAACTCCTCCAACTATTTTCACAGTTTTTTGTTCTGTGACTTGGCCGATAGTTACGGCAGGAATGGCCGTTAAAGTCACAAGCAGTTCAGTTGCCGTTTCGTCTTTGGCAACCGTAATAGTCAAAATACCATTAGCGGTATCAATAACCGTGTTCGAACTTCGCTGCCCGGAAACAGACCAAGCAAGCGGCGCATTTGGAACCAGATTACCATTACCCATCACAGTAGCCGTAAACTGCGCAGAAGTACCTGCAGTCACGGTGTCTGGGGATTGAATTGTAACTTGTACGTTTTGCCCCCAGATAAGAGAAACAAAAGACAAGAGAATTGCAACTGTAAACATTAGTTTACGCATAAAAACCTCCTTTTGAGTTGTTAAATCTGGCAAATAAAAAAGAGGCAGGTATTTCTACCATGCCCCTCCCTTGATTTAAATCGCCCATTGACTTAAACCTTGACCGTCGTAACTTGTAAAAACTTGCCATTAAGCGGTAACTTAGAAAATATCATGACGTTGTTAATAAAAAATAGCTGATGGTAGTGGCTAGCAAAACCACTAGCCACTGACCACTAGCCTAGAGGAGTTAATAGCGTTTTCTATATTCCCTCTAAAAGCTGAAAAAGGGAGTATAATGTTTACTGGCATAGTTCAAACTTGCGGAAAAATAGCTGAACTGAACAAGCTCGGCGATGCCCTGCAAATGAAAATTTTTGCGGAGAATTATTTTGCAAGCAGCAAAAAAGGCGATAGCGTTGCAAACGACGGCGTTTGCTTAACCATAGAAAGCTGCTCTGCAAGCGAAGCGGTTTTTACCCTGATAAACCAAACGGTAATCAACACTTCTTTTTGCCGAGCCACAGTCGGAGGCTTGGTTAACCTGGAACTTCCTTGCCGCCCGGACTCCCTTATGGGCGGCCATTTTGTAATGGGACACATAGACAGCGCGGCAACCGTGAAGCAGGTTGTTAAAAGAGAAACAGGCTTGGAAATAGACTTGGAAATTCCTGAAAATCTTTCCAAATACATTATACACAGAGGCTCAATCGCTTTGAATGGAATAAGCTTCACAGTCGCGGAAGTTCCTGAAAAAAATATAATCAGAGTAGCTGTCATTCCCGAAACAATAAGAGTTACAAACATAAGTTGCTGGCAGCCCAGCAGCCTAGTGAACGTAGAAGTGGATATGATGGGAAAGTATATTGAAAAATTATTGGAGAAATATGCTGTACGGGATATTTTCTGATATTCACGGCAATTTGCAAGCGCTTGAAGCGGTGTTGCGTTCCATGGAATCGCGCAAGGTTGATAAGCGCATTTGCCTTGGCGATATTGTTGGCTATGGAGTGAATCCCAACGAGTGCGCCGCTCTTGTGAAAAAGCACAGCGATTTGTGCCTTTTGGGAAACCACGATAGCGTAGCTTTAAAACGGGAAGCCTATTCCGATTTCAACATGTATGCGAAAGCGGCTATGGAATGGACATGGGCGCACATAAACGATGAAACGAAAGAATATTTGAATTCTCTGCCATACATGGTAAAAGAAGGGAGTTTCACTTTTGTGCATTCTTCTCCGGCAGCTCCAACGGACTGGCATTACATAGCGGATTTGGAAGGGGCATTGGATTCTTTTGCTTATTTTGAAACTCAAAGCTGTTTTATAGGGCACACTCACAGCCCTGTTATGGTTGCAATAGACAGCAAAGGCCCTTATGAGGAAATTCCCGTGATTTCCGACGGCCCTCTTTACCGCCCAAAGAAAAATGAAAAAGTTTTGGCAAATGTAGGCTCTGTGGGGCAGCCTAGAGACAGAGACAACCGAGCCTGCTGGTGCTTGGCAGATAG
>WQTK01000217.1 GCA_009786285.1 Candidatus Fibrimonadales bacterium | reverse complement strand
TTTGGGTTTTCGGCAAGCAAGCGGGAGCAATGGCCACACTGAAGCTCGGCTTGCTTTTGTGCCTGGCAGCGTTTTTCGCATGGCTCTGCGGCTTGATTGCGAAACCGGGAAAACCCTGGTGGCGTTTTGCTATTCTGTGGCTTGTTTTTGTTGCGATATGCGTATGGACATTCCCAAGCGAGCGCTCCGTTGAGCAAAGCGAAACGGACGGCGAGTGGGTTTCCTTTTCAAGCGCAAAGCTGGATAGCTTGCAGAACGAGGGAATTGCCGTTTGGGTGAACGGAGCTGCGGACTGGTGCATAACCTGCAAAATGAATGAAGCGGCGGTGTTTGAAAGCGAAGAAATTATAAAGGCTTTTGCTGAAATTCCGGTGGTTAAAATGCGAGCGAATTACACCGTTCCAAATGACGAAGCAGCGAAACTTTTTGCAAAATACGGTCGCAGCGGAGTTCCATTCGATCTGTTGCTGACCTCTAGCCGCAAACCGGTTTTGCTCTCGGAACTTTTAACGGCGAACGAAGTGCTTGAAGCCTTGGGGAGTGCGTATTAATGTCTCATATCCGGGAAATGTTCGATAAAATCCACAAACGCTACGATTTGCTCAACCATCTTATGTCTGCGAGCCGTGACATTTCGTGGCGCAAAACCTGCTGCAAAAGGCTGCCGCCAAAAGAAAACGCTGTTGTGCTGGACTTATGCGGCGGAACCGGTGATTTTGCCGTCACATATAATAAAATTTATAATAATAACAAGATTATTGTTGGCGATTTTTCCGGCAAAATGCTGGATGTTGCTATGAAAAAAACTGGGGCAACCACAGTGGGTTGCCCATACGTTGTGCAAATGGATGCAACGCAAACTCCTGTTGCGGATAACTCGGTTGATATTATTTTAAACGGCTTTGGAATGCGGAATATTTTGAACTTAGACTTGGCTTTCAGCGAGGCTTTTAGAGTTTTGAAAAAGGGCGGGCACTTTGCCACTCTCGAATTTTTTAAACCCGAAAAAACTATCGCAAAATTATTTTACAAAACCATTGCGCCGCTTGCAATTCCCTTTGCCGGAATGCTATTCAGCAAACGCAACGCATACCGCTATTTGGTGCTCTCCATTCTGAATTTTATAACTCCCAAAGAATATGCCGAAAAAGCCAAAAGCGCAGGTTTCACCCTGCGTTGCATAAAAGCGCTGGATGGCGGCTTGGCCCACATTGTAATATTGGAGAAAACGTGAGCATATTGCTTGGAATTACCGGAGCGTCCGGCGCATTGTACGCAAAGCGTTTTTTGCGCTATGCAGAGGAACGTGGCTTTGCCGCAGAGCTTATTGTTTCAAAAAACGGCGAAGCGGTGCTTAAGCACGAGGGTTGCGAGGATATTTTGCGAAACTGCGCAAAAATCCACAAAATAGATGATTTTTTCGCACCGCCTGCCACAGGAAGCTCGGATTATCTTGGCATGGCTATTTTGCCCTGCTCAATGGGAACCCTTGGCCGCATAGCCGCCGGCACAAGCGACAATCTGCTGATAAGAGCTGCGGACGTGTGTTTGAAAGAGAATCGTCCTTTGGTGCTTGTGCCCAGGGAAATGCCTTTAAGTGAAATTCACTTGGAAAATATGCTAAAGCTTAAACGAGCCGGCGCAACCATAATCCCAGCCTGCCCCCATTTCTACAAGCACCCCGCAACGCTGGAAGAATTGGCAGATACCGTTGTGGAGAGGGTGTTTGCGTTGCTGAAGGGAGCAAAAAAATAAAATATCATGGTTTAGATAGCAATTTTTGTCAAAAAATCGCCATTTTTGCTATTTTCCCTTGACAAAACCCGCTGAAATTACTAAATTTGTACGTCCAGCATATTTCGAGGATATATGAAAACTCTTGTTGTGAATCCAAACGCCGTAGAGCGCAAATGGAAAATTATAGATGCCGAAGGCAAGCCCCTGGGCCGTGTTGCCAGCAAAGCTGCCTATTTGCTAATGGGCAAGCACAAGCCGGTTTACGCCCCTAACACGGACGTTGGCGATTTTGTCGTTGTTATCAACGCCGGAAAAGTGGCCCTGACAGGCAAAAAAGCAGAAACCAAGCAGTATTTTCACCATACCGGCTTTATAGGCGGTGAACGCTGGATATCATTCAAGCAATATTTAAGCCGCAAACCGGAATTTCCAGTTGAGCATGCAGTTTGGGGAATGCTCCCGCACGGCTCGCTTGGGCACACAATATTCAGAAAATTAAAAGTGTATGCCGGCGCAGAACACAAAGAAACCGATAAAAACCTTGAACCGGTGGCTATCTAAAAAGAGGGTATTATGGCAACTAAAGCTCCAGTCAAAGAAAAAGCTGCGCAACAACAGAAAATTTACCGTGGCACAGGCCGCCGCAAAAGCGCTGTGGCAAGCGTAATTCTCAAAGAAGGTTCCGGCAAGCGTACCGTTAATGGCCGGGATTTCAAAGATTATTTTCATTCCGAAGTGCAAAACATGGTGGCAAACCTTCCGTTTTCCGTTCTGGGCAACGCCGAAAAATGGGACGTTATAGTCAATGCCACCGGCGGCGGCATTGCCGGTCAAATGGGTGCGACTCGTCTTGGAATAGCGCGCGCTCTGGTTGAGCAAAGCGCTGAGGTTAAACCCGCTCTTCGCCACGCAAACCTGCTGACTCGCGACGCCCGTGTTGTTGAGCGCAAAAAATACGGTCGCAAAAAGGCCCGCAAGCACTTCCAGTTCTCCAAGAGATAGCTTTTGGGAAACAACGTAAAAGACATAGACCTGTCTCGCTTAATAGCAAGGATTTTAAGGCACAAAATACTTGCTGTTTTGATTGCGGTTCTGTCTTTTGCCGGGGCATATGTCTACGCAAAGCTTGCGGACAAATTTTACCAAACTAACATTAGATTCGTTTACCAATCTTCCGCAAAACAGGGCGGAGGCATATCTGCGCTTGCCGCGCTTGCCGGCATATCCATGAGCGGAGGCTCGGATGACGGCTCGGCATACATGGAAGACATAATAAAATCATCGGATTTTCTTTCTCAATTCACAGACAGGCAGTGGCTGATAGCAGACACCAGCAAAACATCAGACACTTTAACACCCATCACGCTGGAGGAATTTTGGCAAATAAAAATAGATTCCGCCGCAGACAACAGGGAAAAAATTCTGCAGGCAAGCATAATCTACAAGATGCTCAAATACAAGTACATTAAATACGAACAGGATAAAAAAACGGGAATAATATCTTTAATAACCCAGTTTGAAGATCCAAAGCTTTCTTATGATTTTAACGTGGCTGTATTTGAAGAATTGAACAATACCTTGCTCCACAAGATGCGTTTTAAGGCATCGGAAAATCGCAAATTCATAGAGGAGCGCCTTGCAGAAATAAAAAGCGATTTAAGAAGATCAGAAGAAATATTGCTGCGTTTCAAACAGCAAAACCGCTCATGGAACGATCCTTCAATACAGCTTCAGGAGAGCCGCCTGCTGAGGGATGTGACAATAAATCAAGAATTGGCGTTGCAGCTTCAGAAGCAATACGAGCTTGCGAAAATAGAAGAAGCGAAAGACATGCCTCTTTTGGATGTTATTGAATCTCCACGCAGAGCTTTGGGTTATTCAAAGCCCCGGCCAAAAATCATTTGGGCCCTAGGGGCCGTAGGTGGAATATTTTTAGGCCTCGCTTTCGCGCTGTTGTTCGATTTTTGGTGCACCGAAAGAAAAGCCTTGATGGAAGCAGTGGCAAAAGCCAAAGAAGACCTTGGCTAGTCGGCTTTTTCCTTGGTATCGCCGTAATAAATGTCCCATTCGCTTTTTTCAGGTTCCGTCGGATTTTCCTGCTGTTTTTTCTTTGCCTCTTCCTCAGCTTTCTGCCGCTTAGCCGAAAGATCCACCAGCTTGCTGGGGTCAACCGCTACCTTCTCTTCGGAGGCACGGAACCTTTCGTTGGATTCATCCAAGGCATCCAAAACGCCAACAAGGCGGCCTTTGCCATCCAAGCTCAGATTCATGCTTTTTATGGTGGACAAGCGAACAGCGATGCGGTTTACGGCATCCTTGTATTCCTGCCTGACTTGGCTGCCTTCCATCATTTCGGCACGTTCGTCCGGGGTTATATGCTCCATGGCTTCTTTCCAAAAGCCGGCTTTTGACTTATTGACAAACTCCACCATTGTCTCGTTAACCTTTTCCGGGTCGCGAGTGACTCCTTTACCGGAAGCACACGAAACCATAGTGAATGCCGCAAGCAATAATAGTAATCTTAGCATAAAGGATCTCCTATACTATAACTATGGGTAAATATACTAATTTTTTTGCCATATCCATTTATTTTTCCTTGTTAAAAGCCAAATTGTTGGCCCCAGCAACACCAAATCGCGAATAAGGGCTACCCAAGCCTCTGATTTTGACTGCGCGCCGGAAACCATTTCTGTTGAAAAACACCCGCATACTATGTCTAGCTCAAGAGCCAGCGCCCATATAAGGGCTATTATAAAGCAGGAGAACATTGCCAAAATAGCCAAAGTGCATTCCTTTGTGAATGGGGACGCAATCAAGGCAAGCCCGAACCAAAACTCAAGCTGGGGCAAAATCAAAGCCCACAAGTTAACAATGTTTTCCGGCAAAAACCGGTATTGCGCGACTAAAACGGCAAAAGCCTTTGGGCTGGCTATTTTATCCGTGCTAGCAAAGATAAACATGCCTCCAATGCCAACTCTTATTAAAATTTCCAAGACCCTTCCGGTCCAGGCTTTGTCAATTTTCCAAGCTGGGATAATCAGCAAGGCGCTCAAAACTGTTTCTGCTATTCCTATGTGCAAATAGTATTTCCACGCCTCAAATTTATCTGCCAGGCTAAAGATATCCGGGAAAGCTATTTCAAGCACTCCCATGACAAAGAGTGGAACGGCGAGTAAAATGCAGAGCTTAGGTACCAGGTATTTCATTATTTTGGCCTCTCCAGAACTTTCTGCCCGCCAATCCATTCAACGGATTTGCCTTCCGGAGCGCGCAAATTATTGACAATGGCCGCCAATAAGCAAAACAAGCCCAAGCCAACAAGAAATTTAAGGTTTAACTTTTCCATGAGGATTAATATAGTAAATCAGCGTTTACTATATTACTAAAATGAATAAATCCCTCTTTGTTTTGCTGCCCCTGCTTCTTTTGTTCGGTTGCGCATCTGTCAAGCATGAGTCCAATGGCGCGGAAATGCATTATGGCATGGCTATTGCCTATGCAGATAAAAATGATTACGCAAAAGCAATTGAATATTGCAAAAAAGCCATTGAGCTTAGACCCGGCTATGCAGAAGCATATTACGAAATGGGAGATGTTTACTTTTACGCAGATGATTTGGAAAACGCTATTGTGTCTTATAAAAAAGCCGTAGAATTAAAACCGAATTACGCCGAGGCTTACACCCGCTTGGGAATAGCTTACACCCACTCCGACAAACCGGAAGATTATGACAAGGCAATTGAATATTGCAAAAAAGCTTTGGAGCTAAAGCCAAATGACACCACGGCATATAGCTTTATGGGAATAGCTTACAGCGGCAAGAAAGATTACGACAATGCTATTAAATATCACAAAAAAGCGCTTGAACTTGATCCCAACTGGGCAAGCGCATACACTCGCTTGGGAATTGCTTACAGCGGCCAAAGATATTATGACAACGCAATTGAATGCTACAACAAAGCGATTGAGCTGAAGCCTAACGATTACTGGGCATACGATATGGCAGGAGAAGCTTATGCGGGCAAAGGGGAAATAGCAATGGCAAACTACTATAAAGGGCTCTCTTTGTACTACGATGAACGCTACGACGCAGCTATTGACTATTACAAAAAAGCAGTGGAATTCAAACCGGATTTCGCGCCGGCGTATTTTGAAATAGGAAAAATTTCTTATCAACAAAAAGATTACGCCGCTACCATTGAATTTTGCGAAAAGGCCATTTCGCTGAAACCGGACTACGTAGAAGCGTATCATTTTCTTGGGAATGCCTATATTAACACCGAAAATTACGACAAGGGAATTGAAACCCACAAAAAAAACATCGGTTTGAAAGTGGATTATATAGCATCGTATTTTGAAATAGGAAGAGCTTATCATTACAAGCAAGATTATGACAAGGCGATTGAGTATTATAAAAAATCTCTTGAGTTTAACCCTGAGTATGAAATAGCGTTTTACAAACTTGGAGATGCTCATTTTGATAAAAAAGATTACGGCAAAGCGCTTGAATATTATAAAAAAACCATTGCGCTGGATCCTGGTTTCCAGCATGCGTATTACGGCTTGGGAAACATTTTTATGATAGGCGATGATTACGAGGCGGCTATTGAGAATTATAAAAAAACTATTGAATTGGATTCTTATTTCGCCCCTGCGTATTGCAGGCTTGGGCACGCTTACTATATCACTTCAAATTATAATATGGCAATTGCGTATTACAAAACAGCCATTAATTTAAAAGCTGACTATATAGAGGCGTATGAGGGCATGGCAGGGGTTTATAAGAAAAAAAATGATCATGCCAAACTGCTTGAGAATCTGAAAAAAATCATTGAATTGGATCCGGATAATTTGTCTGCGCTTCTCAAAATCGGAACTGCCTATGAGAATGTCGAGGATTACGACAAAGCGATTGAATTCTATGAAAAAGCCCTTAAATTAAAATCCGATGACGCTATGATATATAATAATCTGGGATGGTATTACGCAAAAAAACAGAGATGGGACAAGGCGCTTGAATATTGCAAAAAGTCCATTGAGCTGGACCCGAACGATGCCGCCGCGCAACACAGCATGGGGTATGTGTATTCAGGCAGAAAAAATTACGACAAGGCGATTGAGCATTTTAAAAAGTCTATTGAGATAAGAGAAAAATCCGGCAATAAATCTTATCTTGCGGAAACTTATTACGATTTGGGCGAGGCTTATGAAGCCAAAGGCGATAAGGCCAATGGGCTGGAAGCGAAGAAGAAGGCAAAAGAATTGGGGTATCCGTGAATTCCATTGCTTACTCCTTTCTGAAACTTTTGCCGAAAAACGCTGTAAGCAGGGCGTTTGGGGCGTTTTCAAGGGCTAAGATACCGATACTGAGCCGGCTTTTGATGCATTGGTTCGCAAAGCACTACGAAATAAACCTGGAAGAATCCGAAATTCCAAGCAAAGGCTTTGCAAACATTCACGAGCTTTTCACAAGAAAATTAAAAGAGGGCGCAAGGCCAGTAGAAGACAACGCCGAGGTTGTTTGCCCTGTGGACGGAGTTTTGACTGCGTTTGGCAAAATTGCAAATGAAAACCCCGAATATAATATGAAGGCAAAGGGGAAATTTTACAGTTTGGAGAGTTTGCTCCGCAGCAAAGAGCTTGCCCAAAGATTTGCAGGCGGAATGTGGGCCACAATTTATCTTTCGCCGCACAACTATCACCGCATACATTCCCCGGTTTCCGGAAATGTGGTTGCCGCCTATTATTGCCCGGGCACGCTTTGGCCGGTGAATGCCGGTAGTGTTGAGAGGATAGATGGGCTTTTTTCGATAAACGAGAGGCTTATAACGCAAATAGCCACTTACGATGGCGGCGAGGTTTTGCTTGTGAAGGTTGGCGCAACGAATGTGGGCCGCATAGCTGTTGACTATAAAAAAGACTGGTTCACAAATTCCATGCCGCCTCCTGCGAGCCGCAAAGCTATTTTCACAAAGTGGGAAGCGGAAGAGACTCATCCTTACACAAAGGGTCAGGAGATAGCCCGTTTTGAAATGGGAAGCACGGTTGTATTGGTTTGCAACAGGGCGGTGTCGCAAAGGACAAAAGATTTGTTTTTAGAGCTTGAGGGCAAGGAAGTGCTAATGGGCCAGGGGTTGATGAAATAGGATTTTTTATGCTTCATGACATATATCCGAAAATTTTTAACAATACATACTTTCCAAAAATGCCTAGCAGCGAGAGCAATATTTTATATTTCATAAATCAGAAAGCAATGGTTAAATTTACAGACGGAAATATCTGTTTTCCTGTGCATAAAGATTTTGAATCCCACAATGCGACATTTATTTATCTTTTTCGGATAGATGATGCGGATTTTTTTCTTGCCGTATCGGATGCGGACATTCAAATTGATGGATTTTGTTTTGAAAACATCAATTTATTTCGCAATGCCATGCCGAGAGACAAGGCGTTTGCCGGCATAACCGCTTACCATCTCAACTGCTGGTACTCAGATAACAAATTTTGCGGTCGATGCAAAAACGAGATGGAATATGCTCAAAAGGAAAGGATGCTTTTTTGCTCAAAATGCGGCAAAAACGTGTATCCGAAAATATGCCCTGCTATAATTGTTGGAGTTATTAACGGCGATTATCTTTTGATGACAAAATATGCTCACAGCGTGTACAAGAATTATTCTCTGGTGGCCGGATTTGTTGAAATTGGAGAGAGCGCCGAGGATGCCGTTAAGCGCGAAGTTATGGAAGAAACCGGGCTGAATGTGAAAAACATAAGATATTACAAAAGCCAGCCGTGGGGATTTTCCGACAGTCTGTTGTTTGGCTTTTTCGCCGATCTGGACGGAAAGGAACAAATAACAATGGATGAAAACGAGTTATCTGAGGCGGCCTGGGTTCACAGGGGTGATATTCAAATGGAAAACAACGGGCTGAGCCTGACAAATGAAATGATTTGCATAGTAGCCACTGATTAACTCAGACTTAGTTGCTTGGCTAGTAGCTAGTGGGGAATGGCTAGTGGAAAAAGCATTAAAATTTGCTCATATTCG
>WQTK01000216.1 GCA_009786285.1 Candidatus Fibrimonadales bacterium | reverse complement strand
TAGCTGTTTGCTTGGCAAACTCAGCCCGAACTCGCTCTATTTTGGTTTCCAACCCGGAAATTCTGCTATCCACACTGCCTTCCAGACCTGCAAAATCTGCTCGCAATGCGGAAAAATCTTCCCGCAAGGTGGAAAAGTCATTGCAAAGCGTATCCAACCTGCGGCTTCAGAGATTCCAAAATGACACCATCCATCTTCGTCCCGTAATCACTATTTGTGATCATAATGTTCTTCTCCTATAAAAGATACAAAAAAATATGTTTACATTTTTGCAACGTTGTTTTGCATTTTACTATATTCTTCTAAACACTTAATTAGCAGAGGTTCTCATTATGGCAGTATCGTACAAAGAGCTTGGATTGGTAAATACCAGAGCTATGTTCGCAGAGGCAATAAAAGGCGGCTATGCCATTCCGGCATACAATTTCAACAATATGGAACAAATGCAGGCCATAATACAGGCTTGCGTGGAAACCAAAAGCCCGGTTATCTTGCAGGTATCCAGCGGAGCCCGCAAATACGCAAACCAAACACTCCTGCGCTACATGGCTCAGGGCGCGGTGGAATTTGCGAAAGAACTCGGCTGCAACATTCCAATCTGCTTGCACCTTGACCACGGCGATACATTTGAACTGTGCAAAAGCTGCGTGGACTTTGGATTTTCTTCCGTTATGATAGACGGCTCGCACCATAAATACGACGAAAACGTGGCCCTCACCAAAAAGGTTGTGGAATACGCTCACCAATATGATGTAACCGTTGAAGGCGAGCTTGGAGTCCTGGCTGGCGTGGAAGACGAAGTATCTGCCGAGCACCATACCTACACACAACCCGAAGAGGTTGAAGATTTTGTAAAAAAGACCGGTTGCGACAGCTTGGCCATCTCAATAGGCACTTCGCACGGCGCATTCAAATTCAAGCCCGGGCAGAATCCTGAAATTCGCTTGGACATTTTAGCTGAAATTGAAAAGCGCATTCCGGGCTTCCCAATTGTTCTGCACGGCTCGTCTTCCGTTCCGCAGGAATATGTGGACTTGATAAACAAGTACGGCGGCAAAATGGAAGCTGCAATCGGCATTCCCGAAGAGCAGCTTAGAGCAGCGGCAAAGTCTGCGGTTTGCAAAATCAACATTGATTCTGACGGACGCTTGGCAATGACCGCAGCAGTGCGCAAAATGTTTGCCGAGCAGCCCGGCGAGTTCGATCCGCGCAAGTATCTTGGCCCAGCGCGCGACGAGCTTAAAAAGATGTATATGGCAAAGAACAAAAATGTGCTCGGCTCTGCCGGCAGAGTAAAATAAAGCGTGCAGAATTATCTGGATTTGCTGAGGGAAGTAAAGGAGTGCGGCGCTGAAAAAAGCGACCGCACCGGCACGGGAACGCGCAGCGTTTTCGGGCGGCAAATCCGGTTTGATTTGAGCAAGGGCTTTCCGCTTTTGACCACAAAGAAAGTCCATTTGAAATCCATTATAGTTGAGTTGCTTTGGTTTTTGCGAGGCGACACAAACACCAAATTTCTGCATGAGCACAATGTTTCCATTTGGGACGAGTGGCAAAATGAGAGCGGTGATTTGGGGCCTGTGTATGGTGCGCAGTGGAGAAGCTGGGGTGGCAAAGTCGATCAGATTTCCTCTCTTTTGAACTCTCTTAAAAACAATCCAGATAGCCGCAGGCATATAGTTTGCGCATGGAATGTAGCGGAAATAGACAAAATGGCTTTGCCGCCTTGTCATTGCCTTTTTCAATTTTACATAGCGAACAGTAAATTGAGCTGCCAGCTTTACCAACGCTCCGCAGATATATTTTTGGGCGTTCCGTTCAACATAGCGAGCTACGCTTTGCTAACCATTATGCTTTGCCAAGTGCTGGGCTATGAGCCGGGCGAATACGTGCACACATTCGGAGATTTGCATCTTTACAACAATCATTTTGAGCAGGCAGGCTTGCAGCTTTCAAGAGAGCCAAGACCTTTGCCAAGAATGAAGCTTAATCCGTCTGTGAAAAATCTTTTTGAGTTTAAGTTTGAAGATTTTGTTTTGGAAGGCTACGATCCCTGGCCGGCTATTAAAGCACCTGTGGCGGTGTGAAAAGGCCATAAGTTTTCTATATTTAACTTGGAGGTTTATTATGATGCAAGATGAACTAAAATTTTATTCGCGAAATCGCTCAAGGTTAAACAAGACCTATTGTGATGAGCATATCCTCATTCATGGAGGTCAGGTAGTTGGGCATTTTAAATCGCCAAAAGCAGCTTACAAAGCAGCTTGCAAAAATTTTCCAAATGAAGATGTACTTATTCAGGAATGCGGACAGAAAGTATTCCAGCCTTGCGTCTATAACCCAATGGTTGCCCTTTGAAATCATTCATTCAGGTTTTTCCTGGTCTTATTCGTTCAATAATCACTCCAGCAAGGGTTATGAACTTGAATAGCGAAAAAAAGTTAAAAGTTCGTGCCTTATGGGATACTGGTGCTACCAATACAATGGTATCTAAAAAAGTAGCCGATACCCTTGGGTTAAAGAAAACTGGTGAGATAAGTGTTCGAAGCTTTACAGGAGAAAAAATTGTAAACTTATATTATCTGCGATTGCTTTTAGCTGGTGGATTTACAAAAGATTTGCAAGTGCTTGAACTTTCTGAAATCAAAGAAGCAGATGTTTTGATAGGAATGGATGTTATAGGTTATGGAGATTTTATTTTCACTTTAAAAAAAGAATATAACATTGACAGAGCAAAAATTTATTTTAGATCGCCATCGAAAGGGGTAAAAATTAGATTTTGACGTTCACAGAAAATTCTCCTATAACAGGCGGTGTGATGCAGTTCGTGGCCGCCGTTGTATACTGTGAATTTTCCCAGCGGAAGCATGTTTGAATAAACGCTGATGTCGCCCAGCAAGTCCAGGATTTTGTGGTATGCGGGTTCGTTTTCGAAACGCAATTTGTCATGCGGCAAAAGGATGCCGCAGCCTCTGAGGTCTTCTGAGAGGTTTGCTGCTGGCAACTCTTGCTCAAATATGAAGGTTCGGGCTGAGAGAACTTTTTCCAGGTCGTTGGGAATTTGGGCGTGTGCGGTGAACTCGTGGCCAAATCGGTTTATTGTGTATTCTATTTCCAATTCCGGGCCTGGGGTGAATGTTAAATATCGGCTGTCTATGGTGATTTCGAAATGCGGCGTGGTTGTAAGGGCGTAATGCATTACGCCCCTACATACACCCGCAATATTATTTAATCCATCCATCCATATTTTTGCGCTGCCGTCCAATAACGGCAATTCGCCTTGCGGGGCATATAATGCAAATTCATGGTTTGGAAATGCTATGGCTGCGGCGCTTAAATGCTCTACTCCAATTATTTTTTTGCCTGAGCTGTGGATTAAAACAGTTGTTCTGTTTTCGTAAACTACTTTGAAGTCTTTTGGATTTTTTTCTCCCGGGAACCAATTTATGCCGCTTGCGCTTGTGTTCAACAGTTCTATAGACGCAGAACATTCTTTGCCCGATATGCCCTTACCTCTGAACAAGAATTTTACCTTTGGCTGTGTTTTTGCCGTCTGACGCTACATAATAATATAATCCCGGGGCAACTGGCTTGCCGCTTTCGTTTTTTCCGTCCCAAACAACCGCGCCGCCTCGCAAATCACCGCCTTTGAAAAACCTGACCCGCTTGCCGGAAGAATCCAAAATATACACGGAAGATTTTTCGCTTATGTAATCTATTGTCACGAATTTATGTTCGCCAGGACGAAACGGGTTCGGATAGGCTATGGGTTTGCGAGAATCGCCCTGCATATAACCGGATGCGTTGCGAACAAGCGCGGTGGAATAAACGCTAAGACCTAAATCGTGCGCAAAATAGACTTTGCCTTTTATGGTGTCTATAGCTATGTCGTAAATAGACTCGCTTAAAAGCCCGTCTTTTATTTTATACTGCTTTGCTACTAAAGTATCCGGGGAACTTTGCGAAAACGAGTATGCGCCATCGCCAAGAGTGCTAATCCAAAGCCCGTTTTGGGCATCCGCTTCCAAACTGGAAATTATGCTGCCGGCAAAGCCGCGAATATAACTGGGTTCTTTCCACTCGTTATCCTTTTTATCAAGATAAAAAATTCTTGTTGAAGAAACCGCCCACAAAATTCCCTTGCTGTCAAAGGCAAAATCTATTGGCGCCTCAAATTTCAATGGCCATTTCTCCTGAAGCACCGGAGAAAAATTATCCTGCCGGCTCAAATAAAAATCCACGCCGCCGTCTTTTGAATCACGGGAATATTTCCATGCAACATAAATTTCCCAAGCACCGGTTTCGTTTTTGCCGGCAATTACGGATGACGCAGCCGGAGAAGAAGCTTTTTCGTCTTTTGCGCATTGTATTTGCCCGTTATTATTCACAAAAGCAAACCCGTAATTTGCGGCCCCTAAAAAAGAGAAAATATATCCTGAGAAATCAGGAGCCTCGGTTGCGCCCAGGACAATTGTATAGCCACCTACGTTGTTGCTGTATTCTGTTGGGCACATATTGCCTGAATTGGTCGAATGAAACCATCCTATTTTATAGTTCTCTGCGTTATAGGAAATAAAGCCTGGCCCCCACATTCCAATTCCAAAATTTCCATTAGGCAGCATAGCAAGGGATTTTGTGCCCATTGCCCATTCTTGGCCATCTTCATAACCGCTTTGATTTGCCGCAAAAGCTTCGCTCCACTGGCCGTTTCGCATTCTGGAAACATAATTGCAATCATTTCCCCACGCAATAACGTCTCCGCCAGACGAAACTGCGATTGATCTTACGTTTTTCATAGGTAAATTTAAATTGTTTGGTGCATAACCCGGTTTCGCAATTTCTTCAAAAGGTATTTTATCAGTTTTTTCCCATGAACTTATATCCGCTAAAAAGCGGTCATCGTATATTTTTTTCCAGTCGATTTTTCTTTTCCAAACTTCAGCCTCCAAATCCAGCCATATGCTGTCATTTTTCACCGCAACTCTTTTAATGCCGGAAATTTCAATTGTTATCACAGGGCGGCTTTGCTCATAATCAAAAAAAGCCAAGGCTCCCTCAAACGGCAAAATAAGAATATTTTCGGCTCTTTTTCCCAGCCCTTGCAACAAGTTTCGTTTTTTTTCAGCGAAAGCGTTGTTTATGATTTCAAAATTCTTGGAGCTTTTCTTTTTGCGAACCAAAATTCCGTTTTTTGACGCAGCAATGACGTCTCCGCCGGGCAATGCAAAAAGCTGGACAAAATCCGCCGCTTGCAGGTTATTGCTCCCCGGCATATAAGTATTTTCCGTTCCATTCGCAAGGCGTTCCTGCAAGCCCCAGGCAAAAGCCGCCCACAGAGTTCCGTTTTCCATGGCAACAACGTCTCGAACTTCGCTTTGCCCGGTATAATGCTCCCAGTCTTTGGCACAGACTAAAGCTACGGTTGCCATAAGGAAAAATATGCGAAACATTTGTCTGTAAATGTAGAAAAACGTCTTCTGCCAATTTTCTACATTACAGCTTATGAAAGTTTCCATATTAGGAACTGGGGGCTGGGGGCTTGCCCTTGGCAAGGTTTTGCGCGGCAACGGGCACAATATAGCGTTTTGGACTCCGCTGCTCTCGGAAGCCGAGCTTTTGGCAAAAGAAAAGGAATACAAAGACAAATTGCCGGGCATAAAACTCCCTGACGAATTTCAATACTTTACGGATATGGCTGTTGCAACGGAAAACGCAGATATGCTGGTTTTTGCCGTTCCCAGCCAATTTATGGAGAGCAGCGCCAAGCTGCTTGGCGAGTGCCGGGCACCCGAAAAAATTCCGATAACGGTTAGCGCAACCAAGGGTATTTCAGAGCATTCGCTAAAAAGAATGAGCCAGGTTATTTTGGCTAATGTGAAATGGCTTTCTGAAGAAGAGGTGGTTGTTCTTAGCGGCCCAACCCATGCGGAAGAAGTTGCAAGGAAAGTTTACACAGCGATAGTAGCCGCAAGCAAAAACGAGTGTTCGGCAAAGGCGGTTCAAGAGGCCTTTAGCAGCAAAACGCTCAGGGTTTATACATCCCAAGACACAGTTGGCGTTGAGCTTTGCGGCAGCGTTAAAAACGTGATTGCCATTGCCGGCGGCATTGTAGACGGCTTGAAACAGGGCGTTGGAGATAACACAAAAGCGGCTTTAATAACCAGAGGGCTTGCGGAAATTCGCCGCCTGGGCGAGGCTTTGGGAGCAAATCCGCGCACTTTTGCCGGGCTAGCCGGCATTGGAGATTTAATTGTGACCTGTATGTCGCAGCATAGCAGAAATCGTTTTGTTGGCGAGCAAATAGGCAGCGGCAAGTCTTTGAACGATGTTTTGGCACAGATGAAAATGGTGGCGGAAGGAGTTCCGACCGCACGCAGCACATACAAGCTAGCACAGGAAACCAAAATAGAAATGCCAATAGTGAACGCCGTTTACGAAACGCTTTTCAATAACAAAAAACCAAGAGAAGCCATTGAAGAATTGATGGCAAGGGAGTTAAAAGCAGAATGACAAAAGTACTGAGAACCACCTATTCCAAGCCTTATGTGGACGATCCCGAAGATGATAATCCCTGGATGAACAGGGTGCGCAAGGCAGAGAAAACAGAGAAAAAAAAGCCTGAGCCTCGTAAGGACGCTCCTGCTTGGGTGCCGCCGGCAAGAGAAGACAAAGACCCTCCGTGGCTAAAAACCATTTCCTCTTTGGCAACGGAAAAAGGCAGGGAGAAAGAAGGCTTGTTCCTTGCGGAAGGAGCGCGTGTTGTTATTGAAATAGCGGAGTATCACAAAGATTTGGTTCAGGGGATTTATGTTGACGAAACCTTTGACAACGAAGATTTACGAAAAAAAATAAAGGAGGCGAATCTCCGCATAAATTCGCTTACTCCGGCGCAGATGAAGCAGGTTAGCGCAGTTGTGAGCGGCCAGGGAATTTTTGCCGTGTGCCGTTTGGCAAACGAAAAACCCAATTACGATACGGCTCACATAATAACTCTTGTTGACTCGGTTCAAGACCCTGGGAATTTGGGTTCTATTTTCCGCAATGCGGTAGGTTTTGGCGTGGACGGGATTGTTTTGGGACGTGGCACGGTTGATCCTTTCAATCCCAAGGTAGTCAGGGGTTCTTCGGGTTGTTTTTTGAGAATGCCGTTTGAGACAGGCATAGATTTAAAGGAGCGTTTTTTGCTTCTCCGGCAAAAGGGATTTTGCATTGTGGCTACTTCTCCATACGCAAAAAAAAGCATTACCGATTTGACTTCCCGCCAGTCAAAAAAAATAGCTCTTTTAATAGGCAACGAGGGTTCCGGCACAAACAAGCAAGTTAGCGAGCTTGCGGACGAGTGGGTTAAAATTCCCATGGAAAACGCGCTGGATTCGCTGAATGTCGCAGTTGCGCACGGTGTGCTTAGCTACCAGATTGCGCAGACGAAGTAGTTGTGGAGCTATCGCTATAGTATTTTCTATATTACTTCCATGAAATGCACTGTTAGAACACGCAATCAAAAGAATGTTTTTGATATTCCGCCGATCGCAAGCTTGCGTTCGGATTTTGAGATTAAAAAAGAAAAATCCACCTCCAGCGTTCGCATATTGGAAACCTGGCCGGACGGCTCGCTTAGGCTTGCAATGGTGGATGGAAAGGTTTTATCTATTGTTGTGCGCAAAAAGAGCAACGGTTTTCCCGAAGCCGTTGAAATAAACGGCACCCGCTATGGCGTTGACGTTAACAAAGTGGACAGTTCCCACTATGGCGGCGCAGAAAAACAGGCAAAAGCAGCAGGCGGAAAAATAAACGCCGTGCTGCCTGGGCAAATTTCAAGTCTGAGGGTGAAGCCCGGACAAGCTGTGAAAAGAGGGCAACTGCTCGGCATTTTGGAAGCCATGAAAATGGAAAACGAAATTTTAGCTCCCTGCGAAGGCAAAGTAAAGCTTGTGAAAGTTGAGCAAGGCCAAACCGTTATGCGTGGTGACTTAATTCTTGAAATCGCCTAGAACTTTTTTTATCGGTGATGTTCACGGTTGCGTGGAAGAGCTTGCCGAGCTGTTTGAGAAATTTTCTCCGAACGCCGGCGACAAGGTATATCAAACAGGCGATTTGATAAACAGGGGGCCTGACAGCCCGGCTGTTGTGAAATTTATTCTTAAGCACAATATACAGTCTGTAATGGGGAACCACGAGGCAAAGCTATTGCAAATTTTAAAAAAGCCAAGTTCCGAGCAAACAGCAAAGGAGGCAAAGCTTTTGGAAAGAGTTATAGAGCCGGAATGGATAGCTTCAAAGGTTTGCGAATTTCCAATATGGCTGGACACCGGCAGAGAGCTTCTAGTGCATGCAGGTCTGGAGCCGGAAAAAAATACCTTGGAAGAGATGACTCCAAGAAGCATTTTGAGCATCAGGCTATGGAATGAAAAACCGTGGTATGAACAGACGGCTTTCAGCGGACGCTTGGTTATTTTCGGGCATTGGGCTATGAATGGCCTGGTGGATTTTCCTCATGTAAAAGGGCTTGATACCGGCTGCGTATACGGAAAGCTTTTAACCGGCTATTGCCCCGAAGAAAATAAATTTTACCAAGTGCCGGCGAAAAAAGTATATTCCCATATATGACTTGTTGTAGCCTCGGTTGTTTGAAGAATTTAAAAGCCATTTTTCTCGTTTGCGTTATAGTCAGCGTTACAGGCTGTTTCGTTTTCGACGAGTGTTTTGCCGCCACCGACTGCG
>WQTK01000215.1 GCA_009786285.1 Candidatus Fibrimonadales bacterium | reverse complement strand
TGACCTCTGCTTTGCCTTTCAGGACTTTTGCGTCATCGGTTTCTTTTTTTACGGTGTCTGTGGCGAAGCCTTCGTAGGCTACTATTGAATCCAGTATTTGCTGGAGAGCGGCGGTGTCTTGGAACACTTCGCTTGGAACTCTGAGCGTGTCGTTTTTGTATGTGAAGTCGGGCAATGTTGTTTCGAATTTTGGGGTGAGGTCTTTTTTGAGGATTTCGTAGTCTGTGGTGTTGCCAAGCAGTTCGTAGTTGTCTGCGTTGGAGGAGATTATTTCTACATACGGGGCAAGGTGGTTTGCGGCAGTGTATTTGCCTGCGCCGCTGTATGTGTTGACTATGCGCCAGTCGATGCCAGTTTCTTCTATTGTGGCAGTTGGGCCTTGGGTATACTTGTTGTAAACATATTCGCTCTCTTTGTGCCATGTGACTGTTATGGGCTTTTTTGCAATGGTGTATGGGCAGGCGGCGTTTTGTAGGGATACGCCTTTGTCCGGGGTTTCAAGCTCCGCCGTCATTGTGTAGCTGTCGGCGTTTGTTCCGGCTCCTGTCCAAGTTAGCTCATAGCCCGTTGCAGATGGTGTTGGGTTTTGCATTTTTCCGTTGTAGATGTATTCATGTCCGCAAGCTGGAGTCCATGTGACTTGCAATGGCGTTATGTTTGCTGTTGCGAATGCTGGTTGCGCTGTTGGGGTAGCATAGTTGTTTGCGCTGGTTCCGGTGATTCTGTAACCTGTGACGGTGACGGGCTTGGCAGTGCCTGCGTTTGCATTGTTAAAGTTTACCGAGCCGATAGCAGGTGTAACTTCGTCACTCCCAAGAACGCCGATAAGAGTAGGAGCAGTATTGATGGTTGCGGTTGTTGTGCCATCGTAGGTTTTATTGTGCACTGTGCCGTTGTTTGTCCATGCTAGTTGCAAGGGCGTTATGTTTGCGGTTGCGAATGCGGGTTGTTCTGTGGGGGCTATATAGTTGTTTGCTTTTGCGCCAGTGATTCCGTAGCCTGTGGCAGTAACAGTTTTGTCCTCTTCTGCGTTTGCGTTGTTGAAATTTACAGAGCCGATAGCAGGTGTAACTTCGTCATATCCAAGAATACCGACAAGAGCGGGCGCAGTGCTGACAGTTGCAGTTGTTGTACCATCGTAGGTTTTGTCATTGATAGTGCCGTTTGTCCATGTGAGTTGCGAGGGCGAGATGGTGAAGTTTACGGTTTCTGAGCCAGAATAGCCGCCTATCCCGGTTACGGTGGCTGTAGCTGTGCCTGCGTTGAGATTGTTGGAATAACTTAATTAGTAATGAATATCCTCTGTTAATATGTTACTTTTATGAATCACTGTAACTTCTGGCTTTATTAAACTTCCAGTGTATTCATATGATGGCTGCTGTATAACTATGGCAGCGTCTTGAAGATTTGTTCTTTGGGTTTGGAAAAATGGATAACCGTCATTAAAGTTAAAATGCATAATCCATATGTTCTCAAAATTCCAGCCAGCATAGGTACTTTGCATTTTCATTTGTGCAGTGGCTGTTGGTGTACCGATTGAGTTGTTTGCGGTTGTGAAATCCGAGCTGTAGAAGGAATTATCAACAGTAGCATTTGCGCCGCTTATGCCACCGACATTGATTCCATCGGTTCCTGTTGCATTTCCTACAAAATAAGAATTTTCCGCTGTGCCGCCTGAGCCGCTTATGCCGCCGACATAGTCTATGCCGGACACACTGCCGATGACGTAGGTATTTGATATTGCGCCGCTCTGCTGGGCGTGTACCGTAACAGCGAGAAGAATTGCCAAAAATGCAAAAATCATATTGACTCCTTTTGCGCCACCGTGGCACAAGTTCAAATTAAAATCCAAAGTTCTCATATCTCATTCTAAGGCAAAATAACCTATGTTTTAGTTTGTTTTCTCGATAGTTATCGGCTTCATAGCCATTTAACCATAGGAGAAAAACAACATGGCAAAGTCAAGTGACCAGCAGTTAGCGCAATGTGTCTCAATCCGCACATTCAAAAAAAGGGACAAAGAGGGTAACGTTATCAAAGATGATGACGGTTGCGAAGTGGTTCAGGAAATCTATCAAATGGAGCTTGAGGGCAAGGAGTTCGAACTCTTGCTATACCTATAAGATTTGAGTTCTTCTCCTTTTAATTTACAAATTTCGGCGACCTCAAATATGCGGTCAAATACCTTTTCCCAAAAATTTCTGGGCCTTTTCTTGAGATGGTGCAGATTCTTGAACAAAAAGATGATCTTGTCTCTGAAACTATGGCACTCGGAGGCTTTCTTCTTGAACTTGGGCAGCTCAACAAAGACTTTGAACTCTTTTTTGCTCGCAAGCGTTCTCGTTTGCAAATTGACCCAGCCTTCCTCCGTGAAAAAAAACTTGCCGTTGTTCCTGCGGTAATTCAGAATCCCTATGAAAAAACTGCCGGGAAGGATGTAATCATTGCTTCCCCTGTCTATGCTCTCAGACTTGATGCGAGCGATGTAAATGCCAAATCTGTCGTCTGCGTTTTCAAGCTTTGCGTTTTGCATTTCAAGAAGGTACGTGCTTTTGCTTCCGTCTTCGCAGAGGATGTCAAAAATTACTTTTTTACTGGCGGGAGTTGCGCCAAGAAGCTCGGTCGGGATGTACCTTATCTCTTTGATTGGCTTTGGCAATATTCTTCTGAGGAAGTCGTTCAGGAAAGCCATTAGCAGAGGAATTCCGGGTATTTTCCCAAAAACAGCTTTGAAAGTCCAGTCAATGAATAGAGGTGCAAACCTCACAGGGATAAGCGCACGATTTTTTGCCATAAACATTCTCCTTAAATGAAAAAACTCGCCCTTGCGAGGCGAGCGTATGTTTCAAGCAAATATAAAAAGGTTTTTTGATTTTGTCAAGGGTAAAGCTTCATTTTGCAAACAAGTGTTTGCATTTTTAAGCATTTTTCCCACTAGCCACTCCCCACTAGCCACTTGCCTAGCAATGAAATTCAAATTTTATCTTTATACGTTCACCAGAGACAAAGCTATAAAAATAGTGCGAGCCGGACTTGCCGGAATTTTGAGATGAGAATAGCTTACGAAAAGAACGGATACCAAGCCGAAGCAAGGGAATGTGAACGGAAAGCTGAGGAGTTGGGATTTAAAGCTCCTTGAAAGGACATAGGCTTGAGCTTCTAGTAGAGGCTTTTAATTTTCTATTTTCATTATTATGAATTCAACTTCTAACAGTGGATTTTGCCAAAAAATCTTTGAAAAATCATTCTTCACAAATGATGGGTATAGAGAATACGCAAATGGCATGGAGTATTCTCATAATTCTCGCATACGGCCAGATGACCAAGATATTTTTGACTGGCTAATGGAAGACAAAGAAAGCATGGAAAAAGGTGCTATTGGAGAAACCATAGAAGAAACTTTGTGTTCTTTAAAGTAGTTTTTATGGCGAATAGACCTGAAGAATTGAATTTGAAGCAAATCCAGCTTGCGAAAGAGCTTGGGCAAAGTCCGGTTGCATATCACTACCGGGAAATTGGAAATTAAATCTCCTCTAGCAGCTTATTCACAACGCCGGGGTTTGCTTTTCCGCCGCTGTTTTTCATAATCTGCCCCACAAAGAACCCCCTGAGCTGCGCCTTGCCGCCTTTGAACTCCTGCCACTGGCTCTGATTGGCTTCAATTACCTTGCGAACAATTGCCTCTATAGCACTCGTGTCCGTGATTTGCACCAAACCCTTTTCCTTGATTATCGTGTCCGGGTTTTTGCCCGTGGAAAGCATCTCCGCAAAAACCGTTTTTCCGATTTTGCCGGATATTGTGCTGTTTTCAATCAAATTTACCATTTGAGCCAGGTCTTCCGGCTTGAATTTCAAAGAAGAAATTCCGCCTTCCATTTCTTTCAATTCTCGCATAAGCTCGGAAGTTACCCAGTTTGCGAGAATTTTTGAGTTTTTGCAGGTTTTTGTGGCGAGGTCAAACCAGTCGCTGACATCTTTGTCTGCGGTTAGAACTTGGGCATCGTACTGGCTCAGACCAAAACTTTGCATATATCTGTTGCGACGTGAGTCGGGAAGCTCAGGCATACCCTGCCTTATGCTCTCCACATGGCTTTGCTCTATAAAAAGCCTTAGCATGTCAGGTTCAGGAAAGTATTTATAGTCGTGGCTATCTTCTTTGCTGCGAATAACCGTGGTTTTGCAACGGCTTGTGTCAAAACGCTTTGTGCATTGCTCAACCTTGCCGCCTTTGTCCAGAGTTTCGGATTGCAACTCAATTTCCGCTTCCAATGCTTTTTGCAAATTTGAAAAGCTGTTCAGATTTTTGATTTCCGCTCTTGTGCCAAACGGGGCATCTTCGCTTTTGCGGATGGAAATGTTGCCATCGCAACGCATATTCCCGTTTTCCAAGTTTGCGTTGGAAACACCCGTGTATTCCAAAACCTGTTTTATCTTTTCCAAAACCAAAACTGCGTCTTCCGGGCTTCTGATATCAGGCTCGGTCACTATTTCGCAAAGCGGGGTTCCGCAACGGTTTGCGTCAAAGTGTGAGTTATTTGGGGAAAAATCGTGAACCAGTTTGCCTGCGTCTTCTTCTATGTGAATGCGGGTTATGCCAATGCGTTTTTTTTCGCCGCCTTCGCTGATTATTTCAATGTAGCCATTTTTGCAGACCGGATGGTCGTAAAGCGGGATTCCGCCGGTTTGGGTTATCTGGTAGCCTTTTGGCAGATCGGGGTAAAAGTAGTTTTTGCGAGTCCACAGCGCATGGCTGTCTATTTCGCAGTTAAGCGCAAGCCCAAGCTTTACAGCCAGGTCTATGGCCTTTTTATTGGGAGAGGGAAGCGCGCCGGGAAGCCCCAGGCACACGGGGCACACATGTTTGTTAGGCTCTGTGTTTACTTCTATTTCGCAACCGCAAAAGAGCTTTGTTTTGGTGGCGAGCTGGCAATGGACTTCTAAACCTATAACCGGTGAGTATGGCATGGGGGGTAATTTAGTAAATGTTGATTTACTCCTCTCAGTTGAGAGTTGAGAGTTGAGAGTTATTTTAACATATAACGGCTAAATTTACTAAAAACATAATTTTTCAAATTATTTCACTCTCAACTCTCAACTTTCCACTCTCAACTAGCGAAGAAGTTTACATTACTCAAAGTACTCCCCGTAGTCATTTTTTAAGCTTGTGAAGCCTGATGAGCTTATTACCAGGTGGTCCAGAACCGGAATTTGCAGAATTCGGCCAGCTTCGCAGAGCCTTTGGGTTAGGCGAAGGTCTTCCATGCTGGGTTCGTGGCTGCCGGAGGGGTGGTTGTGGGCCAAAACTATGGCTACAGCCCTGTCTTCAATGGCTGGGGCAAAAGCCTCCCTGGGGTGGGCTTGGGTTGAATTCGCCGTTCCAATCGTTATACGGTGGATTTTTATGACTTTGTTGCCCCCATTTAGCGTTATAACTACCATGTTTTCCTGCACAGAGTGCTTTAAAAAGGATAATTGGGGCATAAGCTCTTTTGGGCTGCAAATGGCTTTGTCTTGCATTCCAAGCATAAAACGCCCGGAAAGCTCCAAACAGGCCAAAATTTGGGCAGATTTTGCCTGCCCCAGCCCCCTGATGGCCAAAAGTTCCTCCATGCACGGCATTCTGGTTTTTTTCTCCAAAATACCAGCAATTTCCTTTGCGAGCACAAAAACGTTTTTTCCGGGCATTCCTCTGCCCAAAATTACGCAAAGCAGCTCTTCCACAGACAAATTTGGCAATTCTCCGGCCAAAATTCTCTCTCTAGGCAATAAATTTTCCATTTTCATGCTTATTAGACGGAAAAAATGAAGAAAAAAATAAAAAAAAGTACTTTTTTCGAAAAAAAGATATATTTTTATGGCATATTGGTCACTTTTTTTAGTTTTAGGGGGTTTTATGGATACTCTGAGCAACGAAGAATTGGAGCGTTTTAAAGTACTTCTCACAGAAAGGTACAACGCTCTTCTGGAAGAACTTCGCTATCGCGAGCGTTCTTCCATCATGGAAAACCAGCGCGAAACAGGCGCTGAGCTTTCTTCTTACGCAAATCATCCTGCGGAAGCAGCGTCTGATTATGCGAACTTGACTATGAACCTGAACCTCGCCGAGAGGGACAGCAAATACCTCAAGCAACTGGAAGATGCCCTTATGCGCATAGAAAAGGGCACTTTTGGCGTGTGCGTTGTTTGCAAAAATGCCATACCTATGGTTCGTTTGGAGGCAGTTCCAACGGCAAATAAGTGCATTGAGTGCAAAAATGAGGTTAAAAAGCGCGAGCAGGAGGAAGCGAAGCATTCGCTGAGTTAAAAAAAGCCAAGCTCGCCGAAATAAGGTCTCGTTTCTACTTTTTTGAAAAGATAGCCTAGCCTTCGTTAAGATTTTTCAAAGGAACATGCCTAAGCATAAGCCTTAACGGAGAGCATCGGACAAGACAAACATGTTAGAACGGCCTTTATTGGCGAGCCGGCTCTTTGTTAATATATATTAATTTAAAGAAAAGCGGAAGTTTTTTTTAATTTAAGTTGATTTTTCAGAAATTTTATGTCCCTATCCTTGCGGCTTAACAAGCGCTTGCCGGATTTACGTGTATTTTCTAAACTGGCACTTATCGAATTTCACATTTGGCATGAGCAAAATGTCACTTTTTTTTATTTTTTCCTTGCGAGAAGCGTCTAAGTATATATGAACCTAAAAGATTCCCTCTCGTTTTTCTTTTTTGGCAATGTTTGCGTTGGATGCGGACGCAGTTTCCAAAAACTTGACCCCTGGCTCTGCTCAAACTGCAAAGAAGAGCTTATCGCCTGCGGCCAACACCCTATTTGGCCCGGAAAAGAGGACGCAATATGCCTTTTTCCGATGAATTCCCTGACAAGGAAATTGATTTTGGCCATGAAATACAAGGGCATGCAAAAAATAGCCCCCTACCTGGTGGCCCATTCCTCAGTTGGCTGCAAAGGAGAAGCTCTGCAAATTTTGGAAAGCTGGGGGAAAAACATGCCATTTCTCCCTGTTCCCGTGCACAATGCAAGGATGCGGGAAAGAGGCTACAACCAATGCGAACAAGCCGCCCTTGAGCTTGCGCTGCGCTGCAATGGAAAACTGCAAACAAACGTGCTAAAAAGGCGAGTTTACAAACCCTCGCAAACCACGCTCGGCAGCAACGCACGCTCCCTGAACGCAGCCGGCGCGTTCCAAGCCAAAAGCGCGGAAAGCCTTCAATTCCCTCCAAAAAACGGAATTGTGGTTGTTGACGATGTTTACACAACAGGCGCAACAACTTCTTCCTGCTCAAGAGCGCTAAAAAGAGCGGGCTTTGAGAACATCAAAGTTTGCGCCTTGCTCTACGAGCTTCCGGCAAGCGCAGCCTTTGACATGGCAGCGGATAAAGCACTTGGATGGAGAACGGAAAAGGATTAAGCGTTTTTAACAACCCACACCTTTCCGGCTTCCACAAAGTCAATTCTCACGGAAGAACCCGCTTCTATAAAATCGCTTCTGGACTGGGCATCCAGCATTTTATCGCCGAATTTTGCATGGCCGCTGGGGCGCAAATCCGTTAACGCTATGCCAATATCGCCTTTTTTCACATCATCAACAAACTCCTCAACGGGGGAATACGCTTTGGATAAATCTGTTTTGTTTACGGGCGTAAATGAGTCCGGAAGTATTGGGAGCAAATATTTTGAAGCCAAAATTGGCAAAGAAGAAGCAAGCACAGCGCACAGCATTATGTATAGCAAGCCATATTGCCAATTTGAGAGAGATTTAGTTTCCGGCGCAAAAGCAGGCAAACTTGAAACATCAAAAGACATTGCCAATGCTGCTATAAAACAAACTATGCTAAGCGCTCCGCAAATATAAACGCCGGGCAAAACAAAAATTTCAAGAAGCATAAGCAAAACGCCAAGGCAAAGCAAAACAAGCGGCAGCTTATCGTGCAGATTGCTTGCGTACTGCCCTAAAAACACAATTGCTATGAGCAAAATGCCAATAATGCCGAACGCACCAAAACCCGGAGTTTTAAATTCCATGTAAAGAAGGCCAAAGCCCAGTATCATAAGCACGCCGGATATCGCGCCTATGACTCTGGTTAAATTCTCTGCCCAGGAAATTTTAATGATTATGGTTTCCGTTATGCCAAGCTGTTTTTTAAAATCATTTATGGTTTCGGGAGTTCCTTGCGAAAATTTCAAGTTCACGGCCTCCTCATTCGTCATGGTCAAAAGCTGGCCTGCCCCGACAAGAGTTTTTTTAGTCCATTTTTTTTGTTCGGCTTCGGGCATGTCATTGTATTCGGTGGCGTTTACATAAATCACGGTATCTTTATTTGAAAGCTCAATAACACCCAAGTCCGGGCTTACAAACGCTTCCGAAAGCAATCTTGGGTGGCCGTTTCTCTCCGCCAAATTGCGAAACTTTGCCCTGAGCGGCGATTGTATTTTTTCGCCGACAATTTGCGGCTGCCCATCCGAGCTTTGCACAATAGGAGCGCAATCTCCGATTGTAGTGCTTGGAAGCATATAGAGCTTGTCGCTGGAGAGAGCTATCAAAGCTCCTGCGCTTATTGCTTTTTTTTGCACAAGGGCAATGGTTGGAATTTTTATGGCGGTTATGGTGTCCACAATGTCAAAGGCTGCGTCCAAACGCCCGCCAAAAGTGTTTATTTCAAAAATAATCAAATCCGGTTTTTTGGCAGAGGCTTCTGCTATGGCTC
>WQTK01000214.1 GCA_009786285.1 Candidatus Fibrimonadales bacterium | reverse complement strand
TAGTCTATGTCTTTTCGTATTGAGAGCGGCGGGATTTCTTTCCATTCTCCGTTTTCAAAGTAGCGGCCGTTTTGCGTGATTTCCCGGATGTTTATTTCCGGGTTGAAGTTTGTGGCAAAGGCTTTGCCGTGGTCGCCGTTGTTGCAATCCACTATGTCAAGGGTGTCCATTTTGTCGAAGTGGTGTTTTTTTGCGTGGGCGGTGTAAACATTGGTCATGCCGGGGTCAAAGCCGGAGCCCAGCAGGGCCATTATGCCTGCATCCTTGAATCTGTTGTGGTAGGCCCATTGCCATGAGTATTCAAAATGAGCCACGTCCTTAGGTTCGTAGTTTGCGGTGTCGAGGTAATCGACTCCGGTTTCAAGGCAGGCATCCATTATTGCAAGGTCTTGGTAGGGGAGTGCGATGTTCAAAACCATCTTAGGTTTGAAGTCTTTTATTATAGCGGCAACTTCTGCGGGTTTGTCTGCATCAACTTTGGCAGTGCCCACAGGGATGTTTTTTATTCTGCCGGCAATGTCTTTTGCTTTACTTTCCGTCCGGGTTGCTATTAAAAGCTCGCCGAACACCTCGCTGTTTTGAGCGCATTTTTGGGCAACAACGTTTGCAACGCCGCCCGCCCCGATTATTAAAACTTTATTTGGCATAATGGGAAGATAGAAAATATCACGCACCTACGTTTCAATTCCACTATAATATCTGTTTTTTTGCCGCTCCTCGTCTCGCTTTCCAAATGATAAAAGCCTGTGCCATTTATAATAGTTGCAGTTTGCATAAAAGCTTCCTTATAATGAGTTACAAGCATAATATAGAAAAATCTGCCGCTTCACAAAAAGATTGTTGGAGAAATCCTCTCCGGCACAACCTCTTTGCCCAGAATTATGTTTGGCAATGTTAAATACTTTGTTTTCAAAAAAAGCTTTCCTATTATGTAGGTCAAGGGGTCTATAACTGCTACCGCTACAGTTGGAACACCTGCCATGAACGTTTCCAAAACTGCGGTGCCCGGCATGCAATATGCTGCCCTCGCACCCCTAAAAGACATTGCCCGCTCCCTCAAAACAATGGGAAACCTCCCCCCAAGCTTCTTGCTCAGAAAATCGAAAAGCTCCGGGCGAGATGCCACAAACACGGCATTTTCAACGCCCTCCGCAATGCTTATGTATTTTTTCAAATTTCTCTTCAACTGGGGAAGCCTGCTGCCCGGCAAAAACAAAACCTTGTCTTTGAACTCATCGCAAATTTTTGAACTGCTAAAACACGGATGCTCTATTAAAATGGTTTTTGCGCCAAAACTTTCGTAAATGTCTTTCTCAAATTGAAAAAACACCCCTACATGAACATCTTTGAAATGCTTTCCCCTGCTCTTTTTCCATGCCCAGATTTGGGGCGGCGCAATGTAAAAAACAGGTTTATTTATTTTTTTTGCAATCTTCATCAAAGGCATGTTCATTCCGGGATAATCTATGCAAATCAATGCTTTGCAACCTGTGAGTTTTTTTTGCAGAATCCTTTTTATTAAAAAAAGCTTGGGCAGTTTTTTCAGAACATCAAAAAATCCGTTCACCGCCATGTCTTCAAAATTTGCTGCCGCTCGCAAGCCGGCGCGTTGCATATTCAAGCCACCGGTTCCAACCGCTTCAAAACCCTGCTCCACAACAGCTTTTACAACCTCTTCCCCTATAGCATCACCGGAATCTTCCCCAGCCACTATTAAAATGTATTCAGACATGGCTACTTAAAATCATACAGCGTGTTGTAGTCGTTCAGCAAAACTTCGTCATCTGCCACTGCTGGCGGCGGTGCTTGCTCGTTTTGCTTTTGTTCCATTTCTTGCCAAAATTTGTCGCTAAGCTGCTTTGTGGAAATTTCCGTTTGCTGAAATCTTTCCCTCAGGCGGATTAACTCGTTGATGTCTATGGAAAGCTTTGCCCTGAGTTTTTCACCTGCGGCCTTTCCCCAAACAGTTCTGGGATGCTCCTTGTAGAGCTTGCTCCATAAAACCTGCGCGCTGTCCAGTTCGCCCGTTTCTTCCGCAAAAATACAGGCTTTCACATACCGAGCCTGCAAAGCGGCTTGCGTTTCGGGAAAATCTATTATCACGGAGTCGTAAAGGGAAAGAGTTTTTTTATACGCTTCTTCAACTTCTTCCATATTTTCCACGGAAATATTCTGCGCGTTCAGCCATGTTTCCTCTGCTTTCAAAAATACGTCGCGAGCCAAGTCTTCTTCTGTTTTTAAACTGACTTGCTGCCCCATATTCGCCTGGGCCTGCTTTGCGTAGTCCGTTTGAGGAAAGTGCTCTATTACCTTTCTGTAAAGAGGGTAGGCGTTTGAAGTGTCTTGCTTGAATTCATCGTAAATAAAAGCTCTGGTATAGGTTACTCTGACTTTTAAAAGGGAATCTTCAAGCGTTGAGTCCATTTTGGCGAGCAGGGCAAGCGCGCTGTCTGTTTCGGATAGTCTGAACAAAAAAAGCTCTGCGATTTGAAATTCCTGCGGAAAAAATGGTTTTTTTTCCTTTTGCCGAGCGTCAACGGTGTCTTTCAAGGCCAGCAATTTTGCAAGGGCTACTCTGCGGTTGTAGCTTTCTTTTCCCCATGAACTGTTTGGCCTGCTTTGGGTGCTTGAATCGTAGAGCGAAATAGCAGTGGGGTATTCACGGCCCTTTTGCCGGAAATCGCCAATGCCAAAAAATGCCCTTGCGGCGTTTTCGCTTTTTAGGCGGTCGTAAGCCACGTCTCTCAAAATTTTAACCCCTCGCTCATCATTTATGCTGAGCAAAATTTCGCCCTGCCTTATTAGGCTCAGATTTTTTTTGTCTTTGAATGCGGCGGAATCTGCCAGTGCCTTGTATTCGTTTGACGCGAGCAGCCCGTTATCTTTGTTTATCAAGAACAGGCATTCGGCAGCCAGGCTTTGCGCTTTGTATCTTTCTTGTACAGGCAAAATAAAAAGCTCTTTGTGCAAGTAATGCTCTCTGGCTTTTTCGTAGTTTTTTTGCTCGTAGTATAAATCCGCAAGCCGCATTCTGGCTTTTGCTCTTGTCCAGGGAGTTCCAAAGTTGGTGGCTAGCACAGCTTCCAAAGAAGCTATAGCGTCTCCGGGCAAGCCTTCTTGTTCCTGCAAAAGCGACATAAGCTCCATTGCCGGCAAATAATACGGATGTTTGTCTCCGGTTTCTATAATGCGTTCCGCAGAAAATCTTGAAAGGGTGAATTCTTTGATTTGGTAAAGACAGTAAGCCCGCTGGTACTCGGCTTTTGGCATGGAATCGTATTGCGGAAAGTATCTTTCAAGCTCATCGTATTTTTCAACGGCTCTTCTGCATTCGCCTTTATAGCGAAAAGATTCAGCCATCATATACACGGATTTTGGAACCTGCCTTCCGTTTTTGGGAAATCTTTCAACTATGCGAGAGCCTTTTTCTATAACTCTGTCGTAAAGCCCTCTTTCCGTTCCTGAGCTTAAAAAGGAATCTCCGGGAACCGTATCCAGCCTGGCTTCTCTTAAATCGGCAGCTTCTTCATAAGCGTTTTCCATATTCCAAGCATGGTTGAAATAAGCGCAGCAGGTGCAACCTTGCAAAAACAAAAACACTGCGGCCCCTATTAACGGCAGCACGGCGTTTTTATTGTTGAAATGAGAGTCCATTAGAGGGAATATAGCAAATGCCGAGCTGCGCCTCTAGGCTTGGAAAATTTTTTCTATATTCCTAAATAATGTATATTAGACTGAACATAGAAGGAAAAGAGTATGAGGGGAATCTGTCGCAGGTTTTGCAGCCCGTGATGGGCAAGGCTTTTAGCAAAACCGGCAATTTTGAGACTTATGTTGACAAAAGAGACGGGCAGAGCTACAAATATGTTAAAATAGGTTCCCAAGCTTGGATGACGCAAAATTTGAATTATGAAATTGATGATTCCTTTTGCTACAACAACAACCCCGAACAAGCCGAGCTTTACGGCAGGCTATACACCTGGGCTGCTGCGCTTGGCGTTTGCCCGCTGGGCTGGCACTTGCCAAGCAAAGCGGAATGGCTGAAGCTTGTGGAGTTTATAGGAATCCACTCGGCGGCAACAGCGCTCAAGTCCATTTCCGGATGGGTTGGCGAAAGCACCGGCACGGACGAATACGGTTTTGCAGCCTTGCCTGCAGGCTACCGCTCCGAGCTGAACAGGGATTTTCACCATCAAGGAAAACTCGCCGGATGGTGGACTTCTTCCGAGCTTTCCGCAGACAAAGCTTGCGCTGTTCGTGTAAACTCAAACGCCGTGCAAATACAAACCGAAGAATACAGCAAACTCTCCGCCTTTTCCGTTCGCTGCATAAAGGATTAAAGTTTTCCCCTCTTTCCTCCGATAAACTTAAATATGGAAATGGATATCGCAAAACTCGCTACGGCTCAAAAGGCCGTTGAATTGAACGCAGCAGTAGGTGTTTCAGTGTTAAAACAAGCTCAAAATGCCGCTGGGGCAGAAGCTTTGGAACTTCTGCAATCTATACAGCCAACTGCCGCCTCGGTTGCAAACAACCTCGGCGCGACAGTGGATATATCCGCTTAATCTATTTTATAGCCCTGTAAATAGGCACGTTTCCCTGTTGCTTTGCAACACGCGCGCCTTTAACATTCACGAGGGGGAGTTTTTCAAGGTTCTCAATGCTTTGAACGTTCTGAACGGGCTGCTCTTGCAGGTTCATGTCCTTAGCGGGCTCAACCTTTTTGATTGAAACATGCTGAACAGCATTTGCGTTCAGATTTTCCGCAGAGTTTAAAACCGGCACCCCGTACTGCATAACGCCTAAAAGCTCGTACCCCTGGGTAACTTTTTGGGTTGCCAAATGGTTAATCTCCTCTCCGGTCAGGCCCTGTGTTTTGCCATACCAGTCAGAGATTTCCTGAACATCCAGGTTTTGCACAGAAATGTCCATTCTCTTGGTTGAAACAGAAAACACGTTGCCGTTTCTGTCTATTATCAAGCTAATGGTGGAGCCTGCATCGCCACGTATGTAGGAAACCTGATTTTCCGGTTCAACAGCCGAAAGCTCGGTGCCGTTTGCCGAAAGTATAAGGTCGCCGGTTTGCAGGCCTATGTTTTCTGCGGGTGAGTTTGGAAGAACTCCAGCGACTTTAACGCCGCTTTTGCCGGTCCAAACGGATATGCCAAGCCCACCGAAATTTTCGGATTGGCCGGCCATGGCTGCGGTTGCGAGCGCAGCAGTGATGAACAAGGATTTGATGGCTTTTTTCATATAGCTCTCCTTTGGGTTAGTGTTTGTGATTCTGTTTGGCTCTTGCCAGAGCCTCAAGATTTTCTTTTAAAAGTTCTTTGGGCACCGTATGGGCTATTCGCTTCAAGGCTTGGTCCCTGAGCTGGCGAACACGCTCATGCGATATTTTCATTGTTTCGCCTACCTCTCTCAAGGTTTGCGGGGCGTTCAGGCCAATGCCGTAAATGCCTGCCAAAACATTGTATTCCCTTGCAGGCAAGGATTTCAGTATGTTCCGCACAATGTCTTCCACTGCCTGTATCTCTGCGTTGGATTCCGGGTCTGTGGCTGTGGAATCCGGCAGGGACTCTGCATAGGAGGCTTTGCTGTCTGCTTGAAGCGGGCTGTCCATGCTCACGCCTTTTTGCCCCATTTGTATAAGATCCCTGACCTCTTCGTTTACTTCTTGACCCTTTGCCTGGTCCTTTAGGCCTCTGCGAATTATCAAATGTTTGTTTGCCGGCAGGCGAATCAAGTTTCCCTGCTCGTTTATAGCCCTTGTTATGTAGGCTTTAATCCACCACACCCCGTAGCTTATGAATTTAAGGCCTCTGGTGTTGTCAAAGGATTCTATTGCCCGCATTAAGCCCATCGCGCCTTCGCTAACCAAATCCGTCAAAGGGATAGGGCAGCCTCTATACATTATTGCCACTTTTAGCACAAAGCGCATATTTGCGTCGACAATTTTTTGCCTTGCCAGCGGATTGCTTTTATTTTCAAATAACCATGCTTCCTCTTCTCTAGACAAGGGAGAGGTTCTACGGATATCATCGAGATATCGCTTCAATATGGCATCGTTTGAGTCTATAAGCGAAACTTCCAAGCAAAAACCTGTAGTTAATTTAGAAATTCTGCTTAATCAGCGTTTACTATTTTAGCGTTAAATGAAACAAGAGCCTTCAGTTTCGGTGTGGAACAAGTTTTGGAACAGAAAGAAAGATTTGAGTAAAGTTTACCCTTCTTCGCCTTCTGTGCTTAAAGCTATTTTGAGCATGGGCCCGGTTGAGGGGCTTAAGATTCTGGAAGTTGGAGCCGGCACCGGCAGGGACAGCCTTGAGCTTGCCAAGGCGGGTGCGGAGGTCTTTGTTTTGGATTATTCCGAAGAGTCTTTAAAAATAACGAGCGAGCTTGTACCCCAAGCTCCCGGCAATTTGCATTTGGTTCAGGGAGACGCTTTTAATTCCCCTTTTCCAAGCGAAACATTTGACATCGTTTTTCACCAGGGCTTGGCGGAGCATTTCAAAAATCCGTTGCTTTTGCTCAAAGAAAACGCTCGATTACTTAAAAAAGGAGGGTTATGCCTCTGCGACGTTCCTCAGACGTTTCACATTTACACGGCCATAAAGCACGTGCTGATAACTTTTGGCAAGTGGTTCGCCGGCTGGGAAACCCAGTTCACAATAGGGCAGTTGAAGAAGCTCATGAAAAAAGCGAATTTGGAAATAGTCCATTCCTACGGCGACTGGATGAGGCCAAACCTGATTTACCGCATGTTCAGAGAGACGGGCTTTAAGCTTGGCGTGGAACTGCCGAAATACCCATTGCAAGGGACTTTGTACCAAAGGCAAAAAGACAAGTTGCTGGATTCCATAAGTCATTGTAACATAAGCAGATACACGCAAGTGTGCATAGGCGTTATCGGTAGGAAAGTTGAGAGTTGAGAATGGAGAGTTGAGAGTTATGCGAATATTAGCGTTGAATTATCGAGACAGAACGCATCCTATGGCAGGTGGCGCAGAAGTACATTTGCACAAAATTTTTGAAAAGCTCATAGAGTTGGGACACTCCGTAATGTTATTTACCACGAATTATAAAATCAACTCTCAACTCTCAACTCTCAACTCTCAACTAAAAAAACGAGCTCCGGAACGTGAAATAATAGATGGCATTCAAATTATCCGTTGCGGCGGTGATTTGCTTTTTCCCATGAACTGCGCTTTAAAGATTCCAAAGCTTATAGAAGAATTCAAGCCGGATATCATTTATGAGGATTTAAACAAGCTTCCGCTGTTCTCTCCCTATATAACAAAAATTCCTAAGTTAATACAAATTCTGCACTTATGGAAATCAAGCATATTCAAAGAAGCTTCTTTTCCGGTGGCTTTTGGAGTGTGGCTTGGCGAAAAAATAATTCCGCTTGTTTACAAGAATTGCTATTTTTCCACCATTAGCCCAAGCGGGAAAAAAGAGCTGGCCGAGCTTGGAATTGCTAAAGAGAGAATTTCCGTGATTTATTGCGGCACAAAAAGCGAATATTTGGAAACGGAGAAGATTAGAGATAAGTCATTGTATTTCTTATGGTTAGGGAGATTCAGAAAGTATAAGGGAGTGTGGGTTGCGTTTGAGGCATTTAAGATTTTTTCAAAAAAGCATCCCGATGTAAAACTGCTTTTTGCCGGTTCTGGCCCGGAAGAAGCGAAAATGAAGGCAAAAGCGAAGAAATGCGGCTTGGAAAACAAAATTGAATTTCTTGGCATTGTAAGCGAAGAAAAAAAGACAGAGCTTATGAGCAAAGCTCTTGGGCTTTTGCAAACCAGCTTCAAAGAAGGCTGGGGGTTGACCGTTATTGAAGCGGGAGCCTGTGGAACAGCGAGCGTGGCAAGCGATGTGTCTGGCCTTTGCGACAGCGTTAAAGACGGCGAAACGGGTTTGCTTTTCAAAGCCGGGGATGCTGCGGATTGCGCAAAGAAAATGGAAATACTCTGCGAAAACGCCTCTTTGAGGGGTGTTTTGGAAAGCGCGGCGAAAAATTACGCAGCGTCTTTCAGTTGGGAAAACGCGGCTAAAGAGACTTTGTTTTTGATGCAGAATATAATTGAGAGTAAAGGAGTATGAAGAATTTTGTAATATTTTTCCTTAAACTGCTGGTATCGGCGGTGCTTTGCTTTTTTGTTTGGAGGAGCATTGCGGCTACTCCAGACATAGACTCTGAGAATTTTGCCGACATTATTAAAAATGTGGAATTTAAGTATCTGTTTTTTGCCGTTTCTTGCATATTTTTATCATATTTTTCCGGTTGCCTGCAATGGAAGCTGCTTCTCGCAAAGCAAAATATTACAATGACTTATGTAAATCTTCTGCGTTTTTATTTTGTGGGCAGCTTTTTCAATAATTTTATGCCGGGCAACGTTGGAGGGGATCTTAAAAAGATTTATGATATAAACCGAAATTCAAAAGAAACGGTTGGCGCTGCGATTTCTGCCACTGTTTTGGACAGGCTTTGCGGGCTTTATGTTCTATGCGGTTTTGCGTTTGCGGTTGGGGTGGCTTTTTTTTGGCAAGACCCTAACCAGAAGTATTTTTTGCTGCCTTCTCTGCTTGTATTTTTGGGTTTTAGCATTGCGCTTTGCATGCTTTTCAGCCGCCGTATTGGAAACCTGCTTTTAGGGCGGCTTGGCGGG
>WQTK01000213.1 GCA_009786285.1 Candidatus Fibrimonadales bacterium | reverse complement strand
TTTAAAAATGCGGCAGGGGAGGGTGTTTTTTACTTTGGCTCCGGCAGCGATTTAATTCCGCATAAAAGATTGAAGAGCAAAGACACGGTATTTTCAATAAACCCCTCAGGTTACGCAAACACAGCTTCTACTTTCGGCGGATATTCGGGAATTAAAATAACAGCGAAAATTCCAGCAAACGCAATACAGGAAAAATCCTTCAACGGAATTATAGGCGATACTATTATCACTTGGCGATCTGCGAAATACGAGGTTGAAATAGAATGGCTGGGAAAATACGCAAGGCCAGCGACGGAAGAAGAATGCCCTGCGGATGCAAATTTGATAGAGCCGAAAATGTTTGCGGACATAGATTGCAACGGCTATGCGGATTCTCTTTATTTGGGCAACAACAGGCTTTACGTTGTGGATTCCAACAAAGTCCCTTTGCCGAGTTTCCCTGTGATTCTTTCCAATGGAGAACCTTTTGCGCTGAATTCAAATCCTCTCGCAGTTGACATAACCGGCAACGATACTTTGGATATTTTGGTTCCCACGGATAACGGCTTGATTTTAGCGGTGAATAGCAAGGGCAAATTGCTGAAAGACGAATTCCCTCTTATAGCCGGAGCTTTTGAATATGGCAGCCCCGACACATTGAGCCTTTACGCCTCTGATAATCCGAAGTGTTTATATGCAAAGCACAGAGGTGGAATGAGCGCTTTTTATTTGCCGTTTGCAAAGAAGTTTGAAGAAAAACCGATTTCAACTTTGCCGCCAAAAGATGAAATAACGGAATTTTTTCTTTTTCCAAATCCAATTCGCAAAGGCAAAGCGTCTATAAGGTACAGGCTGGGCAACGTGGCAAGCGACGTAACTTTAGATATTTATGATATTACCGGTTTCAAAGTATTTAGCAAATCAATCTCAAAATCAGAAGAGCCAATAGATTTATCAAAGCTAGGCAGCGATGTATATAGCGCAAGATTAACGGTAAAATTTGCCAGCGGAAAGAAAAAGGAAAAATGGGTGAGAGTGGGGGTGGTGCGCTAGCAATCACGATCAATACGGATTTCAACGCCTTTTGAATCTACGCTGTCAATCGCCTTTTTAATATTTGCGGGGTTTGCGGCCTTCAATGTTATCACCAAACGATGCAATTTTTGCGCCTTGGAAATAAATGGCTCTGCGGGGCCCAGCACCTTTCCGGGCAAACTCTCCGCTAACCGCTTTGCCACTAAATCCAATCTGGCTTTGCTTTTGCCTTGCAGTCTTATTTGAATCATTTTGCAGAACGGAGGGTAAAAGGCTTCTTGCCTTTCGGCAAGTTCGCATTTTGAGAAACCTAAATAATCATGCTTTATCGCAAATTGCATAATCGGGTTTTCCGGGCAAAAAGTTTGAATTATCACCTGCGAATTTTCCAAAAAACGGCCTGCTCTGCCTGCGACCTGTGTTAAAAGCTGAAAATATCTCTCTCCTGCGCGAAAGTCCGGAATTGCGCTCCCAATGTCTGCGCAAAGCACGCCCACAAGCGAAACATCAGGAAAATCATGCCCCTTTGCCACCATTTGCGTTCCCAAAAGAATGTTGCACTCCTTGCTTCTGAATTTTTGCAAAAGTTTTTCCGTTGCTCCAATTCCGCTCGTTGTGTCTGCGTCAAGGCGAAGAATTTTCGCGCTTGGCAGCCATTCCATAATTTCTTCCTCTGCTTTTTCTATGCCGCTTCCCAAAAAAACAAATTTATCGGAACCACACTGGCAATGAGTGTCGGAGGGAAAAAGCTTGCCGCAATAATGGCACATGAGCTTGTTGTATTGTTTGTGATAAACAAGAACAACATTGCAATCCGTGCATTGCAGGGTGTTTCCGCATTCCTCGCAAATTCTGGTTGTGCTGTATCCTCTGCGGTTCAATAAAATTATGGCTTGGTTTCCTTCCAAAAGCGTTTTGGCAAGAGCATCGCGCAGAGTAGGCGAGAGCATCAAATCCTTGTCCTGTTTTTTCCTTTCTTCTTTCATGTCTGCTATTATGACTTTGGGCAATGGCAGCCCGCCGGGCCTTTTTTTCAATTCTATTAATTTCAAATTTTCTTTTTTTGCGTTTTCATAGCTTTCCATGGAAGGCGTGGCAGAACCCAAAACCACAAGCGCGCCATACTTGTGCGCAATATGAAAAGCCATTTCCCTGACGTTGTAGCGTGGCGCAGGGTCTTGTTGTTTATAAGAGGAATCGTGTTCTTCGTCTATTATTATCAATTGCGGTTCAAACGGCGTCAGAATCGCCGAACGTGTGCCCATAAGGATTGGGGTTACCGCATATGTAGAGACGCAATGCATTGCGTCTCTACAAATATTACAATCCAACAATTTTTTCCATGTTTCCCTTTTTTCTTTTGCGCCCAGCCCTGAATGCAAAATAGGTATTTCGCATTTTAAAAAATCTTCAAATCGCTTTCTGGTTTGCGGCGTTAAATTTATTTCCGGCACTAGTATCAGAATTTTCATTCCCAAGTCCAATGCCTTTTTGGAAAGCTCCAAATAAACCTGCGTTTTTCCGCTGCCCGTTACTCCGTGCAAAAGCGCGCCGCGAAAACCATCGCCTTGCAGCATGGATTGCAATTGCTCCAGCGCATTTTGCTGCTCATCGGTTAGTTGCATAAATATTTTTCCATGTCTGCCGGCCAAAATGCCGTTAACGCCTCTCCGGTTGAGCACATATAATAATTAGCGCACCACTTTAGCGTTTCAAGGTACCTTTGGGAAAACACATAACCTGATTCGTGGCTGGTCGCAGGCTTCAATGCGTACTTTGGGGCGTTGCTATGTATGTCCAGCACAAGGCCCATTTTTTTCTTTCCCCTCAGCGTTACCCAAACAACTGCTCCCTTTTCAACACTTTCGTCCGCCTCATACGACAAACTATCCAAAACTGTATTGGGAATGCAAACTTCTGCTACCCTCTGCATTTTCCCCTAGGCTCAACTGAAGTTGAAGTTCTTTTTATTTCCTGCAAAAATCTGTCTAGCAGAACTTTTTTCCCCTGTTTTTTCTTCTCGTATTCTTCTTTTATCGTAAATTTAAAAGTTGTTTCCCCGCTTTTTAAAAATTCAGCGTTCAATATCAAAATATTTTTTTTCTGCTCCTCGTAATTGAGGCGAATTTCCACGGCGTTTTCCATTTGTTTATCCGAATAATTTTCCAAAATAAAATTGTAAAGCCCTGCGTTTTGAAGAGTGGCCGCATATTCCTGCCGCATTTCCTGATTCATATTGCCTTCGCCAAAAAACGCCATCGGAGCTTCTGGGTTAGGCGGCGGCAAGCTAAAATCCACAGCAGGTTTTTTAGAGCAAGACGCTAACGCAAGCATCAAAAAAATTGCTAAAAATTTGGCTTTCTGCATCATCTGAACAACCCCATGAACATTTCGCTGTATTTCACAACCAATCCGGAAAAAACAACGCTTACCATCGCCATCAATTTCATCAAGGTGTTGATTGAAGGCCCTGCTGTGTCTTTGCACGGGTCTCCAACGGTATCGCCTGTAACGGCTGCTTTATGCGCATCTGAGCCTTTGCCGCCAAAGTTGCCTTTTTCTATAAACTTTTTTGCGTTGTCCCATGCGCCGCCGGAATTGTTCAGCATGGTTGCGAGCGAGAATCCAACCGCAAGTGCTCCGGCCAAAAGACCGAACACGCCCGGAACGCCCAGCACAAGACCTACCAAAATCGGAACAACCACTGCCATCATAGAGGGCAAAATCATTTCTCTTTGCGCACCGGCCGTGCTTATAGCAACACAACGGGCATAATCCGGCTTGCCGGTTCCTTCCATAATGCCATCAATTTCGCGGAACTGGCGGCGAACCTCTTCTACCATTGCGCCAGCCGCTCTGCCCACCGCTTGAATGCACATGGAGCAAAAAAGGAAAACCAGCATTGCGCCAATGAACAATCCGCAAAGCAGCATTGGGTTCATCAGGGTTAAATTGTATGCGGTCATAAAATCAGCTATGCCGGCATTTTGCGCAACCAGCCCTACAAGAGTTCCGTCTTCTACTATGGCTCTGTTTCCGCTTGCGTTTGGGAATAATTTCACAAGTGTTTCTTGGGTGTCTGTGAATGTGACCGAGCCTGCTTTGAAGGCTCCGTTTGCTTCTGCGGCAAGGTTGCCAAGCCAGTGCTTCACTTCTTCTATGTAAGCAGCGAGAAGCGCAATAGCGGTTAGGGCAGCAGAGCCAATGGCAAAGCCTTTTCCCGTTGCGGCTGTTGTGTTGCCAAGCATATCGAGTTCATCTGTGCGTTTGCGAACTTCTTTTGGCAAACCGGCCATTTCTGCGTTGCCTCCGGCGTTGTCTGCTATTGGCCCGAAGGCATCTGTTGCAAGAGTTATGCCGAGCGTGGAGAGCATTCCAACTGCGGCAAAGCTCACTCCATAAAGCCCAAGAGACAAATCGCTAAAACCGCCGGCGAACCCGAATGCCAAAAGAATGCCTATAACAACGCAAACAACCGGGTATCCGGTGCTTTTCATGCCAATGGCTATGCCTTCTATTATTGTGGTGGCGTGTCCAAGATTTGCCTGTTTCGCTATGCCTTGAGTTGGCTTGTAAATGTCTGAAGTATAATATTCCGTGAATTGCCCTATGATTATGCCAACTATCAAGCCAGACACCACAGAACCGAAAATTCCCCATGTTATCACGTTGCAATACGCAAGCCCTGCGACTGCGGCTAAAATGAAAAACGAGCTGCTCAGAGTTCCAGTCAAGAGCGAGCGCAGCAAGGTCTTGGAGTTTGCGTCTTCTTTTGTACGGACAATCATTATGCCGAAGATTGAAAATAAAATTCCAAGCGCCGCAACTATCATTGGGGCTATTATGAATTCAATGCCTCCGGTTCCGGACAAAACGGCTCCCAAAGCAGCGGTGGCCAAAATGGATGTGCAATAGCTTTCATACAAATCAGTTCCCATGCCGGCAACGTCTCCCACGTTGTCTCCCACGTTGTCTGCAATGGTTGCCGGGTTGCGAGGGTCATCTTCCGGAATTCCGGCTTCTACTTTGCCAACAAGGTCTGCGCCAACATCTGCGGCTTTTGTGTAAATTCCGCCGCCAACACGTGCAAACAATGCTTGAACGCTTGCTCCCATTCCGAATGTGAGCATGACTGTTGTTATTTCCACCAATTTTTGCTGCTCTGTGTAGCCAACGCCAAAGCCGAATATATTATTAGCGAACATATAGTTCAGCAGCATGAACCAAACAGCTATGTCCAGCAGTCCAAAACCCACCACCACGAGGCCCATCACGGCTCCGCTGCGAAAGGAAATTTGCAAGGCGTTGTTAAGGCTTTGTATTGCGCCATTTGCAGTTCTGTTGCTTGCTCTAGTGGCTGTTTTCATCCCCAAAAAACCGCATAGCCCGGAAAAGAAGCCTCCGGTTAAAAACGCTATGGGAACAAAGGGATTTTGAATGCCTAGCACGGCAAGAATTGTTAAAATAATGAATAATATTGCAAATACCATCGAAACGGTTTTATATTGCTGTTTAAGGTATGCCATAGCCCCTTCTCTGACGTATTGGGCTATGTCTTTCATTTTTTGGTTGCCTTCCGGCTTTTTCATCATGCCTTTATAAAAAAACAAGGCAAATGTGAGAGCGATTACTGTGGAAGCAAGTACAAGAAGCCATAGTGGGGATGTAATAGGCATATTCGTGGAATATAGTAAATTCTACGGGAAATACTTCAATCCACGAATTCCCTGTAAATGGCTCTTATGGCTTTTTCAAAGTCAACCTCGCTAACTCCGATTATTATGTTTATTTCCGATGAGCCCTGGTCTATTATGCGCACGTTTATGTTTTCTTTGGCAAGCGCGCTGAAGAGCCTTGCGGCTGTTCCGGTTTGGCTCACCATTCCGTGGCCTACCGTCGCTATGAGCGCTAGATTGTTGAAAATCTTTATTTTATTGGGCTGCATCTTTTGTTGAATTTCTGCGAAAACGATTGGCTGAACTCTGTGGAAGGATTTGGAATCAACCACAATGTTCATAGAGTCAATGCCGCAAGGGGAAAGTTCGTAAGAAACATCGTGGTCTTCCAAAATTCCGAGAACCTTGCGCCCAAAGCCCTTTTCTTTGTTCATCATGCTTTTTTCGATATAAACCATTGAAAATTCTTTGCGGCCTGCTATGCCGGTTATTGTTTTTGACACGCTTGCCGGAGTTGGTCCTATTATTGTTCCCAAGTCGCTCGGGTTGTTGGTATTTTTTATGTTTATGGAAATGTTCTTTGCTCTGCACGGGGCTATGGATTCGTCGTGCAAAACGTTTGCGCCGCTATATGCGAGTTCTCTTATTTCTCTGTAACTGACATAATTTATGGAATGCGCTTCTTGAACAATGCGGGGATCTGCCATGAGAAGCCCGGATACATCGGTCCAGTTTTCGTACAACAGGCAGTCGCAAGCATTTGCCAGAATGGCGCCGGTTATGTCTGAGCCGCCACGTGTGAATGTTTTGAGTTTGCCTTGCATATCGCTTCCGTAAAAACCGGGAATAACATAAAGAGGTTCCGGGTCTGCGAGCGCGGCTGCCAAGTTGTCAAGGCTTTCTTGCGTCACACGGTGTTGGCTGTCAAATTGGATAATGGGATAAGCGTCTATGAATTTTGCGCTGAGATATTCGGACATTATTTTTGCGCATAAATATTCGCCTCGGCTTACAACGAAATCAACGGAAAGATCATCTGATTGTTTTTGCAATGACTTTTCCAATTCTTCCAGTTCTTCGCGTATGGTTGATTTTATGGAAAGCCCTTCCGTTATTTCAATGAAGCGTCCTTTTACAAACTTCCAAGGTTCTGAAAAGTCCAAGCCATTTTTTGCGAGATCATAAATGGCGTATAGCAAATCGGTTAGCTTGGTCTCCTTAGGATCTTTTTTGCCGGGTGCTGATACCACCACTATTTTTCTATTCGGATTACCCTCTAGAATATACCTTACTTTGCGAAACTGTATTGCGTCTGCAAGAGAGCTTCCACCGAACTTAGATACAATGCGTGTCATGGGGGGTAATATAGAAAAAAGAGCTTGCATAGGAGGCCCGCTCAGAATAATATATCCCAAAAAGAACCCATCATATACAAGGGCACTGAGTATAAATTGCCGTTTACGCCGTAATTTTTAAGCGAAGTCCTGACCGCATGGGCCGGTTTTTCCATATCAATATAAACTTTCAGCGACTTTGCCCTTGCGTTTTCAGATGACTTTGCCTCTATGGGTATTATTTCGCCTTCGTGCTGCAAAACAAAGTCAACTTCGCTGTGGCCTTGCTCGTTTGCCCAATATAGTATGGGATTTGCAGCCAAAGTTTTTAATTCCTGCAACACAAACTGCTCAGTCATGGCTCCCCTGAAATCATCAAATATATTTGCATCAGGTTGCAGGAATGTTTTCAAATCAACCCTTGCATGAGCGCAAATCAAACCGATATCCAGCATAAACAGCTTGAAAATATCACGCTGTTGATAAGACAGCAATGGCATTTTTGCCGTTTCCGTTCTCATAACCCTGTAAACGAGGCCTGTGTTCACAAGCCAATCCATAGCGTTTTCAAATTCCGCCGCACGTCCGCCGGTTTTGATTTCCTTGTAAATGAACTTTTTCTTCTCTTTTGCCAAATGTACCGGAATGGAGTCCCACAGCATGCGAACTTTCGGAATGTCAACCGCTCTGATGTGCTTTGAAAAATCGCCTTTATAATCATCAAGTATATTTTCCTGAACTTCCCGAGCTTTGCTTATATTTTTTGTTTCAGCATAAGCATGAACCGCCGCAGGCATTCCGCCAACATAAAAATATGTTTTGAGCAACTCCGAAGCCGTATGGGACAAACCCGTTATCATGCGAGAATCAAGCCCCTTCAATGCGTCAAGCAACTGCTTGCGGCCAATGGCCTCTAAAAACTCATAGAATGACATTGGGTATATAGTAAGCCTGTCGACTTGCCCAACCGGAAACTTGCCGGATGCCACGCCAAGAAAGCTTCCCGCTGCTATTATGTGGTATTCCGGAGCTTCTTCATTGAAGTATTTCAGCGAATCTTTTGCTCGCTGGGATTCCTGTACTTCATCAAAAATCATCAAAGTGTTTTTGGGGTCTATTTTAATTTCAAATTCATTTTCAAGCCGTGGAAGGAGATAGCCAAGTTCTATGTCATCTCCGAAAATTTGTTTCGCACGTTTGTTTTTGTCAAAATTGAGATACAAAACGTTTTTGAATTCAGTCCGGCCAAACTCCTGCATAAGCCAAGTTTTGCCAACCTGCCTGGCTCCATACAGCATAAGCGGCTTGCGCCGTTCAGAGCGTTTCCACTCCTTCAATGACTTCATAACATCTCGTTTCATGTGTTAAATATACAAAAATACCAGCCTAAAAGTGTAAAAAATCCCATTTTTAGGCAGATAAAAGTGTTGCGCAATAATCCCGCCCAGTTCTTTGGACATTGAGTTAACAATTATTTATTATAGTAAATGCTGAAAAAGGGGTTGCATTTTTAGTAAAAATAAATTATATTTAATGCATGCCACAAATCTGCGCATGTATTTTCTTCAGATATGGTTTTCCCTCAGCGATGAGGGACTGGAGGATTCCATATACGACATGGAGTCGTTCAGAGCATTCATG
>WQTK01000212.1 GCA_009786285.1 Candidatus Fibrimonadales bacterium | reverse complement strand
ATGAACTGATGATTTGGATAGAAAATGCAATAGACTTTATATATAACCCAAAAAATGTCAGGTTCGTTCAGTAGGCATTACTTAGACGCTCGGAACGGGCATTTTCCGTCAAAAAAAATCAAAATTTGCAAAAATGTTAATTTTATGTGATATTTGAGGTGAATTTTCTACATTCTCAAACGTGTTTAACGAAGAAATAAAACTTTTCGGCATATTGGATGTCCGGTTTACGGATATTGTGGATATATTGCTCATATCTTGCGTAATTTACTGCTTTTTCCTGATTTTCAAGGGAACTCGTGCCGTTCAAATGTTTTTTGGAGTGCTGCTTGTAGTAGGAGCTTGGTTTCTTTCGCTGCTTTTTGACCTGAGAGGGCTTGCGTGGCTAATCGGCGGAATGGGAGCGCTGGGCTTGGTGGTAATTGTAATAGTGTTCCAGCCAGAAATTCGCGGAATGTTGACCAGAATAGGGCAAATAGCCAATGTTTTCAGCATAAAAACCATGTTTTTCAAACCCAGCGGCTTAGAAGAAATCACCGAAAAAATAGTTGACGCAATTCTGGAATTGCAAAAGAAAACCCACGGAGCCTTGATTGTGCTTGAAAAAAGAGTTGGCTTAAGATCTTATATGGACTCCGGCGAAATAGTAAACGGCAATTTCTCAAAAAAACTCTTATGCACGCTTTTCTACCCCGGAACCCCATTGCACGATGGCGCAGTGATAGTTTTAAGGGACAAAATTTTAGCTGCGGGCTGCGTGCTTCCCATGCCAACAGGAGCGGCTGCAGCCGAGCTATCCGGCGGAATGCGCCACCGGGCAGCCAAAGCCCTAGCCGCCGAAACCGATGCGCTTATAATAGTAATTTCAGAAGAAACAGGCTATATATCAATAGCCTACCGAAACAGCTTCCGCACAAGACAGAGCAAAAGGGAGTTGGAAGAAGAAATAAAACGCCACTGGAAAGAGCTTTATGAAGACTAGCGAAGAAAACAGCGAAGATGAAGAGAAGAAAAAGGGCCGCAAACGCTTTTGGGCCTTGATAGCAATAATACTTTTGCTATTAATTTTATTCTCAATTTTCCAATGCCAAATAATCGAAAGAAACAAAAGGCTGGATGGAGAGAGAGCGGCTTATGAAATGGCCATGAAGCAAAAAGCCCTTGAACAGGCAATAGAACAGGCAAGAAGAAAGGCAGATTCCGTGATTAGGGCAGATTCATTGAGAAAAGCGGATTCTATTGCGAGATTGCAGCAAGTAGAGACGGATAATTATCCGTCTTTACCTGCAATTTCGCAACCAAAAACGGATGCAAAACCTAAACCAAAATCCGATACAACCACAATCAAAAAGCCAGATACAATCGTAAACACCCCACCCACAGACACCATTCCTCCCCAATCCTCCATTTTGCCGCCGCCTGGCCGCTATTACAAACCCATAACACTGCGCATTGAATGTGCCGAGCCTAAATGCGAAACGGAAATTTCCGTTGGAGATTCGGTCAGCGCCGTAAAAGGCAAAGTTGAAAATTACAATAAAACAGGCAAGGTTTATTTCAGGGCAACAGACTCCGCAGGAAACGCCTCTCCTTGGGAAACAGCCGCCTACGACATGGCAAGCGACAACAACTGCGCTGAAAATTCCTTTCCCGTTCCGGTCAAGGGAAAAATTGTTTGCGTGGATGCATACGAATTTCCAAACAAACCCGGCGAAAAGCCTCGCAACATGGTAAGCCACGAGGCGGCAAGCCGCTTGTGCGAGAATGCAGGAAAAAGACTCTGCTCCGTGGAAGAATGGCAAGCTGCGTGCAAAGGCAATTCCAATTTGCGCTACCCTTACGGGAACGCATACAATCAAAGAAAATGCGCAACTGACTTGAGAACGGCAAAAGAGCCAAACCGCTCCGGCTTTGCCGAGCATTGCCGCAGCTACTGGGGAATGTACGACATGAGCGGCAATCTATGGGAATGGACAAGCACGCCTGCGCAAAGAGAAGGATTGTTTTTGGTAGCGGGCGGCGCATGGAACACGCAAAACGCAAGCAGTTGCACAGAAACAAAATTCAGTTTTTATCCGCAGAACGAATATCCGTTTGTCGGGCTCAGGTGTTGTTTGTAGTTTTTCTTGGTGGTGGCAATTACAGGGTTATAAATTTTTCTAGATTACCCTAAACACTTGGAGAAAAACTATGTCAGAAGATCTTTCCGTTCTAGGCAAGGCTCGCGCCGAATACAAACCGAAATTGCCGCCCTCGTTGCGCAAAGGGCCTTTGAAAGTCCTTGTAAATAAAGGCCAGGCTACCGAATCTGTTCGCGACCAGGCAAAAATAAAAGAACTGTTCCAAAATACCTACGGCGCGCCGGTTTTAACATTTGAAGCTGTAGAAGAAAAACAAATCGCAGGCGGGCCGCTGAATGTTGGCGTTGTGCTTTCAGGCGGGCAGGCTCCGGGCGGGCATAACGTGATAGCCGGAATTTTTGACGGGATAAAAGCTGTCATAGGAGGCTCAAAACTTTATGGCTTTTTAGGCGGCCCAAGCGGCCTCGTTGAAGGAAAATACATTGAGATAGACCGTGAACTCATGGGCAAATACCGCAACACGGGCGGCTTTGACATAATTCAAAGCGGCCGCACAAAACTGGAAAGCACAGAACAATTCGACAAGTGCATAGAAGTTGTGAAAAAAATGGACTTGAACGCCATTGTAATCATAGGCGGCGATGACTCCAACACAAACGCAGCGGTGCTTGCAGAATATTTTGCCGCTAAACAGGTGAGCTGCTCCGTAATAGGCTGCCCAAAAACCATAGATGGCGACTTGAAAAACGAATACATTGAAACCTCTTTTGGTTTTGACACCGCAGTAAAAACCTATTCCGAACTCATAGGCAACATTGAGCGAGACGCAAACTCCGCCCGCAAATACTGGCACTTCATCAAACTTATGGGCCGCTCCGCAAGTCACATAGGCTTGGAAGCCGCTCTTCAAACCCATCCGAATATCTGCTTGGTTTCAGAAGAAATAAAAGAAAAGAAAATGACGCTTGAGCAAGTGGTGTTCTCCATTGTAGATATTGTTGTGGCACGTTATGGCGCAGGCAAAAATTTTGGCGTGGCCCTTATACCGGAAGGTCTTGTTGAATTTATACCGGAATTCGGAGTGCTTATTTCCGAGCTTAACGAAGCCCTTGCCCACCACGAATCCGAAATAAAAAGCGCAGGCAAAGTCGCAGACATGGCAGAGGTGGCTTGCAAACACATATCAGAGGCTTCCGCAAAGCTTTTGAAAAGCCTGCCGGAAGGCATACAGTTGCAGCTTATGCTGGACCGCGATCCGCACGGCAATGTTCAGGTTTCTTTGATTGAAACAGAAAAATTGCTGATAGAGATGGTTTCAAAAGAGCTCAAGGTTCGTGCCTTCAAAGGCAAGTTTGCCGCACTGAACCACTTCTTCGGTTACGAAGGCCGTTGCGCCGCACCCTCTAACTTTGACGCAGATTATTGCTACAGCCTTGGCTATGCGGCATCCGTTTTGGTGTTGCACAACAAAACCGGATACATGGCTTCTGTTCGCAAATTAACGGCAGGCATTGAAAACTGGATCGCAGGCGGGGTTCCCACCACAATGATGATGAACATGGAGCGCAGGCATGGCGCAGACAAACCGGTTATCCAAAAAGCCCTTGTTGACTTAAACGGCAAGCCTTTCAAGTACTTTGAAAAGCACCGCAGCGAATGGGCAAGGTGCGAAGCTTATCTGTTCCCCGGCCCAATTCAATACTTTGGCCCAAGCGAAGTATGCGATGTAACAAATTACACGCTAATGCTGGAACACGATGCAACCTTTTAATTCAAAGCCTAAATTCGCTTAAACAACCAATTTCGAGCAACCGCTTTATCGCGAAGAATTTTTGCTTTTGTTTCGGTTTCTTTTTTAGTTAAACCGCTAAAATTGATAGAACAATGCTCTTTGTATGGAACGCCATCTTCAATAACCGATAAAGCCTCATTGTCGCATTCTTTCTTGCTTACCGCAAGAACGCCGATAGAGGAGCAATTTGGATTTGAGACAAACTTATTATATGACTGTTCTGCCGTAATATTATCTCCATTGTCAACGGAAAGTTGTTTCTCGTCTTTTGGCGTTGGACGAAAGGCAATGGAGGCAACCCTGTCGTCTTTTACAAACGCCGAATGTACTTGGCGAAGAAGAAGTGTATTTGTGTTCATATTTTCTCATCAACAATGGATTTTTCGCAATTTGCCGTTCAATTCGTTCCACCCGTCTATTTTGTCCAATTCTAATTCGGCATCAACATCTTCATTCGTATCGATGTTGAGTTGATGGTAATAGGCATTCAATGAAGGAATTTCTATTTCCAAAGACACCTCATATTTTTTAAAAGTCCATTCTGCCCGTATGCTGTCATCGGGAGTAGGATATAGATATGGAAGGTCGATGTCCGAAGAAAAATTTTGCTCAAATTTATCGGACAACCGTTTTAATTCGTCATGGTTGAAAGCCGAGCCTTTTCCGTCAAACCACCCTTCTTTTAATTTAGCAATGCTATTCAACTGTGATTCAATGTCCAAGGTCTCACGGGGCGGAACATTCTCAAGGGTTGGCTTTATGACAATCTCAACCCGTTTTCCCACGTATTCTCTAGGGATTTCAAATAAGCTTCCCGGCACGCAAGTAGTGCGGTAAGCCTGAGTTCTTGTTGCGGTCATTGTAGACATATCGTAAATATAGTAAACGCTGATTAAGTCCTTTTGAGGGAACCAAGATATAGGGAGCTTCGCCTGCAAGCTCGGCAAAACCTGCCAAATTTACTATATTTCCCCCTACGGACGGTTAGCGCAGTTGGTTAGCGCACTACCTTGACATGGTAGGGGTCACAAGTTCAAATCTTGTACCGTCCACTAATCGTTGCAATGCCAGAAGTCAATCCGGAACATAGTTTAATTTGCCTTGAACAGGGCGTGTTGCGCATAATAAGGGATTTTTGCCTTGTTTTGAGTAGCCAAAACATAAGGTATGTTGTTTCGCAAAACGAGCTTGGCCCATGGGAAATTTTTGTTCAAGAAGAAGACCTTTATGCGGCAGAAACTCAAATAGCTCTCTACAAACAGGAAAACCCGGACTGGGAAAAGGAATTTGCGGCATTGCCCGTGCTAAAGCCGAGTACGCAGCCTCTTTGGTTTTTGCTTATACCTGTGACATGCACCTTTTTCCAGTTCCATTACTCGCACATAAAAGAGCTTGGACTCTCAGATGCCGGCAGAATTTTGAAAGGGGAATGGTGGAGGCTTTTCACGGCGCAAACCATTCACAACGGCAATTACCATCTTGTTTCAAATTTGCTCTCCGGTTTTTTTGTGTTTTCGCTGATTGCCTTTAAAATGCCGCTTTCACGCATAGCTCCATTTATCATTTTGGCTGCGGCTCTGGCAAACCTTGAAACCGCTTTTATTATGAAGGAATATTATTCGCTTGGATTTTCTTCAACCGTGTTTGCCGGTCTTGGCGCGCTTGCCACGCTTGAGGTTCGTGTTTTGAAAAAGGAAAGGTTATACAGGCGCATGGTTCCCTGGTTTGCCGTGCTTTTGCTTGCGGTATTTTTGGGCGTTGGAGACGAAACAAGCAGAGTGGATATATGGGGGCATTTTTTGGGCCTTGCAATGGGCATGCTTGCGGGTTTTGCGCCGCCAAAAAAGTGGCTTAAATGGGGAGAGCCACTCGGAAAGTTTGATGTTATAGTTGTGCTTGCGATTTACGCGTTTTTCGCATGGGTTTGGAAAATAGCTGCCTAGTCCTTCATCGTTTTATCGTTATACTGCATATATGCGCTCATGTCAAAATAGCCGGTTCCTGTTAGGCCAAAAAGGATGGTCTTTTTTTCGCCGGTGCGCTTGCACTCCATAGCTTCGTCTATGGCTACCTTAATAGCATGAGAAGATTCCGGGGCTGGCAGAATGCCTTCTATTTTTGCGAATTTCACAGCAGCCTCAAAAATCTCTGTTTGGGTAGCAGCACGAGCTTCCAAAATTTTATCATGGTAAAGCTGGGAAATTGTGGAATTCATGCCATGATAGCGAAGCCCCCCCGCATGGCTTGAAGAGGGAATGAAGTCACAGCCAAGCGTGTACATTTTGATTAGCGGAGTTGTTTGCGCAGTGTCTCCGAAATCGTATTCGAATTTTCCCTTTGTCAATGAAGGACAGCTTGCAGGCTCAACTGCTATTAGCTTCACATTGTTTTTTCCCTGCAATTTTTCTGCCACAAACGGGGCTATTAAGCCACCGAGGTTAGAGCCTCCACCTGCGCAGCCTATTATAATGTCTGGTTTAATGCCATATTTGTCAAAAGCGGTTTTGCATTCTAAGCCTATTATGCTTTGGTGCAAAAGAACATGGTTCAAAACGCTGCCAAGAACATAGCGGCATTTTGGAGTATGAGTTGCTTTTTCAATGGCTTCGCTTATGGCGCAGCCAAGCGAACCGCCTGTGTTCGGATTTTTTTCCAGTATTTTCTTGCCGCAGCTTGTGGTGGAAGATGGCGAAGGAATAAGCTCTGCGCCATAGGTTTCTATTAGAGCTTTGCGGTATGGCTTTTGCTCAGACGATACTTTTACCATGTAAACCGTTAAATCCAGTCCGTAAAAAGCGCAGGCCATAGCCATTGCGCTTCCCCACTGGCCGGCTCCGGTTTCTGTTGTAAGGCCGGTTAACCCGTCTTGCTTTGCGTAGAATGCCTGCGCTGCCGCCGAGTTTAGCTTGTGCGAGCCGCTTGTGTTGGTGCCTTCGTGCTTATAATAGATTTCCGCCGGCGTGCCAAGGGCTTTTTCCAGAAAATACGCTCTTATAAGCGGGGCCGGGCGGTAGGCTCCGTAAAATTCCAAAATACCATCAGGAATAGAGATAAACTCGGTGGTGTCGTCAAGTTCCTGTTCAATGCATTCTTTGCAAAAAACGGGTTCCAAGTCTGCGGCAACAACAGGTTGCTTTGTTCCGGGGTGCAGCATTGGGGCGGGTTTATTTTTCATAAACGCCCTTATATTAAGCCAAGATTTAGGCTGCTCTTCTTCCGAGAGGTAAAAACGCTGAGGGAAATTTTTGGTCATAAAAGGAATTTAGTAAATTTTGCCCATGTTCAATGTTTTTCCGCACATCGCCTCCATAGATATAGGCAGCCACAGCACAATTCTTTTAGTCGCAAAAAAAGAAGACGGCAAAGTAAAGGCTCTTGTACAGAAAATAGAAGTTTGCAAATTTGGCGAAGATATGGCAAAACTTTATGCGATTCTTGCAAGTTTCAGAAGCTTGGCGCACTCGCTTGGCGCAGAAATTAAGGCTGTGGCCATGACTCAGGCTATGCGTAGCGCTGAAAACCAAGATGAGATTTTGCGGGAAACAGAGAAAATCCTTTGGATAAAGCCACGCATAATAAGCGGCGAAGAGGAAGCGGAGCTTTCTTACAAAGCTGTTTCGCAGATTTACGGGCCGGAAATTTTAACGGTTGATGTTGGCGGCGGTTCAACGGAGTTTTCAACAGGGAAAAAATTTCTGAGCGTTCCTGTTGGCGCTCTGGAGCTTTCCAAAAATATGGGTGCCATACCAGGCCCGGAGTACAAAAAATGGGCAAAGGAATATTTTAAGAGCGTCAATTTAAAACCCTTTACGAAAAAAGAAACTTATTTTGTTGGCGGAACTGCTGTCGCTCTTGGAATGCTTGTTAAAGAGATTCAACAATTTGACGCAGACTCCATTGAAGGACAAACAATTTTCACAGCCGATATAGAAAGGATTATAATACAACTCAGCAATTTGTCCAAAGAACTGAGAAATGCAATGCCTGGCTTGGAGAGAGGTAGAGGAGACGTTATTATATGCGGGCTTTACTGGATTCGTTCTCTTTGCGAAAAATTGAGAATAGATTCCATAAGAATTTCAACCTTAGGCTTAAGATTCGGATTGCTGTGTGACTGAATGGATTTTAAAAGCTTCGCAGCTTAAAGACCCTATTGTGGAGGTTGCGGACAGAGCGGAGGCATTGCCCGCCAAAATAAGCTGGCTGTTGCTTGGCTGTGCCTTGCAGCAAGACATATCAATTGCGCAGTTGCAAAATTTTTTGCTTGAATTACAGAAAAAAATTGATGACGTGGCAGAACTCCCAGCTCCTACCGAAGCTTGGGTTTCAAGTGTTATTTCAAAGAGCAAGCTCAAGGATTGGCGTCTTGTTTCGCAGGCGGCTGGAATAATTTGGAGTGTTGGCAGGTTTGCCAGAGCCAGGCAAAACCGCCTCGATTTATGGGCAAAAAATCATTGCCCGTCTGATCTTTGGCGTGAATGCAGCGAGATTTTTTACATGGGAAAACACAATCCTCTTCGTCCGAAAATTTTGCTTTTTTTGCACCGCCTTGTTTCTTTTTCTCCAATGGGTGCCGGAACATTGCCGCCGCTGCCGGCTTCTGCCGGCGCTAGGCGGTGGCTAATTCAAACTAACGCTTATGACCCCGGCGAAACTCCTAAGGAAAAATTGAAAACGGTGAATTTTCTTTACAAAGAATTATTTCCTGAAAATCCGGCTATGGCTTGCCATGCGCTGCAATTTTTCGCAGAGCCCGT
>WQTK01000211.1 GCA_009786285.1 Candidatus Fibrimonadales bacterium | reverse complement strand
CAGACAATGCAAACGGCTATGGTCCGGAGCAATTCATGCTGAAAAAAGCGATAAAGGGAAAATACAAGGTGTATGCGAATTACTACAATGCCAGTGAATTCGCAAATGATGGCCCATCAACAGTAATGGCGGAAATTTTCACAAAATTCTCCGACAAAACCGAAAAGCGCCAAGTAGTGTCTCTGCAAGTGCCTAGAACAAAAAAAGACAGCAAAGTAAAAATTGCTGAATTTGAGTTCTAATCCTCTGCGTTATCATTATCCTCAACGGGCAGCCACTTTTCAATTACAAATTCAACCCTTCTGTTCATTCTGCGATTCTCTTCGCTTGTGTTTGGAACCAAAGGCTCGTAATAGAGTTTGGAACCTATTCCAAGCACGCGCTTTTCGTCTATGCCTTTTTCAATAACATAGTCCTTAATCGCTTTGGCTCTTTCATACCCAACTCTTCTGTTTACTTCCTTGTCGCCTTTGTCACAGGTGTGGCCGTTCAGGTAAAAACGCAGTTCAGGATGGTCTTTCAGCAATGCTATTATTGCGTCAAGCGCAGGTATTTGCTTTTCGTTTGGCTTTGTTTGAGTTATGCGGAAATCGTTTAGCACTTGGTTCTGAATGGAATCTATCTTTGCTTGCAATATTTCCGCTTTGCCTGTTTCTATTGATGCCATGCGAGCGGCCTCTTCTTCAGCGGCTTTGCGAAGAGCTTCTGTTTCTGCTGCTTTGGCATAGCGGCGTGCCTCTTCTTCTTCGGCTCTGCGACGTGCCTCTGCTCTTGCAACGGCTTCGGTATCGAATGAGAGTTTTAGTTTAAAACCCAAGGCAAGCGGCACAGCCTCTTTAACCGGGCTGTTAAGAGCGAACGCTTTGCCATCTTCTTGTTTTGCGTATTCCACAAGTTTATCCGAGCCTTGTTTTTTTACAGCGCTGTTTTGCCCGTAGTCAAAATAAATGCCCGTATAAAGACGCAAGCCATCGCTTAGCTTCCATCTTACGCCGGTTTCTGCGGATAAAAGAAATACAGTTTGCAACGTTAAATCCTTTTTTACTTTTTTCTCGCCAAAAGTTCCGAACCCCATAAATTCCTGGTCTGTGTATTCGTAATTTTCATAGGAATAAAAGCCGCTGTTTGTTATGGAAGTATATGAAGTCTCGTTTTTCCCTGTTTGCGGAATGCCTATTTTTATTCCCAAAGCGTAATAAAAAGCCTTGTTATAGGTTTCGTTGCTCACATACTGAAACATAATAGGAATTTGCAAGAGCATAACGCTATTATCTTCTTTGTAATCGTTTATCCGGCTGCGAAATATAAACGGATTGTTTTCAAAATCTATGGCATTGTATTCCAAGTTTGTGGTTTTAAGCATGGTCTGCGCATTGTAGAATGCTATTTCCACGCCGCTTCCCAAACTCCAGTTCGGAGTGAAGAAATGCGTATAGCCAAATCCGAAAAAACCACCGGCTCCGTTGTTTCTTTCGCCGTTTTTCACATCGTAAATCAATGTGTGCAAGCCTCCGCCGCCATAAATGGAATATTCAAGGGCAAACGTTGCCTGTACAAGAATTGCCTGAATTATCAGGATTTTCAGAATGTTTTTCATTTTAGAGCCTCCGTTACTTTGATAGTTTGCTTGGTTCCGTTTTTGTTTTTGAGAACAAGAACGTAGGCATTTTTAATGGCTCTTATTTCCGGAGGCGGGCTTCCTCGCACGTTTAATTTAGAGAGATGTTTGCCGGATAAGCTGTAAACATCCGCAGTTTCAACATTGCTCCAGTCTACGGCTGAAGTTTTTGCGACAGCTCTGGGAATTTTTTCTTTGCAACTGTAAAGCTTGGTGTTCTCCGCTGTTGTCATTTCCACGTAGTATTCGCCGGAAATAAATGTTTTGCCGCCTGAATAATATGATTGTTCGCTGCCTATGGGCGTTTCGTTTCGGTACCATATAAAGTTTGATAATCCGTTTAAGCCGCCGTTGTTGTCTGGGTTGTTGATTACAGTCATCGTGTTGCCCCAGCGAATTTTTACTATGCTGTCAAATGGCATGGGTTTGTTTATTACAAGCGTGTATTGGATTGAATCGCTGCCGGACTTTATTTTTATGGGAATTGTATTTTCGCCATAGCTAAGCGAAACTTCGCAGGGATTTTGCGTTTTGCCGTTTATCGTTACAATAGCGCTGTGGTCTGCGTTTACTGATATGCTTGCGGTGTTTTTGCCGCACTGGGATGTGTATTGCATTGTAGTTTTTTCGCCGTCAACTGCTATTGCAATCGGAACGGCGGAACTGCTGCTCGGGCTGTCTTCGCTACTACTGCTTGACGAGCTTGAACTTGCATCGCTTGATGAACTTGAACTTGCATCGCTTGATGAACTTGAACTTGCATCGCTTGATGAACTTGAACTTGCATCGCTTAATGAGCTTGAACTTGCTTCGCTTGACGAACTCGAACTCGCCTCGCTTGATGAGCTTGAACTTGCTTCGCTTGATGAACTCGAACTTGCCTCACTTGACGAGCTTATTTCGCTTGATGAACTTATTGCAATAATTGGCAATGTATCTGTTGTAACTTGCAAATATCCTGATTCAGGGCCTGCGTTATAATTAGCGTTTTCTTTTGCGCGCGCAAAAATGTAGTAGGTTGTGTTTTCGCCTAAGCTGGAAAACTGCAATATATTAAGGAGGGCATTGAAAGAGACCCAGGCAAGCACTCCGTTTGTATCCGTGCTAATCGCATATTGAACTTCTTGCCCATTGCCCGGAGCCAGAATTGCTTCTATGAATATGCTGCTTGCCGTATGGCTGTCTTCCACCGGACTTGCAACCAATGCGCCTGCGGCTTTGTTCACGGTAAAGCTCACATCTAAAGTTTCTGCGATGCCGTTTGCGCCACTAACTGTTACTGTTGCATTGTAGGTACTTACAGCCAAGCCGGGCTTTGGCGTGATAGTGAAAGTTTCGCTGCCGCCTGCGGCAAAGCTGTTAATTGAGGCTTGAGATAGCACAAAATTACTATTGCTAAGTGTGATGTCCAGGTCTCCAGTTGGTTTAGTACCATCATTTGTTACGGTGACAACTAAATCTTGTGGAGAGTAGCCGTAATTTTCTGTTGGGAAGTTATATGAAGACGGGTTAAGCGATATGCTGTATTTGTCAACAGTGAAGCTCACAGAAATTGATTTTGGCACAATGCCGGGGCCGCCGCTAACTGTTATAGCTGCGTTGTAAGTTCTGGTACTCAAGCCTATTATGGGTTGAACTTGGAACATAGCTGTTCCGCCTATGGCAATACTGTTAATTGAAGATTGAGATAACACAAAGTTGCTATTATCAGACGCAATAGTTAAAGTTCCCGTTGGCTGGTTGCCGTCATTTTTTACTGTGATGGTCACAGGAGCTTGTTCGGCATAGCCAAGAATCGCATTAGGGAAATCGCTTGGCATCTTAGCAAGAGATATGTCAAAAACCGGAGCTTGCACAGGAGTGATAATAACCGGGCCAGCTACAAGATCTTCCGGAACGTCCATGCTGAACCAGAGAATATAAGTTTTCTCGCCGGTAAGAGTCAAGCCAAACGTTCCGGTGCCTGCGGCAAATGCCACATTAAAAGAGAGGCTTGTGTCTCCGGTTACATTAACTGTATGCGGGCCGTTAAGATTGTAAGCACTGCCGGTTGTAATGTCGTTAACCGTAAGCGTGATTGTTGTTGTGGTGTTGACTATCGGTGCATTGTCGGAGGCAGATGCTGTGAGCGCGTACGAAGGTTCCGGGACATAAAGCTTTATCCATTTGTCGTTGTTGTAGTTGAACAGAGTTTGATTGCCAACCAAGTCGCTTGCGTTGCCTGCGTTCCACCATTCGTAAACACCAACCGGCACACGGAAAACTACGCCTTTTGCAACGGAAAGAGCTTCTGTTTCGCCCTTGGCTATGAATGTACCGCTGTTCATGGTTATTCCCGCTTCGGATGTTATGCCATAACTTTTTGTTTTAGCTTCTCCGCCAACCGCCTCCAAATTTCCATCGCCTGTTATTGTTAAACCACTCCTCAAAACAATGCCTGCGCTGTTATCTTCTACAGGAATCGAGAGAGTTGACACAAAAGAATTGCTGCCTTTAAGTTCCAGCGTTACTGGAGTTGGCTGGGCAAAATAAAGGGCGTATGGAGCAGTTGTAGTCCATTTCACATCATTGAGCGTCAATGTATTTGTCGCTTCGTCCCATACGGCTCCCGGCACAGAAATTACATTTTTCGGAACAAAAATGCCAAAGTAAGGAGGTATGCCAATATCATAGTATTCATCGCTTGCGTAAAATTTGCCATCGCTTTGATTGAAATACAAAGTACGGTCTTCCGAGCAATTCATGCTAAGCCCAATGTGCCCTTCATTGTTGTTGAAATTATAATAAACATCACAAGAGTTTTCGCTAACAGGCCATTTTTCCCAATAAACCGTTGCGCCGAATGTATAAAATAAATCTTTGCTCTTGTATGCCTCGTAGGTATCTCCGTTGTTCCCATTCCAAGCTATAATAATGCCGTCTCCATTGTAAGCATACGGGCCATTAACAATATCACTTTCGTTATTGCCCCTTCCGAACAGGGTTGCTTTGTCGTTCAGCGTGAGAGTGCTGCCAAGTTCAACATCTACAAGCGTGGTGGGGCTTATGCTAAAAGAATTCTCAATAACAACAATATTTTCCAAAACCAAATTTGCATTGTTTTTTACGGTTATAACTGAGCCAAGTTTGAGCGTTCTTTTGAGGCCATCGCTGTTTATAATAAAAGTTCCGCCGTTTTTAGCAATTTGAAAAGGGAAAATAGCACTGATTGCAAAGTCCGTGCCTATGCTTGCAGTAACATCATGCGGAAAACTTGCGAATTCCTGTATTTTAACAGCTAATTGTTCCATATCTCGAACAATATCGCCGCCCCACAGCGCAGAAAGTAACGATCTGTACTTAAAATCGCTGCCGGCAAAGGTAAATTTAGCCTCCATTAACTGCTGATATAATATTTGGTAAGAAAGAATTTCATCGGGGGCTTTATTTTCCACTTTGGAAATGCCCGCAAAAGTGGCGTACAGCACGCCTTCCCTGTTGACATCATTTTCGCTCAAGCTTGGGAAACTGAAATCATTGCCTATAACCATGTATTCGCAACCGTAAAACATATTTGCCCATTCGTAAGAAGGCAGCGGAGAAATTCCGTCAATCTGCGCTTGAGTGCGAGTCATAAGCGGAGTGAATGGGCTGATTAATTTTGTTATCTTTGCCTTGTTGCCAGGGTCGTTTGCCCCGGAGTTATTTTGGTGGAAGCCAAACGCTCCAAGCCATGCATCCGGAGAGCCAGCGGAAGTAATTGTTATTGTGTATGTTCCTGCCGCAGCATACGTATGAGCAATGCCGGGGCTAGCTGAGCCATTTTGCGGTGCGCCGTCTGTTGTGTTGTTTTTCGCTTCGGAATTTCCATCGCCCCAGTTGATATTCCAATTATATGGTTTGCCCCAGTTAAAATTGCCACCCAGCATGGAGCTTAGAGGAACAGCGAAAGTTTCGCCTGCTGCCGTTGTTGTTATTTCAAATTTGAATTGCTCGCTCACAGTGAATTCCACTTCAAGCCGCCGCATTATGCTTGCCCCGGTACCATCAACGTTTGCAGTGACCGATACCAAAATAAACGCCTTGTGCACTCCGGCTTCAAGTCCGGATTTTGCTTTTACTTTAAAAGTCTTGAAATCTGCAACGCCAATGCCTAGGTTTATTAGACCTGCTGAGTCAATTTCAAAACTGCTTGCATGCTCTCCGGAAATGTTAAATGTAAGTTTGCCTACAGGTAGATTTCCGGTGTTTGTCACATTAATATCTTGCTGGTGCGTTGCAGTGTAGCCGGTTGTATCTTTGAATTTTACGCTATATAGATCGAGTTCCATATCATGCTCATCGTCAACCATTATCAATCTGCCTGGAGGCTCATAAGCTACATAGGTTCCTCCATCTGCTCTAAAATATTTGGCATCGCCGTATGGATCTATAGCGCTTGGTCCTATTGCGCCTTTATTAATAAAAACGCCTTTTTCCGCTACTTTTGTTACCCAAATTTCCATTTCATCTTGGGGAGGGGGAATAACCCCATCGTTGATTGTTATATACCTGCTTCCTGCCATGTAAACGTTGCTTGAAGTGCCGTTAGCTTTGTAATTTTCTTTGATTACCGCTGTTCCTCCAAGCCTGAACACGCTTGCGGTTTTGTTCGGATCCGTGTCTGTGGCAAAGGGTGAGTTTGCGAAATGCACGCCGCCGCTGTAGCTTGTAGCTGTTGTGCCGCAGCGGTTTTCTGTGATTAAGCCGCCCCACATATTAAACGTGGCTCTGAGCGCATACATATACACGCCGCCGCCGGAGCCATTCGCAGTATTTCCTTTGATTGTGCCTCCGGACATATTGAACGTGCCATAGCCGTAAACATACACTGCGCCGCCGTTGCCGCCAAAGCCGCCTGCAGTGCTATATACAGTGTTGTTTTGCAATGTTGTGCCTGTGTTCATGTTTAAAGTGCCTGCGTCAATAAAAATGAGCGAGCCTTCGGCATTGGCTGAATATTCGGTTTTAGCATTGTTGCCGTCAATTGTGATATTTTGCAAAGTGAGCGATCCTTTTTTTACGGTAATCAATTGCCCTTTTACGGCACGGGTTAGCTTGCGAGGTTCGGAGGTTAAGCTTTGCATTGTGAGTGTGTAGCCGCTTTGGTTGTTTATTTCCAAATGCGAGGTTATATCAAAATTATCGCTGATATTGATGGTCTTGTTTGCGCTTTCGGCATTAAACGCTGCTATTTCCACACTGAGCTGCCCCATATTTGAAACGAAAATTTGCGCCCATGCACAGGCAGCGAGAAGCAACACCGCCGCCCAGCCTCTAAAGCCCCCGAAAGTTCCCATAATATATCCCCACGCGTACAACGTATGGAAGGAATATAGAAATTTCTATTTTTTGACAAAAAGAATGTTTGGGTTAACGGAGAGTAATGGCAGATTTACCGATTGTGTGCATAGTTGGCAGGCCCAATGTGGGCAAGTCCAGCTTATTTAATCGCATTTTAGGGCGCAGAGCCGCCGTTGTAAGCGATAGAGAAGGCGTTACCAGAGACCGCCACTACCAGGAAGCGCAGTGGCAAGGAACAAAATTCACGCTTGTGGATACAGGCGGGTTTATGACGGATGAGCAAATTGATGTTTTGGCGCATTCCGTTAGAGAGCAGATTTTTGCGGCAGTGAGCGATGCGGATTTGATTTTGTTTATGGTGGACGTGCGCGTTGGAGTTACCACTTTGGACGAGCAGTTTGCCAAGTTGATTTTGAAAACGGAAAAACCTGTGATTTTGGTTGCGAACAAGAGCGAAGAGGCTAACGATAGGGCAGAGGGCTGGGCTTTTTTGCGGCTTGGCATGGGCACTCCGAGAACGGTGAGCGCGCTGACGGGCTATGCGGTGCTGAGTCTTTTGGATGAAGTGATAGTGTTGTTGCCGCAAAAAGAAAACGCAAAAACAGCAGAAGCCGAAATATCCTTTGCTATTTTGGGCAGGCCAAACGCCGGCAAGAGCACGCTTTTGAACAAGATTCTAGGCGAGGAGCGGGTTGTGGTGTCTGAAATTCCGGGCACAACGAGGGATTCCATAGATTGCAATTTTAAGCTTAACGGAGTTTGTTTTAAAGTTACGGATACGGCGGGGCTTCGCAAAAAAGCAAAGGTTTCAAAGCAAAAAGACGAGGTGGAAATTTTCAGCAATATGAGGACAATGGAGAGCATTCGCCGCTCGGATGTTGTTGTGCTGTTGCTGGATGCTTCGCGAGGTTTTGAGATTCAAGATTTGCGCATTATAACGGAAATTCGCAAAGAGGGCAAGGGCTTGATTTTGGCTATTAACAAATGGGACATCTTGGAGAACAAGGATTCCAAGAGTTTTGATTTGATTGTGAAGGAAATCAGGGAAAAGGATCCTCTTTTTGAGTGGGTTCCGGTTATTTCTATCAGCGCGCTGGAAGGTTTGCGGGTGAACAGGCTTTTGCAGGAGATTCAAACTGTTTACGCTAATTGCAAAAAAGTTATAGGCAGAGACAGGGTTGCCGAGACTTTTAAAGCGGCCATAGAGAAAAATCCTCATCATTCGCGCGGCGGGCACAGCGTGCCGCTCAGAAGGGCTTGCCAGATTTTAACCGACCCTCCTGTAATAGCCATAGAGACTCCGTATCCTGAACTTGTTGATGAAGCTTACAAGAGGTATTTGCTAAAAACGTTTTTTGAAGAGTTTGGTTTGAAGGGCGCGCCTCTTAAGCTCAACTTTGACAGAAGCTTGCATTTGAGAAGCGACGAGGATTTAGAGAGATTTACTTCCATTTTTGAAGGTTAAAGCCACCGCCTTTCAGGCGGTGAACTTTTAGTTGCTATATTTGTAATATGACGGTTGAATACAGACA
>WQTK01000210.1 GCA_009786285.1 Candidatus Fibrimonadales bacterium | reverse complement strand
CCAAAGGTTAATATCTTTTCCATATCTCTAATATAAATTATTTTTCTGAAAAATGGTTAAAAATTATTTGAGTTAATCAGCGTTTACTATATTTTAAAACCGCTTTACAGCAATGACTTTGATTTTTCTGCCGATATGCCGGCAAATGAGCATATAACAATGCAAATCGCAAAACAAGTTTTTGACCTTGACATAGCGGAAAATGCTCTAGTTTTTTTCCCAGACAAAACACCTGCTTATTTGACAAAACGATTTGATGTTTTGCCAAGCGGCCAAAAAATCAAAGCAGAGGATTTTGCGCAACTTGCAGGAATTGAGGATAAATATGAATTCAGCTACCAGAAAATGGCGGAAGTTTTGAGAAACGTAGTTGGAGAACAAAATTACTTGGAGAATGCTGAAAAGCTATTCAAGGCTATTGTTTTTAACTATTTGATGTGCAACGGCGATGCTCATGTAAAGAATTTTTCAGTACTTTATCCTTTAACCGACCCACCCAAGCTTGCGCCGTTTTACGATTTGCTGAACACACGTCTGCATTTGCCAACTGATAGCTTCATGGCTTTGGATTTATTTGATGACGGGGGGGCCATAGATTTTTTTGAGTTCGGGTTGAAAATCGGTTTGGATTCCGAAATTGTAGATGTTTTTTTGAAAGGAATTCAGAGTAAGGTTGATAAAATATGCGAACTTTTAGACCATTCCGATTTGAGCTCAGATGCTATTGCTAAGTATAAGTATTATGTGCTTGAGAGAGCAAAAATGCTAAAACGCAATGCCTATGCCGAAATTGGCGTCAACCGATAAAAAACAGTCTCCCGCAATGCAGCTATAGCCTATTCCAGTATCGGAATAAATGCTTATGTAGGCAAATTTATATGAATAGCCAAAATAACCCATAAAATCATACCACATGGCGCTTTTTTCAGTTTTTTTCCTGTTTTCATCTTGCCAGCCCCAGCTAAAATCAATATCATCCACAGACAGATAAAAAACTCCAGCCTGCGGTTGCAAATACATGCCCTCGCCTCTTCCGCTCAGATAATGGCGAAAACCCAAATCGCTGCCTATCCTGTAACCTTTGACATCATCTGTGTTAAACCATAGACTTGGCCTAACCGTCAATGCGTTGTATAAACTAAACGGAATTTCAACCGTTGAATATATCATGGGCATTTTAGCGTCAAGACCAACCAAGAGAGCAACGGGATGCAAATAAACCGATACTCTCGTGTTGGGATGTTGGGCATTTGCCGCAAAAACAGCCAAAAAAAGAAGTGCTATAACCTTTGAGAAAATTTTCATAACAGTAAAATAGAAAATCTCCTCCAATTCAATTCCGGCTTATTTAAAATCGTATCTGAAATTCAATTCAAAACGATTCAGACTGCCGCTGTCAACTTTTGTGCCATCTGCTTTTTTAGCATAATCTGTTGCCAAATTCAAATACTCAAATGTGATTTTTGCGGCAGAAGTGAAATTATAACCGATGTTTGCGAATATAAACATGTTACCTTCGCGCGAACCGGGTATTTTTGTTTCTTTTTCTACATCGCCATCTATATTTTCCATTCCAAGACCCGTTCCGGCAGAAAGATTGGCCGGAAGCTTAGCGGACAAAGCAGCCCACCAACCCATTGAACTTATGCCGTCTTCCTGAACTTTCTTGGGATTGCTTGACGATGTATGATTCAAACCCAAGCTTCCATCGCCATAGCGAGTGAGATTTTGGCCAATGAACCATTCTCCGGTAAGAGTCAAAATTTCAATCAAAGGAAGCGATAAATCCGCACCTATTAAATTAGTGCTAGGCCCCCTTTTCACACGTTTTTCATCATCAGCGTTTGCAGCTTCGTCTTTTGCAAAAAGACCGGAAACGCCTAACGCCACATTCGCTTTTTCCCCGGCCCAAGCAGCCGGAACCTTTATACCCAAACGTCCTTGCACGGCTGGAGAAGAAGAAGCTACATTGTCATCTGCTCTTAAGCGATCTTGCGTTGCGGCAACAGCTATTTCTGCCGGGCCAAGAGCTTGCGTCACGCGAATTTGCGGACGGCGGTTGCCTATATTGCCGGCACCATTGAGGCTGCCCGGATTTATTGCAGGAGGGTCAATAGGAGTTATCAAATCATCAGTCATGCCAAATAAAAGCGTCATGCCCAAATCTTTAAAATTCACGCTGCCCCAAGACTGCCTTACGCGGAATCCCGAAGATCCGTTATGGTTATTGTAACCACTCGCTCCTGCAAAGTCCGCTTCAAATTTTCCTTTTAAACCCGGTTCGCCATCCTTTGACGGGCCATCTAAATTCAATCCTATTCTTGTACGGGCAATGCTCAGCGTAGTTCTGCCTTGCGCATCTTCATTAGCGTTAGACAAGGCGTTTGTAGACCACAGACCGCTTGTCAATCCGTCTTCATAAGACGAATTCAGCTCCAAACGGCCATATATCTGAACCTTTGTTCCGCCAGGGGTTACAACAGGCGTTGCATCTTGCGCATTTGCAATTGTGCCAAAAGCAAGTAAAGCAGCGATAGAGATTTTCTTCATAAAAAGTCCTCAGTTGAGTTAAATCAAACATAAATTTAGAATTGAATTGTTAAAAACCCATTATGAATTATTTAAGATTTCGTTAAGAATGTGAAAAACAAAAGTATTATTTTTTACTAATTTCTTTTAAAAATGTACCCCATTTGCCTATTTTTGTCTTTTTTGTTCGGCAGAGCGTTGCTTCTTTGCTCGCTTTATTTTTTCGATTCCCCATATGGAGGGTCTTTTGTTGAAAACTGGACTAGGTTTTTGCCGCACAGCATTGTGGCCGATATTGGTGTTTTTGCCGTGGCAAGCTTGTTTTTTTCTGTAGTTCGCGCTCCAAAAATCGCAGGGTGCTTTTTAGCGTTTTACATGTTTTTGATGGGCGCAGACGACGAATGCATGCGCTGGATGGGTTCAAGACTCTCGTTTTCGTTTGTTTCGGTTTATGTGCTGAATTTAAATACGGATTTTTCCCTTGTAGGCAAAATTTTTATAGGCGGAATATGGCATTTCTGCATAACAATCGCAATAATAGCAAGCTCCGTGGCTGTGTATATATGTTTGCTTCGCAAAGGAGGCAGCAAACCGGTCAGGCAAAAAATAATTTTGCTCATTGTTTTCGCAATGCTTGCGGTAGCAGGGCTTAGTTCAAAATACTGGTTTGCTCCGAGCAAAATGAGATGGCAGCGCATTCAACCCATAGCAGGGCATTGGATAACAGAATTTCAATACGCTTTCAGCGAAAAAGAAAAACCTAATGATTATGAACTCGCCGTTGAATTCTTAGGCGGAAATCCAAGCGAAAAATATCCATTCTGGCACAAAGCCGATGATAGCGCCGCTTACCTGGCATTCTCCAAGCGTCCCCAAAAACCTGATATAATCATATTGAACATAGAGACATTTCGTGGCTCTTACGCAGACATAAGAGACAGCGCAACTTGCGGCAATTTGCCAAACCTCTGCCTGTTTTCCAAAAATTCCCTCTTTTTCCCGGAAGCACACAGCGTTGGCTATCCTAGCATTGAAGGTCTTGCCGGCATTCAAATGGGAATTTACAGCCATTCAAAAAAAGCGATTTTGTCCAGCCGAAAATTGCTAAACACAATTTCTTTGCCGGAAATTCTAAAGAACGCCGGTTATTACAACGTTGTTTTCACCGCAAGCGAACCCAGCTTTGACAACTTGTGGCCTCATTTCAGAGACTGGTTTGACCATGCCGAATACAACCCCGAAAACAATGAAGATGTTCCGCTCGCAAACCGAATTGCGCAGTGGCTAAAAGAAGCCCCAAAAGACAAACCGTTGTATTTGAACTACATGAGCACCACCTCGCACGCCCCGTTCACACTGCCAAAAAACTCCGGCTACGCAAACCCGGAAAACCCGTCTGAACGCTATAAACTGGCTTTGCGCTACGCAGATTCCGCAATAGGAATTTTGCTAAAAGCAATTGATTCAACCGGAAGAAACAGCATTGTGGTGATAGTTGGCGACCATGCGTATCCGGAAAATTCAAATGATGACGCGCTGGGCAGCGTACACAAAGGCTACACCCATATTCCGCTGTGGATTTCCGCAAGCAATTTACCCAAAGACAGCGTGGACTTGCGCATTGTTTCGCAAGCCGCCATTGCTCCAACGCTCCTAGACATTTTAGGGTTAAACGTAAGCAATCATTTTGTTTGCCGCTCATTGCTGAAAAACGCAAGCTACCCTGTTTTCACTTTTAGAAACGACAATTATTTTATTTACAACTCAAACGCAAGCGACGCAAAAGCGCAGTCCGCAATGAAAGCATGGAACTACATTCTGGAGAAAAATTTACTGAGGCCCTAAACCCCTCACAAGTCGCTATGCTGCAGGTTAAAACTTATCCAGCTTGTGCAGCTTTGGGGTTTTGCGCATAACGCCATTTTGTTTTTCATAAAACAACTCCTTCTAAACGAAATTTCCCAGATTCATTTACACACACATTCAGCACATCGTACCAGTCATAAGACGGCATTTCCCTTTGAGCCAAAAAAATATATTTGCCCTTTTCTTTATTTATATAAGAGCGATACTCTGCAATGCCATTTTCCTCGCCTATGCGAAAAAAAATCACTTCCTTTGCCTCTCCGCATTCCTTAAAGTCGATTTTCAAAGCCCTTAAAGAAACCAAGTATTCTTCTTCTGTATAATATTTTGCAGGGACTTTTAGGGAAAATGTATAAGCAACAGAAGAACCAAGCAACTTTAACGGATAATAATCGCTGGCATCTTCTTTTATTATGGTTGGGGCATCGACTTTCACGAATCCTTCGTATGCAGTTCTTTTCAGAATCTGAAAGCAATTTATTTCCTTTGGATAGCCTTCCCTTAGTAGCTCGCCAAAGCCGTCATAATGTTGATCCTCTTCGTTGCTTGCGCAGGCAACGAGAAAAAACACAAAAAGAAATAATTTGTTTTTCATTCATGAGCCTCTATCTCAACGTGGTAACCACCCACGCAAACATTCAACTACATAATTTAGAAATGTTTTCTATATTTCACACATGTTTAACGCTCTTATAGACGAACTTTACGGCACTGCGCTGGCTGGCGGGCCTGTTATGGTGCCTATTTTGGTAGTCGGAGCGCTTGGTTTTTATTACATTTATTGCGGATTCGCCGGGACAATGCCTGTACACAAAGCTTCGCATATGGCTATGATTATGGCTAAAGTGGCGCCCCTTTTGGGACTTTTGGGCACAGTGACCGGCATGGTCAGAACTTTTGACGTGATAACCCTTTACGGAAACCAAAACCCCGTGCTTTTGGCAGACGGCATTTCAGAGGCTTTGATAACAACCCAAAGCGGGCTGATTATAGCATTTCCATTGCTCTTGCTGAACAACAGGCTGGTGGAAAGATATGGCAAATAATGTTGATTTTTTGGAATCAAAACCCAAGCAGAGAAGGGAAGCTTCCATAGACATAGCTCCTTTAATGGACATGGTGTTTATATTGCTGATATTTTTTATTGTGACAAGTACCTTCACAAGAGAAACAGGCGTTGAAGTGAGCAAGCCGCAAGCTCAAACCGCAAGCCAGCTTGAAAAGGAAAACATTTTAATAGCCATAACAAGAGACGGCACAATCCACATTGAAGAACGCCAAGTTGACTTGGCAGGACTCAGCGATGTTCTCAAGGGAATTCTCGCAAAGAACCCTGAGCGCGAAGCAGTGCTGATAGCCGATAAAAACGCTATAACCGAGAGACTTGTCTCCGTAATAGATGCTTGCACTTTAGCTGGTGTGAAAAAAGTCTCTATCGCCGCGCTGAATAAGTGACGGGGTTAGAACCTATCCTGCTAACAGCCTGTATAATCCAACTTTTGTAGTTTATTAAATTCTACTATAGTTATTGTATTTTTCATTAAAGGTATGTGGAATTCAATTTTAGGCAGTTTGTCAAACAAATCAGACGGCAAATCATTTATGCTTCCTGTTATGCTGCATACGTCAATTTGAAGTTCTTGAAAAGTTTTACCGTTTGTGTATATAAAAACATCATCCCCAGGCGATATAAAAATATTTTCTCTATACAATATATCTCCAAACATCATTACAAATGAAAATTCTCCAAAGCCAGACCAATAATTGCTACAATTGTCAATGCAAATAGCTTCAAAGAACTTTCCATCACTTGTAGTTCCCATTCTATGTATTTCATGGTCTTGCCATGTCTCTGGGCCAATGCTAACATATGCCATTTGTTCATTATACACAACAGGAAGCCCAGTAACCTCAATGATATGATAGGATTCAGAAGACACAAAAGGATTAGGAAGCTCACACCCAAGAAATATGCTCAAAGTTAGTGAAGCGAAAAAAAATGACGATTTTCTCATATCATGTTAAAAGGTAGAAAACTAAAGTACGTCTTTTACGCACCGCACAGATAGGAAATTCGTTCTCCAATCGTAGAGCTTGCCAACACCGCTGAAATAGTAACGCATAGTCAGGAAATAAGCATAATCTTGGTACTCAGTGGCACTCCACCAAAATCCACCTTCGCCAACATTATAAAAACGACCGGTAGAGATTCCGTAGCTACCAGGCAGGGCAGAAAAACCATAATCATCTGTGCCTTCTATTAGGTCATAGCACTCGATTATTTGCGACTGTATTACAGATATTTTGGAAAGAGGCTCAGAATATTCACAAGCCCAATCGTTTCCAACAGTTCTTAATTTGGTTCCTGCTGTTGAATTTCCTGCAAAATCCTTTAAAACTTCCCATTCCTCATCGCTAGGTAAATGCCAGCCTTCAGGGCAAACTGTCAAAGCAGTGTGCCAATCATAAAGACGGCCATATTTATCACAGATATTAGAGTTATCGTCTTTTAATTTTAACCAATAATTTTCTTCTGCGCCGCATTTACTGCCGCATATAGCGTATTTCAAATTTTCGGCCATCCAAATTTGTTCGCTGATTTGCACATAAACGTACTTTTGGCCATCTCGTTCGTCACAGAACTGCTTTTTCATTTTGCCATAATGTTCAATTTCTGCCTCAGGGTCAAAATCTGAACATAAGTTTTCGCTAATTGAAGAGGAGCTTATGGTACTACAGTCAAGGGATGAAGATGATGAGCTTGGAATTTTTGCTACTGAACTGGAAGATTTAGGAGTTTCCTCTTCGCTACTGGGAGAGGAACAGGAAACTAACGCTTGAATCGCTATGCCGCAAGCAAGCAAAAGGATTGATGGTAGCTTTCTCATACCAAGCTAGAATATAGAAAAATTGTTAAAACTTTTCCAACTTGTGCAGCTTTGGCGTTTTGCGGATAAGGCGGAAACTTTTGTAGTTGGCTTTTCCTAGCACTCCTCCTGTCCCATATCCCGCTCCACATATAAAAAAGCCCTCAGGACTATTATCACAAATTTCACCAGCAATACCTATCATATCATAAAGCCCAAAAGCATTGGGAAGCAGTTGAGCAACAGGTTTTAACTCATAATCAAATAAGCCATTAATCCACTCATATTGAGAAATTATAGAATAATCTGCGGCTATGACCCTTCCTTCATCACCCCAATAATAACGGGTTGAGGCTCCTGCCCGCATTAAAAAGTTCCATTCTTCTCTAAATGGCACTCGGTAACCGGAAGCAGAAGTATCTACCGCAATCATAGTGCATGTTTCACAAGAATTATAGTCAAGGTTAGGATCTCCCAATAATATTAATTTCTCGGCATCTTTACTACGTGGATTTATTCTGATATATGCTGTATCTAAACCTTCCTTTTGAGAACGAATGTTTGCAACCCTCCAACTATAATAGTTGTTATTTACATATGGCAATCTGGATTTTTCAAATTCTACATTTTTGTACTCCCATTCTAATTGAAAATGTGATGGTAATATACTGCTGTCTGTCTTGGAATAACTCCAAACATCTGCCATAGTGAACATAGTTTTATCCACGATAAGATTATAGTTATAGTTTTTGCTTTCATAGTGCCCAGGTTTTATAGTATAAATAGTATTTTGTTCCGCTTTGCTGGAGTCAAAAACATATACTTTATGCGAATAATCCCCCATCTGTATATAGCTTTGGTCAACCAAAACCTGAACGGTATCCGTTCGGCCGCTATTTTCCAAAAACAGTACATCAAAGGTTCCAGCAATATCTGGCGTTTGAACGGAAAGGCAGTTCTCTTCATTTAAAGATACCGAATACTCGCTAATCCAAATGCCCTCAGTTTTTTTATCGGAAGGACAAATTGCAAAGGTTTCATTTCTCGTAGCTTCTATATAGTCGCTCCTTAAAAATATAACAACTCCGCATAAATCAACATTTATTTCATAAAAGGGGTTGAAAAATTCTACGATATTTGCTATA
>WQTK01000209.1 GCA_009786285.1 Candidatus Fibrimonadales bacterium | reverse complement strand
AGAACATCCCCAGCAACGCAAAAGTCAAAGTGTACAGCATCCAAGGCAAGCAAGTGTATTCTGCCGTTAACAACTCAGCCTCAGGCCGCTTGCGGATTAGCGCAGTGGCGAGAGGCGTTTATATTGTTAATGTAGGGACGGAAACATTACGGGTGGTGGTTAGGTGAGTTAATCATAGTGCAATCAAATTAAAATATGCGATTGATATGCTCATAGGCATATTGCCAGTATCAATCGCAATAACAAAAAGATTATCCTCAGTCTTAGCGATATATAATTCTCTGCTACCACCAAAAACATTAACAGGATGATTCATAGTGGACAGCATATGATTCAACTCATTTTCTCTAATACCCCCTGGAGCAATATCCTTCGTTAACTGTTGCAATTGCCTGACAGCCATTTCTTCATCGGGAATTACGCTTTTATTTAAAATATCGTAAATTATATCTCTGTTTTGAATTATTTTAGAAGCCTCAACAATAAATGTTTGATTGTTTTTTAGCGTTTCTCTGACAATACCCCCGTAATCGCTACCAAAAAGAGAAGCTGGCCAAATGCTATTTCCATTTCTAAAATCATAAACAATATCTATTTCAGAAGCATTAGCGAAATTTGGGACAATTTGGGACAGATTGTATGTTACTCCGCCATCAAGGTCAACGAAGCTTCCTAAAGTATTAGAATGGCCGCCTACTGTCAGCCTTTGAATTTTAACAACTGAACTGGAGCTGGAGCTAGAACTAGAGCTAGAGCTAGAACTGGAGGTTGGTTCTTCTATTGCCTCCGAACTAGAGGACGGCTCTTCTATTACCTCCGAACTGGAAGATGGAGGAACTTCTACGACGGATACGGGCTCCCAATAACTGCCATTGCAAATATAGCTGCGCTCTTTATTAATACTCAAAGGATTTGCATTCTTTGCTGAGTGTCCGTTGCCTGCCGGTTTGCACTCTTCAAGACCGTAATTTTCAGACCAAAATTTTCTTATATACTTTTCAAAAATAGGAATCTCGAAAGATAAGCTCCAATTGTTTATATTATTTCTTATGCTCTCTAAATTTGCATCTGAAACCCAATCTGCCAAATTGGTTTTCTTTGCAAAGCTCCATTCGTTGGAATTCTTGATGGCTTGGTTAAAATCTGTCAGCAAATCTGTAAAAGAAGCTTCATCGCGTTCTCCCTGCAACAGAATAGAAATCGCAAGCAAAGCTGCGGAACCATCACTTGATCCGAATATCGACATATCCTCGCTGTCTGTAAAATCGCCGCTTATGCCAAATATATTCAGAATTTCCTGCTGAGCTTGTTTTTTCGCTTCGGAAATGCTTTTGCCAGATTTTACCAACGCTTGAACCTTTTCGTGTTCCAAATGAGTTAAAAGATTAACATTAAGACTGCTTTTATTTGTCAAATCTGCTATTGCATATAGCGTTATGGGCGATGTGGATTTTTTCCCGCTCACTTCATTGTAGTAATAGCCATCAGCTTTGAGCATGACATAAGGTGATACCAACGAGATGTTTATTTCAAATGAGCCTTTATCGTCTGCAATCGTGCTTAGGAATGAGTTTCCTGTTTGACTCAGGTTGCTATCCAGTTCAAAAAGCATGATAGGGGAACCTTTTACAAAAGGACCTTTTTGAGATAATCCGCTTATTTTTTCTTTTTTTAGTAGATTGCCGCCAGCAGACGAGCTGCTAGGCGTAGCTTCGCAAATGTTTACAGGCTTTCCTTCAAAACCAAGGCAAGTCTCAGCAGACATTTCTACGCAGGCGTTATCTATCTGGCACAAGATAAGTTTTCCCTCCGATATTTTGCCGTTGCCATCATCATTGTCCGAAGAGCAAGATGTAAATGTTGTTTGAACCCCTAAACCTACGATTAAGAAAAGAGAAACAAGTTTGAGTTTACTCATAGAAACCTCCTGATATGCAAAAATAAAACACTAAAGTATAATATAGAAAGATTGAAAATTCCTTGACATTGCCGTTTATTGTCGTTGTCAGCGCCTCCCGATATATCTCCTTAATAAACCTGTAGCGCAAGGTCGGAGAGCTTCTATGCGAAGGTCCGGGTAAGAAAAGACGTAGGCTTTTAGACAGATTCGGGAATTTATGGCATTTATTGCGCAAAAATTACCGAAAATGGCGGAAATAAGGGGGAATTTGTATAATTGCAGCAGATTTTTTACTATATTTGGGTTAAGATTATGTTTAAAAAGCGATATTCGGCGTTTTATAATTATTTTGGGAAGTTGCGAGAGCCTCCCTTAGAAGGTCTTTTTGGGGAAAATAAAATAGGAGGAGTACATATGGATTGGCTGAATAATATTATTTTTGAGGCTTTATGTCAATAGAACTGTACAAGGAAAAAATTCAAGAACTCGCAGAAAAACGGATAGATGAGATGTTTTTTAACGTCAATGCGGAGCACGCAATGATTGTCGTAACTGAATTGATGAAAAATGCAGAAAATTACGTATATGTTGTTGGAAAAAATATGGATCCTACTGTTACCGATAATAAAGAATATCTAGAAGCAGTTGAATTTTTTTTGAAAAAAGAAAACTCCAAAATGAAAATATTATTGACGAATTACGATAAGGAAAAGTTTGAAAACAGCAAAATTGGAAAGTTACTTGCTAAATATATGGCTGAGCATAAGGAGATAGAAATTAGACATACCGAAGGCAAACAAATCAGGCGTGAAGGTGGAATTCCTATTAATTTTACAGTTTCTGATGGTAGGGCATACCGATTTGAAAGAGACGTAAATAATCATATCGCATTTGGAAATTTTAATGATGAAAAAACAGCGACAAGCTTAGCAAAAAAATTTATAACATTTTTTGAACAAGGAAGTGTTATAAGTTAAACTATATTCGCCAAAGTGAGGTATTTTTCCTAAAAGGATACATTATATATGCATTATTTAGATTTTAGTAGTTTGCTTGTTTTAGCAATAGGTTGCAACCTCATTTATATAGTTAATAAAAATAAAAGTGCCAACTTATCCTTTTTTCTATTTTTGTACCTAATTAACAACACAAAGGAAACAATAAAAAAACTTAATGATAATTATATATACGCAACAGTTATATTAAGCAAATTAAAAGAACTTATGCAAAAACCTGTAACGGAAATTGAAAAAATTTATGGTAAAAAAAATAGTGATTATATATTAAATAATAGAAATATAGAATACCCAGCATCGATGCGAAAAAAATATGAAAGCATAATATTCTTTTTTACTGGCACTGATAAACTGCAATCCATAACTTTAGTTACGTTTTGTTACAGTTTTTTTGTAGCATTGCTTGCGCCTTACAAATTAGAGCTTTTTAATGAATTGTTATTTCAAATGAATATTACGATTTTGTTGCTCTCTGTCACAATGTTTATCTATGGTATTTTAGCTAAAAGAAAATTAAAAATGTTATTATTTGACGCAATATTAGCTATTATAATAGTTATTTTGTCAATTATAGTTAAGATTACTATAGATGATTTTGTAGCATCAATAATCAATGAATACAATGATGTTCTTTATTACAATTATGTAATTACAATTTTAATTTGTTTTATAGGATTCATTTTATATACCATATTACATATGATTGGTTTTGTAATTTCTTTGTATTATCGCTATAAACCTAATAGGAAATTCTCTAAGCTCAAAAAAATATTCGAAGGTAATAAAGAGCAATCCAAGTCGCTTTTGTTAGAAGAGCCAATGGATATAAATATGGATCGCTAATACTGAATTTAACTAAAAAAGAGGTATAACAAATGTCCAATTTATTTATAATCGGTGCCGGAGCTAGCATTCCTTATGGCTTTCCATCAGGAGAAAAACTAATAACGCAAATAGAAAGATTATTAGAGCCTGCTAAATCCATAGACGAATTATTTAGAAAAGGCAGAGGCGAAATAATTAAAACAATTATAAGGTACGAAGATAAAAATTTAGTCAGCGGCAAACTCTTAAAAGAAGTTTTAAATGATTTAAAGACATTTCCAGTAGAAACAATAGATGATTATATAAGAAATAGGGTAGATTACAAAGATTACATTGCTACAATTCAAAGAATTATAGCAGCATGCATATTATATTATGAGAGAAATATGGTAGATACTAACAACTGGATTCAACTTTTATGTAATCGCTTAGATAGGTGGGGTAAAGGATTTGAATATAATTTTTTTAAATCTAAGTTTATAATATTTAACTATGATAGAATATTTGAACATACTATTTTCAAATATCTAACTAAAGTAAAAGGGCACGCAGAATATTCTGCTATGGATATAATAAATAATAGTATGAATATCATTCATATACATGGAAGCTTAGGAACTTTGAATGATTTAAAGTTTGGAGCTGAACAGGTGGACAATTCTGTTACTCAAAAACTTAGAACCATATGGGATAGAGTTGGAAATGCAAGAGATAGATGGGGTTTCAATGACGATAGAGTAAATGGATATATACACGAAAGTAATAGAATATTCTTTTTAGGATTTGGGTATTTAAATGCAAATTTAGAAATACTTGACATCTGGGATGGTAGCGAAATTCTTAATAGGAAAGAAATTTATGGAACTGCTGTTGGGTTGTCTAATTATAGGGTTTCAGAGATTAGAGAACTTATGAAATTTTGTGGCGCAAACAAGGTTGAAATATATGAATGTTTTGCTAACGATTTGATTAAAGATTATTTTAATCTCTCTAAGTTAGATTTTCCGCCTCTTGGAATATTACGTAGAAGTTCTAAGACTATTTAATTAACGCTTCGAACATTTAATGCTGAAAGATATCTTTTTTCAGGCTTCAACAATAAGGTACCTGAATTTGATTTTTATGTTTTCCCTATTCTTGCCAAAATTCAGCCTGAAGCATAAGCTCAACCATTCTATGCCTATTGACCAGGACCATAGTCTTTACAGGTACCTGTTAAAAGAAATAAATCACCTTAGTAAGCCTGTGGTGGAAGGTCGGGAAACTTCTATGCGAGGGTCTTGATTGCAGATTTCAAGGAAAAATCAAAGAAAAATCGCAATATCATTCCCTATAGGAAGCTGGAGATGCCCCTAGCATTAGTCAAGTTTTCTAACTTCTACATTAAAGTATACAAAAAGGAGAAAAGATGAAAAAAGAAGTTTTTATTATTATGCCATTTTCAGATACAGAAACCTGCACTGAAGCGCAATGGACAGAAACTTTTGAGCATGTTTTTAAACCTGCATTTGAAGAAATAGGTTATTCTTGCGAAAGAGCAAAACCAGAAATAGGGAGTTTGATTAAATCAATAGTTACAAAATTACATAGCTCATTTATTGTTCTTGCCGATATTACAGATAAGAATGCAAATGTGTTTTACGAATTAGGAGTTCGGCACTCACTAAGCAAAAGGACAATTATTGTAACTCAAGATTCCAAACATATGCCATCAGATTTGAAAGGCTATTGGCATACTGTTTATTCAAGAGATCCAAAAGGTGTATCGGACTTCAAACAATACATAAAAGACATTGTTACTAAAATTGAAAATAACCCATCGTCTAGTGATAGTCCTGTGGGTGACTTTTTGGATAATGAGCACCATGGCATTAAAATTATGAATATCACAGATGCAATGAATTACGCATTAAAGTCTTTTCCTAAGTTAAAACAATTATCCATATTTGCGATTTCAACATCAAAATCTGTGGCATATTTTATTGGTAAACCTACTTTGAAAATTGACAGAGTTGATTTGTTATTAAGAGGATTTGCCGAAAATGATATATACTACAATGAAGATTTGGAAAGTCAAATTAAGACTTCCATTGACAGATGGACAGATTATTACCGAGAGGAGAATATAAAAGAGCTTAATATATATCACTACAAATTTCATTCTAATAATAATTTTTTCTTATTTGATGATTCTATGGTTATAATTGGCAATATTCATCTAGAAAACGGTACTTTAGTTAAATCAGACAAAGATGTTATTGTAATTAATAATGATACGGATTTAGGAAAGAAAATTATCCAAATATATCAAAGAAAATTTAAACTATTATTAAAAATTGCAAATAAAACCACTAATAATATCCCAAATATTGTTGATATTGAAATAACAAATAAGTGTAATTTGAATTGTATTTACTGTTTTGGCCCAGAATGTTCAGAATCGGATAATGATATGCCTTTAGACTTTTGGAGGAACGTTTTAAATTTTTTAAAAAAATCAGATTGTGAAGGCATTGTTATATCTGGAGGAGAACCTACATTGTATTCTAATTTAATGGAAGTCTTAAAATATGCAAAGAGCATAGGGTTATCGGTTTTACTTTCAACAAATGGTTTGAATAAACAAACAATCATTCAATGTTCTTACTATTGTGACACTATTGCATTACCCTTAGATGCTTATGAAAAAGATATCATTTTCAAACTTAGAGGTATTAACGATTATGGGCTACAGGATTTGATTAGCTTAGCAAGAGAAATAAAAAAAGCCAATAGTTCTGTAAAAATTAGAGTTGGTTCTGTTGCAACCTCTTTTAATTGTAATTCTCTAATTCAATTAGCCAAATATCTTAAATCTAATGCTTCTAACGACATCAATATTTGGAAAATCTACCAATATGCAGCTCGCCGTAAAAAACTTATAAATGCAAATTTATTAAATATAACAGATGACAAATTTACATCGCTTCAGAATGAAATTAAATGTGTTTGTTCCGGCGTGCCTTTTGAAATTGAATTTTTAAGCAATGAAAAAAGACAATATGCTTACTTGTTTATATATCATGATGGAACGGTTGTTGCTCCAAATCAGGGAAACGAAGAAGATTTAATATTTGGAAATATTAATACCAAAGGTTTGAATGTGTTAGAAAACATTAGAAATATTGATTATAAAAAAAATAGGAATAATTATTCTGGCCTTTTATCGTCAAAACGGTATGATGATACAGGTAATAATTATTTATATACCAGTGCAAGTGATGCTATTGCCACATCAAGAAAATCTAAAAAATCCAATGTAGTTAAAGTTGTAATTGCTTCGCCTGGAGATACAGATATTGAACGTAAGTTTTTACTTGATTCGCTTGAAGTTAGATTTCGAAAGGATGGCCATGAGGATCACTGTGGTTTTAGGATAATGGTTACTGGTTGGGAAGAGCTGGCTTCTCAACCTGGATATCCACAAGATGTAATAAACAAAAAAATAATTGCTGAAAGTGATTTTGTAGTTGCTATTTTTCATCACAAGTTGGGTACGCCAACAAAAAACACCGAAACTGGAAATATAAAAGCTGAATCAGGAACTGTAGAAGAGCTTTTGCAAGCATTGGACAAAGTTAGAGATAATCATCCTATAGGTATGGCTTATTTTTATTCACAAGTTCCATCAGTTTCATTAGATAATCCTAATAAGGAAAATATTGAAAAGGAATGGAAGCGTCTTTCTGAGTTTAAAGAAACTATCAAAGACAAAATGATTCTCAAGCAATATATTGACGAAAAAGACCTTATTTCTATGATTCTCAAGGATTTAGAGAAAAATATCATCGATTACCTAATTAAATAAAAGCTCAACTACTTGAATAATTTATTAGTAACGCCAGTTATTTTATAAAAGGTAGTAAACTTCTATGGCGCAAGATCGGGTCCAAACTTCTATGCGAAGGTCCGGGTAAGAAAAGACGTAGGCTTTTAGACAGATTTGGGAATTTATGGCAGAACGGCTATAATCTCCAGCTTGCTCGCATTATCGTCATTGTCCTTGCACTCAAACGCCTCAACTTTTGGCAAGTCGCATTTAGTGGCGTAGTACTCTTCTGTCAAAAGCAAAGCAACTTTATACAAACTGTGCCAAGACTCCTTGCTGAATTCTTCGCCTTCGTTGGCAGAAAAGTTCCACTCTTTTATTGTGTTTGCGCATTCGTTAAAGTACGCCTCATTCTTATATTTTTGGCAAGCCTCCACAAAGAGGTCTCCATTCTGTTCAAGCACGGATTTGGCGAGCTTGGCTAGCATTGCCGTTTATGCCTACTGTAGAGAAGCGGCTTTTGCCTTTATTTCTGCTTCAAGGCCAGTCATTACTTTGAAAAACTCATCCTCATAACCCCCCATAACTGTTCTCCTTCCGCTATATTTGCGCTTGCTCTTATTTTTCTTTCCATATCTCGCATCACATCTTTAAGCGTCTCTACATCTAAAGGATGATTTCCTTTATAACCTTTATACAGAGATGTCTCTTTGCGGATAGAAACAAGGTTGCGACTGGCTATCTCTGGTTCCACTGGTCCGTGTGCTGCAAGTTGCCGTCCAAGAAGTTCCAAGTTATCTTCTCGTAGCGGATGGTGACTTCCTCTTGA
>WQTK01000208.1 GCA_009786285.1 Candidatus Fibrimonadales bacterium | reverse complement strand
CATCCGGTGGTCGCCATCCTTGCTCTCCCTGGGGCAAAAACTCCAAGGGCAAGAAAACCCGTAACAATAAACGCACCGATAAAATGATTGTGCGCCACCGTCAGAAGAAGAGGGCATAGTTAATGTCAAGATCTTTGAAAAAAGGAGCTTTCGTTGATACTTCAGTCTTGAAGAAGACTCAAGATATGGTAGCTTCAGGTAAAAAACAAGCCATCAAAACATGGTCGCGCCGTTCCACCATTATTCCGGACATGGTAGGATTAACATTCTCCGTTTATAACGGCAGAAAATTTATACCGGTATATGTTTCTGAAAATATGGTAGGGCACAAGCTTGGCGAATTTTCCCCCACCCGTGAATTCAAAGGCCATCGCAAAGAAGAGAAGGCCGGAGGAAAGAAATGAGCGAGAAGATAAAACAAGTTTTGGTACGTGTCGCAAATGGCGTTTCCATTTTGGAAAATGTAGATGCGACCGATGTTTGCTACGGGGTTGCCTCGGTACGCAACACACGCTATGGCGTTTTGAAAATGCGCCGTTTAATAGATATTTTGCGCAACGGCTCGGTAGAAAGGGCTTTTGGCATTCTCTCGGTTATGCGCACAAGATTAAAAGGCGCGCCAATAGTTGAAAAAACTATGAAGACCGCAATCAACAATTATAATCAAGCTCGTGCTGCAAAAGGCGGAACTGCCAAAGCGGCTAGCGAACTAAAAATACGCGCTATTTTCGCAGACGGAGGTCCCATAATGAAAAGAGCAAGGCCGCATTCGCATGGAAGAGCGTTTCCTATTCACAAGTCACTGTCTCATCTTACAGTAGTCGTTTCGGACTAGTCGGAGTTATATGGGTCAAAAAACACATCCAAACGGTTTACGCTTAGGGATCATCAAAACTTGGGATTCCCAATGGTTTGTCGAAAAGAAAAAGGATTTTTCGAAATTCATTCTGAACGATATGCAGGTTCGCCGTTATTTGTCCAAAAGATTTGAAGGCGCTCAAATTTCCAAAATAGAGATTCGCCGCACAAAGAACACCGTAGAGGTTTTAATCCACACTGCGCGCCCCGGCGTGATAATAGGCCGCAAAGGCGAGGTTGTGGACGGCTTGAAGGAAGAATTGAAAATAGTGACCAAAAAAGATGTCCATATTGAAATAGTGGAAATTAAAAGAGGCGAAACGGATGCCAAGCTGGTAGCCGAGAATATTGCCCGTCAATTGGAAAAGCGCGTTACAGGCCGCCGTGCCATGAAGCGCGCCATTCAAAACGCAATGCGTTTTGGCGTTGAGGGCATTCGCATTCAAATTGGCGGTCGCTTGGGCGGCGCAGAAATCGCTCGCGTTGAAAAATACGCTGAGGGCAGAGTTCCGCTGCACACCTTGCGCGCAGACATTGACTACGCAACCGCCACAGCAAAAACCCTTTACGGCACAAATGGCGTGAAGGTTTGGATTATGCACGGGGAAAAACTTCGCAAAGGGGATTTTTCTTCTAACGAACAACCACCCAAAAGGATTTAATTTATGCTTAGCCCAAAGAGAACAAAACACCGCAAAATGATGAAAGGCCGCATGAAAGGCAGAGCCACCAGCGGCGATTATATAGCTTTTGGTGATTTTGGCATTCAGGCTCTTGAACAGTGCTGGCTCACTGCTCGCCAAATTGAGGCGGCCCGTATCTGCATGACCCGCAAAATAAAAAGAGGCGGCCGTGTTTGGATTCGCGTGTTCCCTGATAAGCCGGTTTCAAAGAAGCCTGCCGAGACCCGTATGGGCAAAGGCAAGGGAGCGCCGGAATTCTGGGCTGCCGTGGTGTTGCCAGGACGCATTTTATTTGAAATGGGCGGAGTTGAAAAAGCGCTGGCACTGGATGCTTTGCAAGGCGCAGCTCAAAAACTGCCAATAAAGGTTAAAATTGTTGAGGCTTCGGAGATATAATGAAACGCAAGGAAAAATTAAAAGAGCTGAACGATTTGAGCGATGAGCAACTCAAGGAAAAATTAAAAGACTTGAGCCTCAGCCTGCTTAAGAACCGTTTTGAATTGAAAACCGGCCACGTGGATAATCCCAATATTGTGCGCGAAATTCGCAAAGACATTGCCAGGGTTAAAACAATAGCCACAGCCAGGGTTGCGACAGCCGCAGCTAGGAGTCAAAAATGAGTGAAGAAAGAAATCACCGCAAAGTGAGGCAGGGAGTTGTTTTTTCGGACAAAATGAACAAGACCATTACGGTTGTTGTTGAAAACCGCAAAAGACATCCTGTTTACAACAAGATTATGACTACCACCACAAAGCTAAAAGCCCACGATGAAAACAACGAGGCTGCGAAAGGCGATTTGGTGGAAATAATGGAAACCAGACCTCTATCTGCAACCAAGCGCTGGCGCTTGGTGCGAGTAGTGGAGAAAAAGAAGTAATTTTTTTTGGAGTAAGGCTTTATGATTCAAGAAGAAACAAGACTGGTCGTGGCTGACAACAGCGGAGCCAAGGAAGTTGCCTGCATCCGAGTGCTGGGTGGTTCAAACACCCGTTATGCGCGCATTGGAGATAAAATTGTAGTTAGCGTGAAGGATGCTATTCCGCAAAGCAAGGTGAAAAAAGGTTCAGTTGCCCACGCCGTGGTTGTGCGCACTCGCAAAGAGTTTGGCCGCAAAGACGGCAGCTACATTCGTTTTTCCGATAATGCAGTGGTTCTCATCACCAAAGATGGAGAACCGCGCGGCACCCGTATTTTTGGCCCTGTGGCCCGCGAGCTTCGCGACAGAAAATACATGAAAATTATATCTTTAGCTCCCGAGGTACTGTAATGCCGGCAATAAAAAAGAATGATGAAGTTTTAGTTATATCCGGAGAATGGAAAGGAAAAAAAGGCTTGGTAATAAAAGTCTTTCCGGATTTGAACAAGGTTATAGTTAATGGCATCAACGTGCGCAAAAAGCACGAAAAGCCCAATAAAACAAACCAGAACGGCGGCATTGTCGATAAGGAAATGCCCATAGCCATTTCCAATGTCATGCTTTTGGAGGGCGGAGTTCCTGTTCGCACAAGAAGAACAAAGGAACCCGGCAAAAAAAGCATTAGGGTCAGCGTTAAAACAGGCAAGGCAATTTGAGGATTTGAAAATGAGCGCATTGAAAGAAATTTATGGAAAAAAAGTTGTGCCTGCCTTGCGGGAACGCTTTAAATATAAAAACGTGATGCAAGTTCCGCGTTTGCAAAAAATAGTGCTTAACATGGCGCTTGGCCACGAGAAAATAAACAAAGACCGCAAAATAGTGGATGAGGCCGCAAGCACTCTTACCGCCATTACCGGCCAAAAGGCAGTTGTCACAAAGGCTAAAAAAGCCATAGCCAACTTCAAGCTCCGAGAGGGCATGAACATTGGCGCGAAAGTTACGCTGCACGGCGAGAATATGTGGGACTTTTTGTACCGCTTGATCAACGTCGCCATGCCCCGTATTCGCGATTTTCGCGGCATTCCGCAACGTGGCTTTGACCATCACGGCAACTACTCTCTGGGCATAAAAGAGCAAACAGTCTTTACCGAAATAGATATAGACAAGGTTACTCAAACGCTTGGAATGGATATTATTTTTGTAACTTCGGCAAAAACAGATGAAGAAGGCCGTGCGCTTTTGGAAGCTCTGGGTTTGCCGTTCCGCAAACAGGAAGCAAAAACCGCGGAGAAAAAATAGAGGAATTTATGGCAAGCAAGAGAATGATAGAAAAATGCAAGAAGACTCCGAAGTTCGGAGTTCGAGCTTACAACCGCTGTAACCGTTGCGGACGCCCACATGCCTATATGCGCCGTTTTGGGCTTTGCCGCATATGTTTCCGTGAAATGGCACTCGCCGGCGAGATACCCGGCATAACCAAGTCATCGTGGTAGGAGAGAAATATGTCAGGAATTACAGACCCAATAGCCGATATGCTCACCCGCATACGCAACGCTTCTGCCGCAAGACTGCCTGTGGTTAATATACCATCCAGCAGTTTGAAGCAGGAAATAGCGAGAGTGCTCAAAGAAAAAGGCTTTATTAAAAAATTTGTTGTTATTGAAGACGGAAAGCAGGGCATAATAAAAATGCTGCTTCGCTATACTAATGGTATTTCAGCGATTCAGGGCATACAGCGTCTCAGCCGCCCAGGGCTTCGCCGTTATTCAAATGTGGAAAAGCTCCCCAAAGTGCTGAACGGGCTTGGATACGCTATTCTTTCAACTTCTCAAGGTGTAATGACAGACCATGAAGCTCGCAAACTAGGCGTTGGCGGCGAAGTGCTCTGCAAGGTTTGGTAGGTAAAAGATGTCTAGAATAGGAAAAAAAATAATTACCATTCCGGAAAAAGTGGAAGTTTCCATTGACGGTAAAAAGGTTAGCGTGAAAGGCCCAAAGGGAACGCTCTCTCTTGTTCTTCACGATGTTGTTTCCATTGAGAGAACCGCTGAAGGCTTGGAAATCAAAAGACCGGACGACCAGAAATTCTCGCGCTCAATTCACGGCACAAGCCGCGCTTTGGTTGCGAACATGATAGAAGGCGTTAGCAAAGGTTTTCAGAAAACCCTTGAAATTACCGGCGTAGGCTATCGCGCAGAGCAAAAAGGCAAAGATTTGAATCTTGTGCTTGGCTTTTCCCATCCGGTGGAATACAAGGCCCCGGAAGGCATCACTCTTACCGCCAGCGAAGACAAGCTGAAGGTGGTAATCAGCGGAATAGATAAACAGAAAGTTGGCCAGGTTGCTGCGGAAATTCGCAAATACCGTGAGCCGGAACCGTATAAAGGCAAAGGCATTCGCTATAGCGGCGAATATATTTTGCGTAAACAGGGCAAAAAGACAGGAAAGTAATTATGCATGATGCAGCTAAAAAAAGATTGGACTCAAGGCTTGCTCGCCATGCGAGAGTGCGCAAGAAAATTTCCGGCACTCCGGAATGTCCCCGTTTAACGGTGCGCCGCACTCTCAAAAACATGATTGCGCAGCTTATAGACGATGTTAAGCACGTCTCCATATTGCAGTTCTCAACTGGCTCAAAAGAGTTTCAAGCTGAGTTCGGCGAACTCGCAAAAACCGAGCAAAGCCGCAAACTAGGCGCAAAACTCGCCGAAGCTGCGAAAGCCAAGGGCATTGAAGCCGTGGTTTTTGATCGCGGCGGCTATATTTACCATGGTCGCGTGCAGGCTCTCGCAGAGAGCGTGCGCGAGGCAGGAATCAAATTTTAACCGAAGGTGCTATTTTGGAAAGAGAAACTCAATATTCGGAATTTGAAGAGAAAACGGTAGCCGTGAACCGCTGCGCAAAGGTGGTTAAGGGCGGACGTCGTTTTTCTTTGAGCGCGCTTGTGGTTGTTGGCAACCGCAACGGAAAAATAGGCGTTGGAATTGGCAAGGCAAAAGAAAGCGCGGAAGCCGTTCGCAAAGCGAGCGAGAGCGCAAGGCGCAACCTTGTGGAAGTGAGCCTTCACGAAGGCACAATTCCTCACGAAGTTATGGTGAAATTCGGCGCTACTCGCATGTTGCTCATGCCGGCTGCGCCTGGTACCGGTGTTATAGCCGGCTCGGCAGCTCGCGCAGTTTTGGAGCTTGCCGGCGTTCACAACATTTTAACAAAGGCTTTTGGTTCTTCAAACCCGCACACCGTTGTTCGCGCTTGCATTGAAGGCTTAACGGTTCAGAGAAATAAAAAGCAGTTTGCCGTATTGCGCGGCGGAGCGGAGGCCTAAATGAAAGAGCAACTTAAAGCTATTGAAGATTTGCGCGGCAAAAAGATTGTCGTTGCGCAAACCGTAAGCGCTATCCGTTCATTGCCGGTTCATAAAGTTAATTTAAGAGCTTTGGGCTTGACCGGCGTTGGCAAAAAAAGGGAGCATTTGCTAAATCCTCAGATAGAGGGAATGCTTCGCAAGGTTATTCACATGGTTAAAATATCAGAGGTGTCCTAATGCTGTCTTTGAATAATTTAAATCCGGGCAAAGCCAAAGTTAAGGGCAGAAAAAGAATAGGCCGCGGGCCGGGGTCTGGTTGGGGAACTACTGCGGGCCGCGGCCAAAAAGGCGCAGGCGCGCGCAAGAGCGCTAAGGCCGGGAGAGTTGCTTTTGAGGGCGGTCAAATGCCCATTCACCGTCGCTTGCCCAAGCGCGGCTTTAAGAGCAAATTCCCCAAAGATATGCAAATTGTGAATTTGGCCAAATTGGAAAAGGCAGAAGGCACGGTAAAGTTTGATGCCGTTGTTCTTTGCGATTTGGGCTTTATTCGCAGCGTCGCAAAACCTGTTAAGGTTTTGGGCACAGGCAAAATAACCCGTGCGATTGAGCTTAAGGTGAATGCCATAAGCGAAAACGCGAAGGCAGCCGTTGAGGCAGCCGGCGGAAAAATTGAAATTTTGGCAGAGTAAAAAATGGAACCACTTAAAAGAGCCATAAACGCCTTCGCGAATGCCTTCAGGGTAGAGGACTTGCGCAAAAAGCTCCTTTTTACTCTTGGCATTTTAATAATTTTCCGCATTGGCGCGCACATAAGCATACCTGGCGTGGACCCGAAAGCCCTAGCCAGTTTTTTCTCTCAAAACAAAGATAATCTTTTTGGCCTTTACGATACCTTTACCGGCGGCGCGTTTGCCAGAGCGACAATATTCGCACTGGGCATTATGCCATACATAAGCGCGAGCATTATAATTCAGATTATGGGAGCTGTTATTCCGCAAATCCGTCTTTTGCAAAAAGAAGGCGCAGAAGGCAGGGCAAAGCTCAATCAATGGACAAGATATTTTACTGTTGTGCTTGCCGCCGTGCAAGGCTGGGGCATATCAATATGGCTTTCAAGCGTGAAGGTGAATGTAAACGGAGTTGGCGCATCGGTTTTGCTGGAAGACTTCGCTACGGGAGCCGGCAACTGGGGCTTCCGGCTGCTTGCGGTTTTGACTATGGTCACCGGAACGGTGTTTATTATGTATTTGGGCGAGCAAATCACCAGCCGAGGCGTTGGCAATGGAATTTCCTTAATCATTTTCGCAGGCATTGTAGGAAATCTTCCTCGCTCGGCGTTTATGGAATATGAGCAGTTTGCTGCCGGAAACCAGCCGTTGATGATTGAAATAGTGGTCATAGCTTTAGTAGTGGCGATTATAGGATTTATTGTATTTATTGAACAGGCTAACCGGCGAATTCCGCTTCAGAGTCCAAAAAGGGTTGTGGGGCGCAAAGTTATGGGCGGGCAGTCCAGCTATTTGCCGTTCAAGGTGAACACTGCCGGCGTTATCCCTGTTATATTCGCTTCTTCAATTATGTTTGTGCCTGCGATGATAGCTTCCTGGTTCCCCAATACCGGCTGGATTGAATCTTTTGCTGCGGCATTCTTGCCGGGACACGTGGCTTACAGCGTTATTTTCGGCTTGTTAATTATATTCTTCACATTCTTCTATACCGCTATTCAATATAACCCAAGCGACATAGCAGATAATTTGAAAAAATCCGGCGGTTTTATTCCGGGAGTTCGCCCGGGGCGCAAAACAGCCGAATACATAGACAATATTTTAACCCGCATAACCTTGCCCGGAGCTATATTCCTAGCAACTATAAGCGTGGGTCCATTGCATTTGAAGGACGCTTTGAATATGTCTTTTTACATAGGCGGAACATCTGTTTTGATTGTTGTGGGCGTTGCCCTTGACACATTAAGGCAAATAGAAGCCCAGTTGCATACCAAGAATTATGAAGGTTTTCTAAAGCATGGCCGCATTCGCGGCAGGATGGCATCTTAGTGGCAAAGGAAGAAGGCATACAAGTAGAAGGCTCGGTTTTAGAGGTGCTCGGAAATGATTTGTTCAGGGTTTCTCTGGATAACGGGCATGAGGTTTTAGCACACCTTTCGGGGAAAATGCGTAAGAATTTCATACGCATTTTGCTTTCCGACAGGGTAACAGTTGAATTAACGCCATACGATTTAACCCGTGGGCGTATAATTTACAGGTTTAAATAACTAGTTTCGCAAGAGAAGGAAAGATTATGAAAGTCAAAGCATCACTAAAAGCCCGTTGTGAATCGTGCAAAATCGTTCGCCGCAAAGGCATTTTGCGTATTATTTGCGACAAGAACCCCCGTCACAAACAGAAGCAGGGGTAGGAGAATTATGGCTAGAATCGCTGGTATAGATTTGCCCAAGCAGAAGACAGTTGAATATGGCTTGACTGCCATTTTCGGCGTTGGGTTGCACACTTCCCGTGAGGTGTGCGAAAAGCTTGGCATTGAC
>WQTK01000207.1 GCA_009786285.1 Candidatus Fibrimonadales bacterium | reverse complement strand
AGGCTTTCGAGCATTTTGCCGCTAAATAACTGGGACTTGGGAATTGGCGGAACATTTAAGAGCCTTACTGTGGAGGATAAGGATGAGGAGGAAATTTGGAAGGCTAACTGGCTGGGGCTGAGTTTTTCTCTTTCTGTGAATTCCATATTGCTTTCCGGTTCGTGGGATAAGTACGAGCAGCGTTATTTGCTTGCGTATAATGATCCGGGCAATTTTCAGGCCGGCATAGAGTTTTATCAGCATTGGGATGCTATTTCTTCTTCTTCTTTCGGTGCGCAGCCGGGAATTGAGTTGACTTTTTACGAGAGCATGAAGTTTCACAGCGGTATGCGTTGGCAGTTTGCCGAGTCTTACAAGACCAATGTGCAGAAGAGGGTTGAATTTATGCTGAATTTTGGTGTGGGTTTCAGGTTTCGTCCTTGGCGTGCCGGAACGGACCCTGCTTGGATAGATCCTATTGTTTCTCCGTTTGACGCTGCTATTTTTTACGATTGGGAATTGTCGTTTGATGTTAGCATAGACACGGAATACAAAACCTATTACTGGCTTACTTCCATATCTAAGTGGTTTTGAGTGCGGATGAAAGGACTTGAACCTTCATGCTGTTGCCAGCACTAGAACCTGAATCTAGCGTGTCTACCAATTCCACCACATCCGCAGCGTAAGGGAAATATAGAAAATTAAAGAAGGAAGAAAAGGAAAAGAAGAGAAAAGCCAGATGGGTCAGAGTCTTTTTTTGCTGGGGGCAGCGGTTCCTCAAACTCCGGATGTTGCAATGTTTTTGCAAGTTTGTCGAGAAAAAGACTTAAATCCTTTTTTGACTCCGTTTTGTGAAGCATCTTAAAGATATCTTTTTCAACATTTAAATTCATAACATGAGCTTTCGAATAAGGCTTTGATATTGTTATTTGCAAAAGATATGAACAACCTCTGTTTTTTGCCCAGCTTATTTGCTGGTCTATATCATCTTGGCTCACTTCAGCAGATACAACAAGCTGCCGTTTATCAGCTTGTGATTTCATTTTTTTCTGCAACACGCCAGACTCTGTAAAATCAGCGGAGCATATCAACTCGGGTCTGCGAACTAATGTATCTTTTTTTACGGGAAGAAAACCAATGGTGAATCGCAACCCGCCGCCTATTGATCTTTTTCCAAAAAACATGGCTCCGCCAAAAGCTTCTATTCGAAGTGGCAGAACTTCTCTGGGCCATGTGAGATATCCAAATGAATTTTCAACAAATGGAGCGTAAACATCATCCTCATATATATCTGAGCGATATGCAATGCCACCGCCGCCGCCCATATAAAAAGTGTTAGGCTTTTTGGAAAATGGATATAAAATGCGAGCACCAAGGTTGTAGTAGTTTCGTTCATCATTGATAGTCATTTTTGCATTTAAAAAGGCTTCTATCCAAATAGTTCTTATGTCCCAGAGGTATGAAATGCGCATATCGAAAAAATGGCCAAATTTTTCAGAGTAAGAATATCCGCTAGAAAATCCAGGTACGTTTATAACTTTTCTCTTCGATGTATCCTCAAATTCAACAACCTTTTCCAAAGCCTCAGCCTCCTCAGTCTCTTTGAATTCCGGGTGTTGCAATGTTTTTGCAAGCTGCTCAATATTTGCATTGTATTCTTTCTCAAGAACGTAATCGCCTGTGTTTAAATTCATAACGCTGATATGCCCTTTTGTTATTTGCAGCAAATACAAACAATCTTTGCTTTTTGCCCAGCTTATTTGCCCGTTTATATCGTTTTTGTCCAACCCCTCAGACACAACCAGTTGCCGCTCTGTCATTCTGTTTTGCAACAATTCCGCTCCTTCAAAAGAAACTGCGCATATCATCTCCGTTGCGCAAACAGAAGCTGCCAGTGCAAGGTAGAGCAATGTTATTCTGGTGGGCATTTGTTTGCGTAAAGTAGAAAAATTTCCTGCGAATTTACTATATTATACATATTGAACCTAGAAAAAGGAGGTTGAGATGGCAAAAACTAATATTCATAAATTGGCATTGAATTATTTTATAAAGTGCCAAAAAGAGCTTTGCAAAAAATACAATGGCAAAGAACTTTTGATGCATGGGGCAAAAGTTATAGGGGCTTATGATTCGTTTCACGAAGCCGCAGCCAATGGTCGCAGGCTATTTGGCTCAGGTAACTTTTCTGTGCAGGAATGTATTCCTGGCGAGGAAGCTTATACTGTTGATATTCAACCACTAGTACTCGCATGAATTTAACTATTGTTCATCAAGGTTTTGCTAAAAAAATAGTTAGCGATGCCGTGATAACTTCTGTTGAAAATAATGCCTCAGTAAAGGTTATCGCAATGTGGGATACTGGAGCAACCAGATCTCTTATAAATGATAATATTGTCAAAAGTTTAGATTTAAAACAAATAAACCTTGCCCAAATCAAGCATGTTGCGGGGACAGAAATTTATCCTGTGTATTCTGCTGCTCTCAATGTTCAAGGCGGATTAAAAATAAAAGAACACAGATTCGTTTCCTTTCCGAGCATTCATACTTTTGATATGATTATTGGAATGGATATAATTGCTTTGGGAAAATTCTGTATAGAGAACAGAAAAGGCAACTCGGTATTTACTTTTGTTTGTTCGTAGCGCATATTCAAGCGCATTGCGTTTCAGATTAATATGCTACGTTACAAGCAACAAGAGAAGAGATGATATTATAGACAAGTAGCCGTAGCCTCCTATTTCTAATTGCATAGGCTTGCCGCTTGGGCCGTTGTCGCTTGCAAAATCCGTTATGGCATTGAAACCTCTAATTCCAAGCGAGAAACTTTTGCCAATATGCCAACCAAAACCATAAGCAATCCCTAAATCAATAGCAGATCTCGGTTCGTAGTCTTCGCTTATACCTCCGTTTTTATATGTGGTTCCAAGAGGAATGTCCAGTTGAGCCCCAATTTCCATGTAAAACACCGGACCTCCAAACGGCATAATTTTAAACAACGCCGGAATGCTTAAAGCAATTTCTTCTAATTTCTCTTTATAACTAATGCCGTTATTTGATCCTTCTTCCAATGTAATTGTTCTTAGCACCAAACTCAGCTCAGGCGTAAAAAACAGAGTTTTGCTAACAGGAAAATTCATTGCTATTCCGCCTTTAAAACCAGGTCCTGCCGGCCCTCCCGGTACTAGATAAAAATTATACGCAAACCTGCTTTTGATTTTTGATTCTGTTTTTTCAACTTGCTCTTTTTGCTCTTTTTGTTCCTTTTGTTTCTTTGGCTCTTTCGGCGGCGGCGATTTAGGCAGAGTATCCTTTTTGGCTAATGTATCTTTTTTGGCTAATATCAGAACATACCGCAAACCACCGCCTATTGATTTTTTTTCGTGAAACATGGCACCGCCAAAGGCTTCTATCCGAATAGGTGTAGTATTACGTATCCATGCGAGATATCCAAATGAATTCTCAACAAAAAAGCCGAGAGAATTGTTATTTTCATGTCCCGTACCCATTCCCCATGAAAAACCGCCGCCGCTGCCAATGTAGAATGTATTGCGCTTATCGGAAAAAGGATATAAAACACGAATGCTAGGTTCATAGTAGTAGCGCTTATCTTCAAAACCTATTTTTGAATCTAAAATAGCTTCTATCCAAAGAGTTTTTATATCCCAAGTATATGAAATGCGTGCGCCAAGCATATGTCCAAAATTTTCAAAACGAGCATACCCTATAGAAGTTCCAAGCCCGCTTATAGACTTTCTCTTTGCCGTATTCCCAAGTTCAACAGCCTTTTCCTTTTCCACAGCCTCTGCCTCCTCAGTCTCTTTGAATTCCGGGTGCTGCAATATTTTTGCGAGCTGCTCAAAATTTGCGCCGTGTTCTTTCTCAAGAACATAATCGCCTGTGTTTAAATTCATAACGCGAATGTGCTCTTTTGTCATTTGCAGCAAATACAAACAGTCTTTGTTTTTTGCCCAGCTTATTTGCCAGTTTATATCGTTTTTGTCCAACCCGTCAGACAAAACCAGTTGCCGCTCTGCCATTCTGCTTTGCAACAATTCCGCTCCTTCAAAAGAAGCAGAGCATATCAGCTCCGTTGCGCATAACGCTACCGCAAACGCAAGGTGCAAAAAAATTATTCTAAACAACATATCACTTCCCTATGCAATAACTGCTAAATATAGAATTTAAAATACTTTCATCTGAAATTTCGCCCGTTACAGAGCAAAGCGCGTTTCTCGCATCGCGCATTTCAAAAGCTGCCAGCTCAACTGCGCCGGATTGCATGGCTCTTTGAACGCACTCCTCAGCTTTTTTTATGCATGAAATTTGCCGCTCGCTGGTTATCCAAGCCTCTTCGCTCTCCTCTTTTGGGAAAAAGATATTATCCAATGCATCTCTCAATTCTTTTATGCCAAAATTCGTTGCTGCGGATGTTTGCATTGCCGTAGGGGCAAAAGATTTTTTGCCCCTACAACAATGCAAATCACCATGCGTCCCAACAATCATGTCTGCCGTCTTCTCCCATTCTGCAAATTCCGCTGGCAAAGGAATGCTGCCATCTATTACCAAGATTTTTAAATTCGCCTTGTTTAAAATTTCTTTTGTTTTTTGCATGGCTTGCGTGTCAATTTTGCTTTGAGCTTCGCTTGCAAGCCCTGCGGTGTCTATCAGCAAAATGTCGCCGCTGGGCAGGCTTAGCGGAACTTCCACAAAATCGCGCGTTGTGCCGGGAGCTTCGCTCACAAGCAGCCTGTCTTCCTTAAGAAGCGCATTTATCAAACTGGATTTTCCCGCATTGGGCGCGCCAAACAAAACTGCTCTTGGCAACTCATTCTGGGCAACCTTAAATCTTTTCCTTAAGCTTTGCAATTGCTCTAAAACACTCTCAACTCTCCACTCTCCACTCTCAACTCCTCCAACGTTTTCTGCGAAATCCACATCCAATTCCAATGTTGCTGAAATTTGTTTTATGGTTTCTGCCAATTTTTTTATTTCATCGGAAATTTCGCCTTTTAATAATTTTTGGGCGTTGGCTAAGGTTTTGGCGTTTTGGGCTGACAAAATATCGCCCACGGCTTCTGCTTGGGTTAGGTCCATTTTGCCGTTTAAAAAGGCTCGCTCTGTGAATTCACCCCTGTTTGCCGGGCGCACTCCTTTGACTTGGCATATTTCTTCTATCAATTTGCGGATTATAAACGGGTTTCCGTGAGGAAACAGCTCCAAAACATCTTCGCCGGTGTAAGAATTGGGGGCGGGGAAAAAAATGGCTATGTGGTTATTTATTAGGCTGGCTAGGCGAGGCTTCATTTTAAAGCCGGGCAGGACTGTTTTGCATATCTCTGGCACTGCCGGGCCGCTTATGCGCAGAGCGGCAATCGCGCTTTTTCCGGGCGGGGTAGCTAGGGCAACAATGGTCTCAGTCACAGGAGGGAAATATAGTAAATAAGGTTAACTTGGACATCATGGCTAGTGGAGAGTTGAGAGTGGAGAGTGGAGAGTGAAAAAACTTGAAAAACGTTGTTTTTAGTGAATTTAAGCGTTATATGCTAAAAATAATTCTCAACTATCAACTCTCAACTCTCAACTCTCAACTAAGAGGAGTTAATATACATTTTACTATATTAAGAGTATGAAGAAATCCCCTTTTGTTCGCTTTTTTGCGCTTTGCGCCTGCGCTTCCCTTTCATTTTTGGCTTGCTCGGATGAAAAGAAAGACCCTCCAACCCACAATGAACTGTGCCTAAAAGGCCTTTCCAAGGAATGCTTGACAGGCTCTTGGAGGCTTGCTGGCATAGAGAACGATAATGATGGCAATTATACTGAGGTTGCGCAGGGAAATGGCTCATTGTCTCTGGATGCGGATGGGGAATATGGCTTTGAAGGAGCTGGCGGCAGTTTTAATACACATTATGGCTACTGGACTGTTAATGGAAACACGCTATCCATAACTTGTACTGCTGGAGACTGCCCTGCGGGAAGCAATACAACCGTGGAGGCTAAAATAACAACAACAGGCGCAGGAGCTGTTTTAAGAGTGCACGGAGCACCATTTTCGGATTATAGAGATGGAATTAATGCACCCAATCCGGTTGAAAAATACACTTTTATGCAATAAAAATCACATAAAAATGCAAAAAAACACAAAAATGATGAATTTTTGCCAAAAACGTTGCTAAGTATGAAAAAAATAAGTATATTATTTATATATGTGATGACATGAACACGGAGTAGCCATGTTTAAAAAAGGATTGCCTATTTTTGCTTTTGCGCTTGCCGCGCTTGCGTCTGGCGTTTTCGCTCAGGCACCAACTGCTGATTTAGATGTTATAGTTAGAGACTTTGCGGTGGATGCGCCGGGTTTTGAAGAATTTCTAAGTTGTGATGCCGCAAGTAACCCTAATTCTACCGGAATATGCTTTCAGGGCAATAAATATATGTACTGCTCGGATGGCGGCACCCAGCTAATGTATGATGCTATAAATTGCGATTCTGGAGCGAGAAGAGGATATAAAAATGGGCCAGACGCTACTATAACAGGGGATGGCACCGGTTGTTGGGAAAATAAGGCTGGCCAGCCGGTAAAGGTAACCAGAGGCATGGTTGGGGAATGGCTGTACTATGAAAAAGATCGTTGCCCTGAAGAAGATATAATGGAAGATCCTGATGGTGACCGAGATCATATAAAATACCGCTATTGCGCAAGACCTACTGAAGGAAATGGCAATTGCGGCAGCGCAGGCAATATGGTGGGCTGGTTTAGAAACGGCGGCAATGAAAAGTCTCTTAAAGACGTGATAACATTAAACCGGCAGGCAGATGGCACTTATCAAATAAATTACGATTACAACACGCTTACAGATTGGCAGAATGGCGATGGTCCAGACAATGGTTTTTTCCCGCTTGATAAATTTGATGGCCAGGGCAATACTTGGGGCAGGCAAAGCTTGAATTTTTGGTGCCCGACAGCAGGTACAACCGGCACTACTCCGGCTAATATTTGCCAAGATTGGTATAATGCCGGCGGGCCGAGAAATCACAATGCGGCAGCAACTGCCGCGACCAATAGAGGCGCACGGAATAAATTGCATAATTACGGCTTTTCATTGGCCGGCTCCGGTACTTTTAAATACCTTCAAGGTACCAACGATGTGTTTGAATTCATTGGCGATGACGATATGTGGATATTTATTGACGGCCAGTTAGCCGCTGATTTGGGCGGCGTTCATTTGGCGGCTCCTGCGAAATTGAACATCAATGAACTTGCCGTAGCCAGAGGCTGGGAGTATAACTCCACGCATTCTATCAATTTCTTCTATATGGACAGGCAAACGGATGGCTCTAATTTCAAGCTAAAAATGTCCCTTAGCGAACTTTCCGCTTCTAGGTTCGGCGCCCCGACCATAAACAAGACCGAAACCACAATTGCCGATGACAACTCCGCTTCTACCGTTTTATACGCTTCCACAGAATTGGATATAAACGATATAAAAGATAGATTTGTGGGCAACACCTCAGAATATCCCATAATTGTCAAGCTGGCGGGAGGCAACACCATATGCGGTTACAGGCTTGATGCCATAGAGTATTCCGGCAATATGAAAGCAGAAGGGCAGGTTTATAAAATTGAAGGAAAGGTTATTTGCCAAAATGGGGAATTCGATTTGACCACCGGAGATTCGCTCAGCTTTAATGTTAATTACGATCAATCTACCACAAGCGGATATGTGAATCCGTATGCTCTTAAAACTCAAGTTCCAGTTTACAACAAGTCTCGTTCCAGAGCTGCAGACATGATTAAAATGGCTGTAAATACAAATAAATTAAAACCGGATGAATTTAAACCGGAAATTGTTGACGATGATCCATGGAAGCCGCCATTTCCGGATCCTGATCAAGTGTTTGGCCAGGGAGCCGCAGGTGGCGGAGCAGTTGGCTTTGGAGTTGGCGGAGGCCCTGTGCCGGGACTCTCAAATTTCTCTCCAAAAGGAGGATTTAGTTCTGAAGGCAAAGTGAATTCTTTTGGCACGGTTGGCAACATAATTCCTGCAAATAGAACAGGCGAATTGGTTATAACTGCCTATCCCAGCGGTAACGATCCTACGGAAATGAAGAATATTGTGGATGGAAATTTCTTCGGGTTGCCCCCATCGGCCAATCAGAATAACGGCTTATATGGCGTAGCAGACCCATCCAAACCCAACAAAGTTGATGGCGAAGTAACCGGTGGCTATGCATTTGTTAAAAATGGCTTT
>WQTK01000206.1 GCA_009786285.1 Candidatus Fibrimonadales bacterium | reverse complement strand
CCGATTATCAAGAATAACAGGATTAATCTACTAGCCACTAGCCACTTGCCACTAGCCATTACCCGCCCTCTTTTTTGAATCTGCGAAGCAGATGGTCCACGGTCGCAGAAAATTGAGCCGCCGTTACAGGCTTTGAGTTGTAGGTTTCAAGGAGGAGCTTTGCTTCTTCGCCTTGAATTTCAGTTAATGTGCGCATGCCTTCTTGCGAAGCGCCAACAACCAAAATTCTTTCCAAACCCGCTTTGATTAAAAATATGTTTTTGCCGGCTCCCAAAAACTTGGAGTCCAAAAGCTGGATTACAGACTGATTGTTATTTGCGCCGGGGCTTTCCACTTTGCGAATTTTTTTTGTCAAATAATAAAGCACATATAAAAGCACCAGTATAACGCCAAGCCCTATGGCCATGCGGCTTACAACTTTTCCTATGTCTGGCGGTTGATAGCTTGTCAAAGGCACCGGCTGATAATCGGTGCCAAGGGTTTGCTTTGTGGCCTCAAATTTTTGCGCTGCTATTAAGGAATCATTTTTTGCCGCTGCAGACAGCGTGTCTTGAGCAAAGGCAATTGTCAAAGCCCCAATCAACAGGATTTTCAGAATTATTTTCATCTAAGTAATTTCAACCTTTCTTCAGGAGAAACCAGAGATAATATTCTAACGCCAAAATTTTCGTCAACCACTACCACTTCGCCACGTGCCACAACTTTTCCATTGATTAAAATATCAACTGGTTCGCCTGCGAGCCTGTCCATTTCCACTATGGCGCCGGGGCCTAGCTCCAAAATTCTCTTTAAGCTCATCTGCGCTCTGCCAAGCTCTATGACTATAGGCAGCTCAATATCCATCAACAAATCAAGTGCCTTGTTGCCTGTGGAGCCAAATACCCCGCCTGCTTGCTGAGGAGCAAAAACAGGAGGCGCGGCAACCGGAACTCCGCCGCCAGAAGGAGCCGCAGACATGCCTCCGGCCGAAGAGCCGGATTGCGAAAGCCCAAGGCTTGCAAGGCTTATGTCTGCGCTGATAGACGAAGATTTCGGAGAACATTTCGCCTTTATCCCGGAGAGCATGCTGTCATCTATAATTATTAAGATTTTCTGGTCTGGAAATTCTTCTATCTTAACTAAAATAGTTGCTACTGCGCCGCCGGAGAAACCGCTTTTTCCATTGAAGTCTCTAACCGAGGCCTGTCCAAAATCCATTGACAAGTGCAACTGCGAATCCATTACGGTTACGCAAGCGCCGGCAATTTGGTTTATTATTTCGCAAATAGCGTCTTTATGGTCATCGTTGTAAGTTGTGTGGCCGGAACCCATCAGCATAAGGTCGGAAAGGGTTGCCACCTCTTGCTTGCTCATGGCAAAAGACATATTTCCAGTGACGTCTTTTTTAATGCCTAAATCCATGCTAAGGCTTTGGCTTGCCAGCTCATCCGGTATAACGGAGTTTTCGCCGGCAACAAGCCATTGAAGCTGAAAGTCAACTGCACGGGAGAGCACTGTTGTTACAACGCTGGATGCTTGCTCGCAAATTATTTTGAAAAACGAACGCGCTACCTCTGCCGTGTTTTCAACTGGTGTCGGAACAGCAGCCGGGGCAGCAGCCGGAGCGGCGCTATCTCCGCCGCCAAGCAAGCTCTTAGTGAGAAAATCTATCTCGTCCTGGCTTAATATGCCATCATCTGCCATAAGTAACCTCGTTAAACATAATCTCGTTAATCTTCATCGCCTACCTCTCTATCTATAATTCCCGTGATTTGGAAAGATTTGCTTCTGCCTACAACGCTTGGTTTTCCTAAGAACTTAGGACGATCCTCTATATACATAACCAAATCTGACTGCGCAAGCTTGTCTAAAACCATTACATCGCCAACGCTTAGCTGCAAAAAATCCCTGACGGAAAGCTGCGTTGAGCCTATTTCCGCGCGAAGCATGGCATTTGTCATTGCCAGTTCTCTCTCCACCATTCTGCGGGTTTCTTGCGTTGTTGTTTTTTGAGCGGATATCCAAGATTCGCCGGAGAGCTTGTCTATAATGGATTCCAAAAGAATAAACGGAAAGCAAAGGCTCATAAGGCCGGAGCCTGTGCGAGTGCGAACTTCGAGCGTAATTAAAACAACTGTGTCGCCCGGAGGAGCTATTTGCACGAACTGCGGGTTTATTTCATAGTTCTCAATTTTCGGAGAAAAAATTCCGATGTTTTCCCAAACAACTTTCAAATCTGCCAAGGAACGCTCTATTATCTTGTATATAACTGTTTTTTCAATATCGGTAAGTTCTCTGCTGGTAGAATCCACTGAGCGCCCTTGCCCTCCGAACAGACGGTCCAGCATAATGAATATAAGCGATGGGCTTACATCGAAAATAGCGCTTGATTCCAGCGGCTCCATTTGAAACACGTAAATGCAGCTAGGAGTTGAAATGCTTTTAATCACTTCGCCGTAAGTGAGCTGCTCAACATTTTGCAGGTTAATTTCAACGCTTGTTCTGAGCAGGCCCATGAGCGTGGTGGAGAGCAAGCGGGCATAGCTCTCATGCAAATTTCTTAAAGTGCTTATCTGGTCTTTTGAAATGCGGTCCGGGCGTGTGAAATCGTAAAGGCTTACTTTTCTGTTATCGACTTTCGCAGGCGTAACGTAAGGCGGCTGGTAAGCTTGAACCGTAGGACCGGAGCCTAGACTCTGCATCATCTTATCTATTTCTTCTTGTGAGCAAATCTGGGCCATAGCTCCTACTGTATCACGAATGATTCAAAATAACTGCGTTTTACTTCACCCAAAGGCTTGCCTTCCAGTTCTTTAGGCAGGCTTCCATTGATTTCCGCGACTATTTGTTCTTTTATGGCCATTTTTCCTTCGTTTGACGATAGCCTGGAAAGCGGCTGGTTGCTCATTATACCCAAAATAACATCTTTAATGCGTACTTTTCGGCTTTCCAATTCCTGGCCAAGTTTAACATCGGCTGCGTCATATTCAAGTTGAACCCCGCATTTCAAATAACGGCCTTCTTCTTCGAAAATATTTACAGTAACTTCTATAGGCGCGGCAAGCGTTGCTCCCATTTCAACTTGCTTTTTAAGTTTTTCCTGTTGCTCTTCCTCATCCTGCTTTGGCGCAGATTCGCCAAGCCTTGATGCGGTAATTTTGCCCACGGCAAACATGGATATTCCAATCATTATGCCAATAAACACAAGCAGAATAACTCCTACTATTACCCATTTGATCGCAGCAGATTGCAATATTGAACCGCCTGCATTCTCGGCTGCGGCAGTTTCTTCAGTTTTTTTCTCTTCTTCCATTGCTTTTTGGTCCTCGCTAATTGATGTAATCTACAAAAATTTGAATGCGCCGGTTTTTGGCCCGGTCTTCGTTAGTTGAGTTTGGAGCCACGGGGCGGTATTCGCCATAGCCCACAGCGCTCATATTTTCCGGCCTAATGCCGGTTTGGCTGGATAGCAACTGAACCACGGAAAGAGACCTTGCGCTGGAAAGTTCCCAGTTATTGCGGTAGCGCTGGGAATGCATGGGCACATTGTCTGTGTGGCCCTCAACGCGAACTTTCAAGTCCGGGCTATTTTTTATAACATCGCTGATGTCTTTCAGAATGTCTTGGCCTTGTTCCTTAAGGTCTGCCGAGCCGCTCGTAAAGCCAACCGGGTCACGAAGCATAATTGCGATGCCTTTTTCAGTTATATCAACCTTTACCGCATCTTCCAGATTTTTTGACTCAACAATCTGTTTTACCTTTTCCGCATCTTTTAGGCTCTGCTTCTTTTTCTGCTCGTCTCCGGTTTTCTTTGGAATGTCAATAATAGGATGAATTGGAACGGTAGGGAAAGAGGGCATTATTCCGAAGGAATTTTGAAAGCTTTCAACGGTTAGGGCGTATTTAACAGGGTCAAAATTTGCCATGGTTATCAAAAGCACAAAAAATACCAGCAACAAAGACATCAAGTCCGTGAAAGTTGCCATCCATATAGGCGCAGGTGGAGGGCACTTTGGACATTTATTCTTTTTTGCCATCTTTGTTATCTTCCTGTTTTTTCTTTGTCTTTGGACGCTTCCAGCTTGGCTCTGTCTTCGGGTTTAAGGTAAGCAGAGAGTTTGTACTGCACCATGCGCGGATTTTCACCGGCTTGCACAGCAAGAATGCCTTCCAGCATAACCTGCTTTTCTTCCATTTCTTCTGTGTGCCTGATTTTGAGTTTTGTCACCATTGGCCAGCCTATCATGTTTGCCACAATGGAACCGTAAAATGTTGTTATAAGCGCAATGGCCATAGCCGGGCCTATCATGGAAGGATCGCTCATGTTTTTAAGCATAAGCACAAGGCCTATTGTTGTTCCCATCATGCCGAATGAAGGTCCCATAGCAATCATGCTTTCAAAAAAGGCTATGTTTGCCATATGCCTTTTTTCTATGCTCTCTTTTTCCGCTTCAAGAATTTCTTCGATTTTGGCTTTTTCAGTTCCGTCAACTGCTAGCTGAATGCCTTTTTTTAAAAATTGGTCGTCGAGTTTTTCCAAAGAATTTTCAAGAGCGAGAATGCCTTCACGTCTGGCTTGCTCGGCAAACCCTATTATCAGGGATATTGTTTCGGGAATATCATATTTGCGCGCAACAACAAACATTTTTGCGAATCCAGGCACCGTTTTCCAAAAATTTCCCGGATAGCCTGCTACAAGCGCCGTAAAAGTACCGCCTATAACTATAGCGACAGATGGCGCGTCTATAAATAGCGGGATATTTTGGACTGAGCCCATGCCCCAGACACCCAATACCACAAAGCACAGTACAATACCGATAATGCCGTTCAAATCCATATAGGGTGAATATAGTAAATAACGATTAACTCAGACATCATGGCTAGTTGAGAGTTGAAAGTGGAGAGTGGAGAGTGAAAAAACTTGAAAAACATTGTTTTTAGCGAATTTAAGCGTTATATGCTAAAAATAACTCTCAATTCTCAACTCTCAACTAAGAGGAGTAAATCAGCGTTTACTAAATTGCTCGCATATGCAAACAATACCTCTTGCGGAAAAAATGCGGCCTCAGAATTTGGATGAATTCCTTGGGCAGCAGAGGATTTTGGGGGAAACCAGCATGCTCAGGGCGGCGGTTTTAAATGGAAACGTGCCAAGCATGATTTTTTGGGGGCCGCCGGGCTGCGGAAAAACCAGCCTTGCCAACGTTATAAAAAACCACGCCAAAAAACGTTTTGTAGCCTTGTCTGCCGTTTCCAGCGGCGTTAAAGATGTGAAAACTGTGCTGGACGAATCAAAAGTATATAAGGAAAACGGCAGGGAAACAATTCTGTTTATAGACGAAATCCATCGCTTTAACAAGGCCCAGCAAGACTCGCTTTTGGGCGCAGTGGAAAACGGAACAATCACGCTTATAGGCGCGACCACCGAAAATCCGGGTTTTGAGGTGAATTCCGCATTGCTCTCCCGCTGCCAGCTTATCCTCTTTGGCCCGCTTTCCGAGCAAGATATGCAGAATCTTTTGGAGAGTGCGCTGCACACGCACCCCAGAGGTTTGAAAAGAGAAGATTTGAGCGTGTCTGCGGAGGCAGCCCAAAAGCTAGTGGGGCAGGCTGACGGAGATGCCCGTTTTTTGCTGAACCAGTTGGAGTGGCTTTCCGGCACGGTTCAAGGCGAGGCGGAAATTACGCTTGAGCTTATGGAGCAAATTCAGTATAAAAAGCCGCTTCGCTATGACAAGCATGGCGAAGAACATTACAATTTGATAAGCGTTTTGCACAAGTCCGTGAGGGGCAGCGATGTGCAGGCCGCCGTGTACTGGCTGCACAGAATGCTGGATGGCGGCGAAGATCCCCGTTATATTTTGCGCCGCCTTATGCGAATGTCAATGGAAGACATTGGCCTTGCAGACCCCAACGCTCTGTTGCTTGCGACTGCGGCACTGGAGGCGTTTGATTTTATGGGTACTCCGGAAGGGTTAATAGCTTTGGATGAATTAACTGTGTATTTGAGCCTCGCCCCTAAGAGCAACAGCTTGGAAATTATGAGCGGAAAAGTGAATGCCTGCATAAGAGAAACCGGAACTTTGCCTGTACCCAGAGCTTTCAGAAATCCGGTGACAAAAGTTGGGAAAGAACTTGGTTATGGCAAAGGCTACCAATATGACCACGACGTGCCGGGCGCGCACGCAGGGCAAGAGCATTTGCCGGACAAGCTGAAGGGCATGAAGTTTTACGAGCCAACGGAATACGGAAAGGAAAAATCGCTTTCGGAAAAGCTTTCCCAACTATCCAAAAAATCATCGTGATTTTGAATGCGCAAAATTTTGGAACGAAAATCCGGCATGCCTTTGCAAAGCCTTGCGCACAATTGTTTTAGCCTGCCAAGGGCATGCATTGGTGTGAAACCGTCTTGCAACATCAATTCGTTGTAACGAAATATGGCGTTTTTGGCACTGCCGCCGCCACTACAAAAAATCCACGGATTATGCAACACCGCACGTCCAATCGCAACGCCTTTCACGCCGTAATTTTTAATCGCATTGCGTGCCTTTTCCATGCTGTCAATATCGCCGTTTCCGATGATGGGAATTTTCGCCTTTGCCGCAATTTCCCCGATTATGTTCCAGTTTGCAAGCCCGGTGTAGCTCTGTACTTTTGTTCTGCCGTGAATTGTTAATTGCTCCACGCCTTCGCCTTCCGCAATTTTCAAAACCTCATTTACGCAAATGGAATTCTCATCCCAGCCAATGCGGCATTTCAAAAAAAGCGCAGTATTTATGCTTGCCCTCATGGCTCGCAAAATTTTCGCAAGGTTTGGCAAATCTTTAAGCAACCCTGCGCCGCTTCCTTTGCCGGCGACCTTGGGGGCGGGGCATCCTGCATTGAGTTCAACAAAGGCCGCGCCCATTTTTTGCGTTTGCAGAGCCGCAGCCGCAAGCCTTTCTGCGCTATGCCCAAACACCTGCATGCAAAAGGGTTCTTCTTCTTTGTCAAATCTTGCAGCTCTTAAATTAGACGGAGTCAAAAAAACAGAGCTTCCTGTGGAGAGAAACTCCGAAACAAAGCGTGGCGCGCTGCCTTGCGAAAGTTCCCTAATCAAACGGCGAAACGGCAAATCCGTAACTCCAGACATTGGGGCTAGAACTATTTTTAGTTGAGAGTTGAGAGTTGAGAATTGAGAGTTATTTTTCTGAGTTTCCTGTCTTTTTAACTCTCCACTCTCCACTCTCCACTCTCCACTTTCTTTTGATTCCACACTAAAGTACCGACTTAGCTCTTTGGTCAAAAGATTCGTATTCGAAGATTTCTTCAGGTTTGAACCAGAACGCTATTTCTCTTGCCGAGCTTGCAGGGCTGTCTGAGGAATGCACGGCGTTTTCCGTCATTGATGTTGCCCAGTCATAGCGAATGGTGCCGGGCTCTGCCTTCGCAGGATTTGTTGCGCCATTGATTGCGCGAACTTTTGCGATAGCGTCTTCACCGGCGAGGACAATTTGAACTGAAGGCCCGCTTGTCATGAACTTTGCGAGTTCAGGAAAGAATGGCTTGCCAACGTGCTCGGCATAAAAACCTTCGGCATCTGCCTGAGTCATTTGCTTAAAGCGAATTGCCGCAACAGAAAGCCTTGCGGCTTCGTAGCGAGCGATTATGCGACCGACCAAACCGGATTTCACGGCATTGGGTTTTATCATTGCAAAGGTTTGTTCCATGGAAGCTCCTTGTTTTTCTAAATTGAATATAATAAATTTCACAATAGAGGTAAGTATGATTCAAAAAGAATATTCCGTAGGCTATGCTTTGTTTATTGCCTGTGCTGCCGCTATTGGTGGTTTTTTATTCGGTTTTGACACATCTGTTATAAATGGCACCTTGGATGCCTTGCGGTTTAAGCTTGGCGCAAACGATGCGCAGCTTGGGCTTGCGGCTTCAATTGCGGTTTTGGGCGCGGCCGCCGGAGCGTTTTTCGCAGGAACTTTTGCGGATAAGTTCGGACGCCGCAAAGTTATGCTGACTGCCGGATTTATCTTTTTTATAAGCTCTGTTGGCGCAGGCTGGCCTTATTTCTTCACAACTGCCGGCACGCCGGGAAACATGATTGAATTTATTTTTTGGCGGGTGTTCGGCGGCGTTGGAATTG
>WQTK01000205.1 GCA_009786285.1 Candidatus Fibrimonadales bacterium | reverse complement strand
CCTGCGGTAATTCAGAATGCCTATGAAGAAACTGCCGGGAAGGATATAGTCCTTGTCTCCTTTGTTGACGCTCTCGGATTTGATGCGAGCGATATAAATGTCAAATCTGTCATCAGCGTTTTCAATTTTGCCGTTTTGCATTTCTAAGAGGTATGTGCTTTTCTGCCCGTCTTCGCAGAGGATGTCAAAGATTACCCTTTTGCTGCCGGGAGTAGCCCCAAGAAGCTCGGTAGGGAGGTATTTTATCTCTTTGATTGGCGAGGGCAGCACCCTGCGCAGAAAGTCGTTGAGCAAAGCTGCGAGCAGCGATATTCCTGGTATTTTCCCGAAAACGGCTTTGAAAGTCCAGTCAATGAACAGTGGTGCAAACCTTACGGGAATAAGCTTGTGAACTTTTGGCATAAACATTCTCCTTAAACGAAAAAGCTCGCCCTTGCGAGGCGAGCGTATGTTTCAAGCAAATATAACAAGTTTTTTCTGTTTTGGCAAGGGGGTCCCCCTCATTTTGCAAACATATGTTTACATTTTGTGCATTTTTTCCACTAGCTACTCCCCACTAACCACTGGCTTTAAAACTTCCCCACTGTCACACCAGCGTACAAACCGGGCCATAACCTGACTTTGTGCTCGCCGAATTTCCAGTGCCAATGATATTCGCCTCTAGGCTCAAGCCAAAAATCTTCGCTGCCAGACGTAGTCAAAGCATTCAAAGTAATGCCGCTGGAAAGCGCAAAACCGGGCAAAAGCTTGTAAGACGCGCCAAATCTCAATTTTTGCATCCTGTTGGCATCGTCTGAGCCAAGACCCATAGTGCTATTTCGTTTGTCAGGAACATCTACAAATGTGTAATCAAGGTTTAAGAAATTGCCCCACATTCCAAAACGAGTTCCCAAGCCAAAACCAAAACTCCGTGGCCACGTATTGTTCCAGCCATCAAAGCTCGGCTCTATGGCATATTCCCAAACACTGTATAGATAAGGCGTTCCAAGATGCAACGCTACACCTGTTCTGGCCGTTTCATCTGCGTAAAAAGTTGCGTCTATTATGCCGTTGCCAACAATGTTTACCAAGCCTATCGGGGTATTATCGCTCTTTGCCGAAATATTTATAATACCAATCTGCCTGCCAACATGGCCACCCACGTTTATAACGCCGCCCTGCAAAATACTTGCTTTTCCAGCCACATTTATAACTCCACCCTGAGCCAATCCTGCATTTCCGGTCACATTTATAACTCCACCCTGCCCATATTCCGTGCTGCCTGCAGCGTTTATCACGCCGCCTTGCAGTTTGCCGCCATTGCCAGCCACATTTATAACGCCGCCCTGCCCTATGTCTGTTTTGCCAACAGCATTTATAACGCCATACTGTCCATAAACCACCTTGCCCCCAAGGTTTATAACGGAAGCTTGCGCTCCTTCCAAGTTATGCGCATATATATTTATAGTGCTGGCCTGCAAACCCTTGCCGTTCACCGCAAAATTAAACATGCCGGCCTGCACTCCGTTAAAATTCGTCGCATAGTTAAGCAGAGCAGAGCCTTGAAGCCCGTAAAAATCCTTGATAGCAGCATTTATAAACGGCGTAAGCTGGGTTCCTGCCATATCACCGCCTGCTATATTGCCTAAAAGAGAAATTTGTGTTCCAACAAAAGCTCTGCTTGCATATGTGAAAAAACCAAGCTGCACGCCGTTTTCCGGCTGAGTGCTGTGCCCAAAAGGATTAAACTTGAACGGAGCCGCGCGCGCGGAATCAAGGCTGGTCATTAAAGAATCGGAATTGCCACGTGCTATAGCTGTTTCCTTGTCTATGTTTGTCAAGCTTTCCATGGAAAGAACCTGTTTTTTGCCATCTTTAAGCTCTATGTCTCCGGCCTTCCACAAGCGGCTCGGAGCTTCCATTTGCACGGAATACACTCCGGCAGGAAGCCCAAGTTCCAAAGTTTTGCCGCCTGCCTTGTAAAGCTCGGCTACCAAATTCCCTTTGTTGTCCCTGATAAAAAATCTTCCTTCAAGATTTTTTTCCAAAACCAGCCCTGCGCTCATCTCGCGCAAATCAGTCATCACAACATCGCCGGTGCCCGCTAGGTTCATGTCTCTGCTCGGATGCTGGGTGCCGCCGCTTGTGCTTTGGGTATTTTGCAGAGTTTCATTGAACGCAAACTGGTAGGCTTCGCTCAAAGTCACTTTGCTGTCTCCGTTCATGTCTGCCGCGCCGCGCAAGCCGCTCACCAAGGCATGGGTAAAAAAGCTGCCCCTTATGCGGTCGCTTTCCTGGCTTGCCTCGTTTTCGTTGGAACTGGTCAAATATGCGTAACCGGTCATTTCGCTGCTTGCGTCCTGCAAAAATGCCGGTCTGGAAACGCCGCCTTTTGTTCTGGTGATGGCTCCGGAGCCGCAAGCGTCTAAAACCGCTATTTTAATGTCTGCGTTCAGATTATTGACGCTTTTGCGAAAATCTGCCCAGCTATAGACTTCGTTGCCAAGCCTCAGGCCCTTTTCATCCGCATGGCCGCTGTAATAAACAAGCACTTCTTTCCTGGTGTCTGATTTTTTGCCCTGCAAGCGCTTTCCTATCTCCGCAAAGCCGTTTTGCATGGTTTTGACGCTTGGGTTTGAAATTCGCAGAATATTGCCTTTATCTATTCCGCCCATTTGGGAAAAGACCTCGGCAAAAGAATTGGCATCGCTTTCCGCATAACGGAGCAGCACTCTGTCTGTACCGCCGTTATTTGCGCCGGCAGAGAGCAAAAAGCGTTCAATTTTCTGTTGAGCGGCCTGCAAAAGAGCCGCAAAAACGAGCAAAAACACAAAAAGAGTCTTATTCATACCTATTAAACACTTAAATTAGGAAAAAGTGATACTCTTAAACTACTGTAATGCAGATTAACTCATCTTAGTTGAGAGTTGAGAATTGAGAATTGAGAGTTATTTTTACATATAGCGTCTAAATTTGCTAAAAAACATGGTTTTTCAAGTTTTTCACTCTCAACTCTTCACTCTCAACTCTCAACTGAGTAACAAAATCTGCGTTTACTATCTTTCATACATGCACCTATTTTACCTTAGGCCTTTATGGAAAAGAACCTCTTCGGTTTCCGTGGGGGCTTCGGTTGAAATATGCGCAAAATCCATAGCGGTGAATTTTGCGGTTAAAGAGGCGCAGAGCTGTTTTTGCCAAAACAAGGAACAGGACGGCGAGCCTGTTTGGCAGGATTCCTGCGTGGAAGTTTTCTTGAGAATGCTGGACAAAAGCAACGGGTACGCAAATTTTGAGTTCAATTCAAAGGGCGTGTGCTATGCGGCACGAGGCAAAGACAGGCAAAACAGAACGGAGCTTTCAAAAGACGAATATGCCCAAATAATAAGAGTGCCAAGCGGAATTTCCATGGACAAAGGCTTCTACAGGTGGGTGCTTTCCGTGCAAATTCCCTTTGTTTTATTGGGATCGGAGGAAAAATGGAATGTGTTCCAGTTAGACGGCAACCTGTATAAATGCGCAGACTTAGCAGAGGAGCGGCACTGGCTTTCCGCATTTCAAATTAACACCCCGGAACCGGATTTTCACAGACCAGAATTCTTCTGCAGCCTGAACCCGGGGTAATGGTTAACTCAGCTTTTCGCCACCTAGTTATTTATATCTATTCCAAAGAAATTTTAATCCCTGATTTGTATAATTCTGCATTTGGGTATCAGAGCTTATCAATGTTATCTTATTTGCTATTGCATGTGCCATTATTGCATGGTCAAAAGGGTCTTTATGCTCAGGAACAGGCTCTATTTTGCCAAGCGCAAGAATGTGTTCTCTTTTAAAATAATCCACCGTAAATCCAAAATCTTCTGCTGATAAGAAAATGTCCATAGTCGTTTTCCAAGCAGGTACTTCAATTTTATTAGCTCGCAATAACAAGATGATTTCTTTTAGACTTTCGGAGCTAATGTAAATTTTATTTTCATAATCGGTTATGATACTTAAAACTTCTTTATTGAGCTTATCTTTTTCTTGTATAGCAAAAAGGAATATATTCGTATCAATTAAATATCTCATATCACCTCAATACGGCTCTCATATCCAAAATTTTTAAACCTATGCCCTCAGGGTGTTTTTGCCACCACTTAGCCCATTTTGACAATTTTTTAGGCTTTGTCTCTGCCAGCTTTTTAATGTTGTGTTTTTGCATAATACAAATATAATAAATATTTTTAGAAAAAATGGCAAAAAAATGAAACCCCCTCATTTTGCCAACATATGTTGACACTTTTGGCGTTTTTGAGCGAAATTCGCCACTTGTCAGAATCAGAATTGGCCAGAATTCAGGGAATTTTCAGGCTTTTCGTGCCGAACAAAGCCGTAAACTATCGGGAAAAGGCATAAAAAATAGACATTATCAAAAAACCACTCTTTTTTGATACACTACAAATATAGAAAAAAACGGCGATTTTGTCAAATTTTAAGGGGTGAAAAACCTCTCAAAAAAGGGTGGTTTTTTGAGAGACGAGGAAAGCTGAAAATCGGTTAAAAAGAGTAGGCGTAAAAGAGGAATTTATTATGAAAAACAATCGTTTGTTCTTATTGGCAGGCTTAGAGCTTGTCTTTGTGTTTACGCTTTCTTGCTCTGGTGATAGCAATGGCGGTGACGATAACAAAGTTTCTGCTGTGGTTTCTTCATCGGGAACAACAACTTCGTCTTCGGCTTCTATTGAAAGAATTCCCTTTTCAAGTTCGATAGAAGGAATTGAAATACAATCTTCGGTATAAGAATTATGGTAGTAGAAAGTATTATTAGCAATTGGAAATTAATAATACAAGCGACTATTGGGTTATTGCTTGTATTATTAATTATTTTCAACTTTTGGAAGATAGTAGACATTCTTTCAAATATATTAGACTCTATTAGCTGGAAATGGTTAGTTGTAGGTCTTTTTGTATTAATTTCAATTTTTTCTTTTATAAAGGAGTTTTTATGAGTGGAGGATATAATTTTGCTAAAGCAATTGCATGTGTACTTGTTATTATATGTATAAACAAAATATTGGACTATACTTTTAATAATATTTTCAATATTGTAGATATTAGTTTATTATTTAGAGCTGTAATCCAAATTGTAATAATAGGGCTTATTGCTTTAGTCCTTTTTAAGCGGTGGCCTTGAATACTAGGGCTTCAAATACCTATACAAGCTTGCAATGCTGGCTCGGATAATTCACCAATCCGCTTCTGCTTCGCCGCCGGTTTTTTGCAGGCTTTTGGCAGTGTATTGATGAATTTCAAAAGCGTTTCCGTCTGGGTCTGTTAGCCAAATTTGCCAAGTGTTGTCGCAACCGAGTTTTTTGTCGGTGTATGCAATTCCTTTAGAATCCAAATCTTTTATAAAAACATCCAAATTTTTGCTTTCAAGGCAAAAATGCATAATTCCGGTATTCACCGGCGCGTTCATATCCGGGTTTTCAAACAACTCTATATAATTATCGCGGCAAATTTCCAGATAATGCCCATAATGCCGGCCATTCCGGGTAAATTTAAACTTAGGTTTAAACCCCAGCTTCTGGTAATACTCCATAGAGCGTTCCAGATTTTTCACATTCAAGCATATATGAGCAAATGACAGCATTTCAAAGTCTCCTGCTATTAATATAGAAAACAAACCAATTCTAACTGCGCAAATTCTCTATCATAGTTATGGCGTTGTCATAGTTGTTGGCCAGCACATTTTGCAAAATGCCCTCTGTTCGCTCAAAATCAAGCAAATAGTCCAAAGCCTCGTCTATAACATCCGTGTCAAAGTCCTTAAGTGCCTCTTTCAATTTTTTCAATTTGACAAAAGCTCCGGAATCCAATGCCTTTTTCTCCGGGTTTCCTTTAAAACGCATATTTATGCTGTCTATTAAACCCTGCAAATCTGCCATGAACTTGGGCGTATTGAGTTTTATGAACTCAGCGTTTTTCTCTTTGCCGGCTGCTTCCAGCGTTTTTGCAAGCTCTGATATTTCCTTAGCCCCTATGCTTGCAGTTGCGCTCTTTATCCCGTGAACATGAACAGTATATAAATGATAATCCTCGGATTCAAGGCACTTTTCTATTTCTGCCATTTTTGAAACTAAGTCTTTGTTAAGCACGGCAAGCATTCGCAATGAAAAATCCAATTTAAAAGCCTGCACTGTGTGATTCGCGTCTTCCTGTTTTTCCTTGGGCAGCCACTTTTTCAAAACAGCGTTCAATTCCGCCATATCTATGGGCTTTGATAAAAAATCATTAAACCCATTTTCCAAAAACATTTCCTTCGCTCCGGAAACAGCGTTGGCAGTCAATGCGATTATCGGGAAATCATAACCCTGCCCCCTTATGTGCTTTGTCGCTTCCACGCCATCCATTTCCGGCATCATATGGTCCATAAACACCACGTCGTAAAGGCGTTTTTCCGTGTCGGACTTCATTATCAAATCAATGGCTTTCTGCCCGCTAAGGCATGAATCAACTTGCATTCTGTAAGGCTCCATTAAACCTTCGGCTATTTTCAGATTTGTATTGAGGTCGTCAACAACAAGAACTTTCGCTTTTGGCGCATTGAATTTTATTACGAAGTTATTATCTTTTTCCGCGCTATCAGCATCATTCAAGCTTTTCAGCGAGCGTATCTTTTGCGGCAGCGTAATGGTAAAGGTGCTACCCTTGCCATATTCCGATTCAACGCTTATATTTCCGCCCATTGCATTGACAAGGCTCTTTGTTATGGCAAGCCCAAGCCCTGTGCCTTCTATGCCAATATTGGCCTTTAAGTCCACGCGAGCAAAGCTTTTGAACAGTTTTGAAATATCTTCCTGTTTTATGCCAACGCCGCTATCTGCGACTGATATGACCAAATGCAACGTATCTTTGACTCTTTTCCCGGAAACGTAAAGATATATAAATCCCTCTTTCGTATATTTGGCAGCGTTGCCCAAAACATTCAGCAACACTTGCCGAATTCTCGCTTCGTCGCCAAAAAGAGCGTTAGGTATGTCGCCATCAATATTCAAATCAAAACGTATCTTTGAATCAACTATTTTTGTCCTGACAATGCTTACAACGTCATTTATCAAAGATGAGAATAAATAATCCTTTGGAATGATTTCTATTTTTCCGCTTTCAATTTTTGAAATATCCAAGATGTCGTTTATTATGGACAAGAGGTTTGTGCCGGCACCTTTAATTGTTTGCAAATGTTCTCGGATAGGGGCAGGCATATCCTTGTTAAGGGCTATGCTTGCCATGCCGATTATAGCATTCATTGGAGTGCGAATTTCATGGCTCATCCTTGCGAGGAAATCACTCTTGGCATGGCTTGCCTGCTCTGCGTTCTTTCTGGCTTCCTCTATTATCGTTATGTCATTGGTCATTATTATGTAACCGTTTTTTTTGCCATTTTGGTCAACAATGTAATTCGCGGTTCCCTTGTAATAGCGTTTGTTGTCGCTCATGTAATATATTTGAGCCTCTCTGTCTTCATGCAGCGCGGCAATGGGATCATATTTTGAGCCATTCGGATAAATGCTCACATTATCGTAAGCAACGCCTATAACCTCATCCAGGGTTTTGTTTATAACACTGAGCGTGCAACTATTCATATAAATTACTTTATAATTCATATCAATAATTGAAATCGGTTCGTTAACGCTGTTTTCAATGCTGTCTGCCATATCGTCAAATGAATTTGCAAGCGTGCCGAACTCATCTTTTATGTCTGACCGCAGCCGGAACTGCCACTCGCCGGAACGAAAGCGAGATATGCCTTTTATGAGCAGTTTGATATTGTCTGTCAAATAAGACGAGAAGAGAATTGCCACAAATATAACCATCAGGAACAGGATCATAGCCGCTGAGCCAAGCTGCAATATGCTTTTTGTCATATTAGCGTTGATGGTGTTGGTAAATGCTATCTCCGTTTCGCGGGCCGGCTTTGTGAAATCTTCAATTCCAGCGCCTATTGTTACAAACGCAAAACCGCGCTTGGAGCCGTTTCTGTTTTTTGGCGCATATTGGCCGGTGTAGTATGGAATGGCACCTGCGGTGGTTGGCTTATAGAGGCCGCTCCAAAGTATGTAAAAAGAGCCTGAGCCGCCGTTTT
>WQTK01000204.1 GCA_009786285.1 Candidatus Fibrimonadales bacterium | reverse complement strand
GAGGAACAGAAATGCACAGAGTACTGGACGGGTACGGCTTGCGTACCGGTTGTCTCTTCCTGTGATCTTGAGACAGATATTGTGATAGCCAACGAATGCGTAGCCAGAAACGAAAGCCAGTGCGCAGAGGTATCCGGCATAGAGTGGTACAACGATGCTTGCATGACAGACGCAGACGCAAGAGCGGCAGTGCTAGAAGCAGAAAGACTAGCTTGCAACATAGAGACTTACGACTGGAACCCTGAAGGCGAAACGGCTCTCGAAAGATGCTACCTGAAGCAGCAAATAACATCCATTGGCATAGTGCGGAATTTCACAATTCAAGAATTAATCAAAGCAGAAAATGTTCGCATATATGACTTAAGAGGCAAAAGCGTATCCATTTCCAATATGCCTCAAGGCATATACATTGTGAAAGTAAATGGAAAAACTTTCAAGATTGCGAAATAGCGAAAATATTTCTATATTTCCGAATATGAGATTGTGTATTTTATTCTTGCTAATCGGACTCATTGGAGTTCAGGCGTATGCCGATGAAGAAAGAGAGGCGTTTGAAAAAGAATTGGAGGCGCAACTGGAGGCAGAACGAGTGGCTATTCTTGCGGATTTTGTGAAAAAAATCAGGAAAATGGACGAAACCCAGGTCAAAAACCTTTTGGATTCTCTTAGGGCTAAAGAGATGGAAAGGCGCTCTGTTGTTGCGGCAGCCAAGACAAACGTAAATTTGAGAACTGAGTTTTACTGGACAGGCAACGGAGACGAAACCGGCATAATTTTATTTAAAAAATTGTCTGATGCCGGCTTAAAGATAGGCGGTTGCTATGGCAACGGGTTTAACGTCGCAGCTTCAAAGCCCTCATGCAAAATTGTGCCGACTGCCATGATAAGATGTACTTACACCCCGCAAATAACCATTACAACCTGCGATGGTTCTCTGATAGACATACAGACTTTTGGCCAAACATTTTCCGGCATAAACAAAAATGAGAACGTGGCCAAGCAAAGAATGCTTGAACATTTGCAAAATGCGAGCTTCGCTGTCTGGGTTAACCAGTTGCAGTCTATGAAAAAGTGAAACAAAATGGGTGGAAAGCCTTAATGGATAAAATTTCAATTTTCTGCGATCTTCTAATAGAAGCGAATAAAACCACAAACCTGGTATCAAAAAACGATGAGCAAAAACTGATGGCAAGGCACGTTGCAGATTCGCTAAAATTCGCAGAAATTCTAACTCTCAACTCGGAGCTTTCAACTCTCAACTTAACTTGGGCAGACATAGGCTCGGGTGCAGGCTTCCCTGTGATTCCGCTATGCATCCATTTGCCGCAGATAAAATTTTACGCAATTGAGCCTCGCAAAAAACGATGCGAATTTTTAAATTCGGTGAAACAGAAGCTGGGTTTGCAAAATATTGAAATGATTCAGCGCAGAGCGGAAACTTGCGGGCTTGCGAATATGGATTACGTTTCCTGCCGTGCCGTAGGTTCATTGCAAGAAGATTTTGACCGTGCAAAAAAAATTCTGAAACCGGGCGGCCGTTTTTTAACCGTGAAATCCAAGCGCATAATAGACGAATTGAGGGCAAAAAACGACAAATTGCTGAAAAAAGCCAAAATCTGGGAATACCGCCTGCCGCCGGAAGAGCTGGAATATGCAATGGTGGATATTTCTATATTACCATTATGAGAAAAATTTTTACCTTAGCCGCGGCTTTTGCCCTTTTTGCCTCAGTTCAAGCTTTTGCCATCATTGGCGTTGGCGCCCATTATGTAATGAACACCGGTTCGCTGGATGGTAGCGATAAAATTGCTAAATCGAGCCCGCTGGGAGACATAAAAGTCAAGCAAGAAAGTGCCGATGTTTTAAAAGGCATTGGTTTCAAGCTTTGGATAGATATTCTTCCTTTTGTGGACATAGAAGGAACTTTTAACATAGCAGCTACCAGATATCAAAGCTATTTGGTAATACCCACCATTGGTGAAATACCATTGGAATATGCTCCGGATGCTCCGTATAATCTGGTATTCGATAAAGCATCTCCCATATTCGGAATTGTCAATGGAGATTTGTCCATAACCTATCCTTTTGATTTGCCAGTTATTCGCCCATACATAGGCGCAGGCATAAGCTACTTTGCAAGCATTCCTATAGTTAATGCAGATTTCGCCAGCAAAATACTTACTGATGATCTCATAGGTGGATTGGTTAATCCATCTGGCAATCCAGAAGATGCTGCGGAAGACATAGGGGGAGTTTTATCCAAAACATTGAAAGATGAAAGCTATACAACCGGCATTGGCGGCCATATAATCGCAGGAGTTCGCCTTACAGTCATACCAATAGTAAAGCCTTACGTGAACGGCAAATATTATTTTGGTGGAAACACAAACAGCCAGTTCACACAGGGCTTTGTGCTAGAGCTTGGCGGTGGATTTGCCCTGTAGATGTTCAGCATAACGAGATAGAACAAAAAAGTAATCCGAAAGTCTGTTGATATAAGCCATAACGAAATCGTCTATGGCTATTCCGTTTTCTTTTGCGCTGCACAAAATTCGCTCCGCTCTGCGGCAAACAACTCGGCAAATATGAGCTTCTGCGTTTATTTCATTTTCGCCGGGAATGGTAAATTCTTTTAAGGGCTTAAGCTCAGAATTCATCTTGTCAATTTCGTCTTCCAATTCTTTAATATTGGCCTGGCTTATGCTCGGCATGCCGTTCCACTCCTTGCTGCTGGCAAGAATAGACCCAATATCAAAAAGCGTTTTTTGAATGTTGTTTAAATAGCTCTCTTTGCAAAGAATTTTCAGCTTGCCAGTGAAAGCATTCAGCTCATCTATGGTTCCATAACATTCCAAGCGCAAATGCGACTTTGAAATCCGCTCGCCTCCTATAAGAGAAGTGGAGCCTCCGTCGCCGGTACGAGTGTAAATTTTGGAAAGATACATTTTTGTAAATTAGAAAAATATGTTCCAAATAGCCCTGATTTCCTCTCCCGATAATTTTGCCGGCGAACATGAAATGCTGGAGCAGATGTTTGAAAAAGGCTTGCAAACGCTCTATGCCAGAAAGCCGCAAATGCCAGATGCTCTGCTGGAAAGATGGCTTTTGGGATTTAACTTCAAATGGCATGATAAAATTTTGCCCTGGCCAGGCTCTGCACACAGTTTTGAAGAACTGGAAAAAACAAACTCTGAAATTCGTTTTCTCTCCCCCGTGTTTGATTCAATTTCCAAGCACGGATACAAAGCAAAATACAGCAAAGAGGAACTCAGGGAAGGCATAGCTGCCTGGAAAAAAACACATCAGCAAAAGCTATTTGCGCTTGGCGGCGTTGAAGCAAGCAACATCGCAGAGCTTGCGGAGCTGGGATTCAGCGGAGCCGCCGTGCTAGGCGCTGTGTGGCATAGCTTTGACCCCGTAGGAGCTTGCGAAGAAATTCTCAATCTTCATCAGGGCTGAATTTTTTCTGGTCTGTCAATTCAGCCAATGTATTTCCATGCTTTATGCAATACCAGCAAGAGAGAAAAGAACAAAGACCAGCCATTGAACACGCAATCGGATAGCTAAGGCCAAAACCTTTTGGAGCGCCTGCTATTTGCTCAGGGCTAACCCAGAATAAATACAGGAACACCACAAAACATAAAAACGCCATTGGCAAAAGCAAGTAAATCGCTGATTTTTTCCTGGCTCTCATATAGCAAAGAGAGATGGCAAGGCTTATCACGGCAATCATTTGATTTGTGAGGCTGAAATAATTCCACATAACCACGAAGCCATCCGTTATATTGCTCCAAAACACCATTATCGCGCATATACCCAAAATAGGCAGGCAAAGCAAAAAGCGATCCTCGGAAGATTTCTGCTGAAATTTGAAAATATCCGATATCAGGAGCCTGAGGGTGCGGAGTGCTGCATCTGCGGTTGTGACTGCCAATACAACAACGCTAATTAGGATTATCTCGGCTAAAATAGGATTGGTTACAATGCCCCGTGTAGCTGTTGATATTATTTTAGGCCCGTTGTTTACGCTCAAAAGCTCAGGGTAAAGGCTATAGCCCAAAACTCCAACAGCAGCCCAAATCATGCCTAAAAAGCCTTCTGCAACCATCATGCCATAAAAAGTTTGCCTTCCGTTTTTCTCGTTTGATTCTATGCCGGCTGTAATAGGGTTTTGCAAACTGTGAAAACCGCTTATTATTCCGCAAGCTATTGTTACAAACAACATTGGCAAAATAGGCTGATGCTGCGGATGCTGCATAAAATTGGAAGCGAAATCTTTTACGTTAAATTCAGGGAGCTTGTCCAGATAGCCTGCGCCAAAAAACAAAATGGATACGGTGGAGATGATTAAAATAACTCCGAATAGATAGCTAATTTTAGATGTAAAAGAGCTTATGGGGAAAAAAGAACTAAGCGTGTAATATAAAAACAGTATGAAAATCCAAAGAATGAAGGGGTTTTCAATGCTTATAAAATCCGAAAAATTCATAATTTTGTTTGAATTTAAAATTCCGGCGCACACATTGGTAAAAGAAGTTGCCAGGGCAAACAGGGCTATTACCACAAAGGTAGTTGCCAGAACAGCAAGCTTGGGGCTTAAAAATTTCTTTGATACAGTCAAAAAGGTGCCGGCTTTGTTTCTGATGGAGACCATTCCTGAAAAATAATCTTTAACCGCGCCGCCTAAAATGTTTCCTATCGGGATAATCAAAAATACTATAGGTCCAAACTTAGCCCCTAATATAACTCCAACTACCGGGCCAGCGCCTGCTATGTGCAGAAAATGCAGCAACAAGCAGCTTTTGTGTGAAAGGGCTTGTTTGTCATCATAGATGTCGTTGACTTTAACCGCTGGGGTAGCACGATTGGGATCCGGTTTAAACTGGCTTTCAATAAACCGGCCGTAAGTAAGGTATCCCACAAGAAGAATGCTTAAACCAATAAAAAATGTTATCATGAATAATAATATAGTAAATGATTAACTCGGACATCATGGCTAGTGGAGAGTTGAGAGTGGAGAGTGGAGAGTGAAAAAACTTGAAAAATGTTGTTTTTAACGAATTTAAGCGTTACATGCTAAAAATAACTCTCAACTCTCAATTCTCAACTCTCAACTAAGAAAAGTTAATCAGGGTTTAGTATAGAGAAATACAGCTCTTTGAAATCTTCTATCCAGAGCGGGTCTTGGGAATAAATCAACTGCAATGCGTCGCTAAAGGCCTTTTCGTTGTTATAAGGGCCGGTGTCTCCAACCGTATTGCCATTCAGGGGTGCAAAATCTTGTGCCCTTGCGGAAGATGCGCAACTGGCGCGGCGAATTTTCAGCAACCTTTCTATGTAGGCTATTTGCAGGGATTCCAGTTCTTTTAGCGTTTTTGCCTTGCTTGCGCTTTTCAGAATATATTGCTTTTCCAATTCCGGAATGCGGCGAGTTTCTGAGGCAAGCTTGGTTTGCAGGTTATTGCGCGTTATTTCTATTATCGGATTTTTTGCTTGAATTTTTTTTACGGCAGCAGAGGTGTTTTCTGCTGGTTTTTCTGCGAGCGAGTTTAGCCTCTTTTGCAATAGCTCCGCTTCTTCGCTCAAATTAGCGCTTTTGAAAAAAGCGATTTTTTCCTGCAAGCTTTTTGCCAAAGATTCGCTGTAAACACTCATTTATTCACAAATTCCGTTAAAATTTCCTGAAGGCGAAGCGAGTTGGCGTTCATGGCTTCTGCGGCGCTTTCCTGAACTTTCACAAATGATTCTTCGAATTTTTGCATGAATTCCTTTTGCGTATTCAATTCCTTTTCACTGTTTGGAATTTGAGCAAGCATCTTGTCTATTGCCTTGTGGAAGGCCTCCAGGCCGCTTTGGAATTCGGCTTGGTTCACCCGCATAAGAGCAGAGGTTTCTTGCAACGCTTTTATCAAGTCGCTTTGCGCAAACGCCACATTTTCCTTGTCTTGCAGGCTGTTGATTGCTGCTATAACAGGGTTTAAGTCCAAAACAACTTCTTTTGCCGGAGGAATCTCTATTTTTGGGAATTCAATTTTTGGGAATTCGATTTTTTGTGGTTGCAAAGGCTCCGGAATGCGAATGTTGTTGACAGCTTCCACAACAGGGTTCAAATCCAAAACAACTTCCTTTGCCGGGGGAATCTCGATTTTCGGAAATTCAACTTTCGGGAATTCGATTTTCTGTGGCTTTGGAGGCTCCGGAATGTGCAGGTTTTTAAGCGCGCTGAGAATTTTGCGTTGCGTGTTCAAAATAGCGGCGAGCGCGACCAGCGCGAGGAAGGAGAGAATGACTAAAAATAGCTCCATATTTATCCCAAGGGTAACAAGTTTTGCCTGCTTCTGAAACCCCTTGCGTACAAAGCCCATTTTTTGGAATAGAACCTGCACAGGTTAGAAGAGATTTTAGACACATGGCGAAAAACTTTTGAAAAATAGAAATTTAAAATAAAATTGCAATCATCATTTTCCATTATCGTTTCCAAAAATTCTTTCCTTGCAATGCTAGGCGCAGAATCTTTTTGGTCTTCAAAGAACGCTATTCTTACGTTTTCAAAAAATGTCTCTTCATGGCTTTGAAACGAACTTTCCAAGCTTGGAAGTATTTTTGAATAAGAATCGCTTAGGCAATTCTTGTGCCAAGTTTTGCGAATGGTCTCTTGCAAGAATTCTGCGCGGCTGTTTAAGGTGACAACATATTTTTGAGCATCGCCAACCATTAAGTGAACTGTGCCCAGATAGAGGTCTTTTGCCCGTTTTTCACGTTCTTTTGAATTTTTGATTTTCTTTATGGCTTCTGCGCCTGCTGCGACTGCCTGCGCCGTGCCTTCTATTTCAAATCTTTGCTGCCACTTGGCATGCCATTCATAAAGCCTCTCCGAAAATTTATGCTCAATTTCCGAGAATCCTTCGCAAGCCATAAGCCACGCCGTCTGGCTCTGCGAAATATTTTCGCTATGCGGAAAACTTTCCGGATGCTCCGACGTCCAGCTCAAATGCTCGGAAAGAACAATAACCAGAGCCGGATCCATGCCTCTCGAAAGCTCTGCGTAAGCTTCAATCATTATTTGTTTATGCCCAGCAGCTTATCTATGTCAGTTCTAACGTCTTTCAGGCCATCGCCATCTGTATTTGTGTAACGGGTAACTTTTCCGTCAGCGGAAATCAGGTAAAGCCTTGGGACGTAGCCATCGCCGTATTTGTTGCCGAATCCTTGGTCGGCGTCTTGAAAGAATGGAATAGAAGCGTTATGCTCTTCCATGAACATCATAATATCTCTTTTGCCAACGCTGCCAACTGAAACTGCAATGCCGGTCAAGCCTTTTTGCTCGTATTCCTTAGCGACTTGCTGAAACCCGTTGTAGCCTTTTTTGCAGTGCGGGCAGTGCGGGCTAAAGTAGTATATCATCAGCGGCCGTGAGCTGAACACAGAAAAAGGCATATTGGCATCCTTTATGCCGGTTAGCTTAATGCTGAAATCCATCAGCATCGGTTTGCCTGTGGAGTCTGCCATAGGAGTTGGTATTGGCTTTGCATCAGGAAGCAATTGCGCAAAGGCATTGCCAAATGCGCAAAAAAGAGCTAAAAATAAAAGTGTAGCACGCATAATTGTGTAAATATAGAAACTTTTAATAAATACGCTTTCACAAATGCCTTTATGTCTCCGTTCAGCACGGCTTCCGTGTTCGATGTTTCGTGCCCTGTCCTGGTGTCCTTTACTCTGCGGTCGTCCAGCACATATGAGCGAATCTGGCTTCCCCATTCTATTTTGCGTTTTTCTGCGGCGCGCTCGTTTCGCTTTGCTTCTTCCTCATCCTTGTAATACTGGACAAGCTCGGCCCTTAGCATTTTCATGGCGGTTTCGCGGTTCTGAATTTGGCTGCGTTCAGTTTGGCAGCTAACCACTATGCCTGTTGGAGTGTGGGTTATGCGCACGGCAGAATCGGTTTTGTTTATGTATTGGCCGCCGGCTCCGCTTGAGCGATACGTGTCCACTCGCAAATCGGCGGGGTTTATTTCAACATCGGTGTTTTCGTAAATTGGAGTCATGTAAACAGCGGCAAAGCTCGTGTGCCTGCGGGCGTT
>WQTK01000203.1 GCA_009786285.1 Candidatus Fibrimonadales bacterium | reverse complement strand
CTGCTGTTTTGTGAATTGTCATCTTGCCAGAAGTTACCGCCTGTAAGAGTGAGAGTCGCAACATAATCTCCGGCGTTGACAGCCTTGTTGCCTGTTATGTCATATCCGGTACTAAAGTCAACACCTGTGAGCGTGTCGCCTGTGTAAAGAAGTGTCTTTCCTGTTGGGGTTTGTATGGGATCTCCAGCGGCATGGATATAAAATGTATTGTAGGCTTTGCATGTGTCGTAGTTGTCGGTTGGAGCGAAAATGGCTGTGATTTTGTATTCGGTTTCGCTGGCGTTGGCTGGTGGGTCGCTGCTGTTGTGGCCATTGCCTGTGTAGATGTAGGATACTTTGTCTTCTCCGTTTGAGTCGGAGTGAGGCTTGGGAGATGGTTTGTTTTGGCCGGCTGTGTAGTTTGCCATAGAGACTTCGCAGGTTCCGGTTGCTTTATGGATTGTGAAATTTTTACTTGTTTCATAAGGTTCATAATTTTGGGTTTCTGGGAATGTTGCTATAAGAGTGTAGGTACCGGCGTTTTTAGGCTTTTCCTGGCATTGCTGATAGATTGTTCCGTCTCTACCCTTGTATTCATAAACTACGCTGTCCTTATTGTTTGTTGTGGAGCTTGCCGATGGAGTGCTTGCACTGTCTTTGTATGTCCAGTTTTTTATGTCAACTTCGCCAGAGCCTTTTGCCTTCGCCACATTCACTATTATTTGTCCCGCAGCCTTGTTGACGTAGTTCGAATCCGTGTACTCTGCGTCAAATTCCTGGTTGTGGCCAGCATTGTCTATTTTAGTCGTTGGATTTTTCCAGTTGTAGCCGTTGTCTGGCAGGAGAACATCTGCTAGGGTTAGGGTTTCTGAGAATGTAGCTGCGGCTATTGGTGCGTCTGATGGGAACGGAGGATTTGGATCTTCTGAGGGAGTTATTGTGAAGTTAATGGATTTTGAGCCGATGTAACCGCCTATTCCTGTTATAGTGACTGTGGCTGTGCCAATATAGACATTGTTGGAATAGTTTATTGTATAGTGAAAGTTTTCTGAAAGAGTGTTGCCTCCAAGAGTCACTGTTGCTGGCTTTATTTGGTATCCTGTGTATGGGTATGACGGTTGTGCTTCTATATTCGCATCTTTGAGGTTCGGAATCTGGGCTCCGAAGAAGGGGTAGCCTTCATTGACATTGGAGAATATGAACCATATGTTCGCAAAGTCCCAGCTTGTATAAGTGTTTGGGTCTTTCATTTGTTCTGTGGATGCTGGTATACCGATTTGGTTGTCTACGGCTGTGGAGTCTGAGTTGTAGAAGGAACTTTCTGTAGTGGCGTTTGAGCCGCTTATGCCGCCGGCACTACCGCCCCCAGCTCCTGTTATGTTCCCTATGAAGTATGAGTTTATAACTGTAGCGTTTGCGCCATTTATTCCGCCAACATAGTCTGTACCAAATACATTGCCGATTGCATAGCAATTTGTTATTGTAATACTCTGTTGAGCATACACTACAACAGAAAAAAGAATTGCAAAAATGCAAATAATCATATTGGCTCCTTTTGTGCTATCATTGCACAAGTTTAAATTAATGACCTCTCTTGCAATTCTAGCATCGCAAAATTTTATCCATGATAATTTCAAAAAATTCATATTTTCCTCAAAAAAATCAATCTACACTCTAACCATAATGCAATACATAAATGCTTATAGCTGGCTTTGCTAATTGTAGCGTTAGTCCTTCAAGCACCTCACAGAAAACAAGTTTGACTTATTACTTCGGATACTGGACATACTATTGGTACCATTGGACATCATCCACATCCAAGCTTGAGTAGTATCATATTCCCTAGTATTCCACCAATAACCAGACCCGTAAATATCCGAAAAACCATAAGTGATGCTATAGTTACCGGCAGGGAGAGCCGAAAAACCATAGTTGTCCGTGCCGTCATTCGTATTCCATCCATTTATTGCCTTCAGCTTTTTTCCTGCCATTGAATAATCAATAGTCATTATTAACGTGTACCACTCATCATAACTGGATAAATGCCATCCAATGGGACAAGCTGTTATAGCCGTATTCCAATCATACAACCTACCGTATGTATTACAGTTGGATTCTAAATCTTTATGACACTTGCTACCATTTACATTATAATTCAAATTCTCAGCCATCCATATTTGCGTACCTATGATAACTATTTTGTATGTTTTGCCATCACGATTATCATGTAAAGCGCCATAGTTCCTCATAACACCATCCGAACAATACTGCGTATCGTTATTATTGCTTGCCATACAGTGTGTAAAGCCAACTATGCTACCTGCATATTTTCCACCAGCTAAATAAAAACCAGTTAAACCAAGATTGCTTATGCTTCCATCAGATGCAACGCCAAACAAACCTTGATAATCAGCATTGCTATTATTTATGTAAAGTCCACTGACAACTTTGCTGTTACCGTCAAATTTGCCTTTGAAATTGTTAGCGGCATTGCCTATTGGAATCCACTTGTTCGCAGGTGCGTTACTTTCATTCCATTTTCGCCAGCCGCCTTGTGCATTGGTATCGTTCAAAGCAATGTTTGCACCAAGCGTTATGGCTTTACCGCTGAATGTCGCAGTGCCGTTGTTCACAAGTTGCGCTAAACCTGCGAGTTGCTCGGCGGTGGTGAGGGTGTATGTGGTAGCTGACTCATTGCCTGTGTACCAAGAATTGATATCAATCGTGCCGTTCCATACTGATTGTGCAAAAAGCAGCATTGGAACGAGGAAAATGGCGATGGTTAGTTTTTTCATGTGGAATTCCTATAGGTTGGAAGGTTAATTGAACCATAAATTATTTGCCGTATATTTGCGATGATTAAATTTGCAAAAAGAGAAGCAGATTTGCTCTCTATTCCAATGCTTAAATGCTTTTTTGTGAACATACTCATTGCTCCTTTTTATCTTTATCATCAGCCTCATCTTCTTTATCAATTTTTTCAAAATAATTATCCACTTTATATAGCTCAGACTCTTTGTAAAGCTTGTTAAAATTCTTAATTTTCTCTTCAATATCGTTGTTCAATATATTATGCCTCTCTTCTGCGATGTTAAAATGATCAGAACGATCGTTGTAATCATCTTTAAGGTAACACATACTGTCTATCATGTTATGATAAGCTCTGCCTTCATTATGCATTTCTAAACATTTATAATAGTGTAGCAACGCTTGATGATTTTCATAATAACCAGATAATTGCTCTCTCCATTCTTCGCCAAGATAATTTTCTAAATATTCATCTATTTTTGTTTTACTTCCTTTACAAAAATCTTTTTTATACACTTCATATCTTCTTACCCAAAAAGAAAGTTTTTTGTGTATTGATCCCATAAAATAATTATTAAAGAGATAAGTTTCGCCCATTGTTTTTGACAATCGGATAATTTCTTTGAAGCAAAAAATTGTTTCAGCGATGAGTTTTTCCAATATTTCAATTTTCATTTTTTTTAACTCTTCAACTTTCATTTCTTTATCAACATTATAATTCTTTAATTTAAAATACTCTTTAAAAATTATCTTAATAGGATTATCGCATAAGTCTTTATATAAAAGAAATTTTATTTCCGTTTTTAATTCATTATTTCCTTTATCATTTTCTTTCCAAAATACATCTTTCTCTTTTTTATATTTTTCGTTATAAATAAGCATTTGATACGCCTTATAATTAACAATTGATTTCAACCATAACTGATAAATACGCGCTACAATGCTGTAATTAATTCCATAAGGTGATGCTATATACATATCGTAATATTCTCTCAGTTTTTCAGCAGTTTTATCTGATTTCAACTCCAAATATTTTACCAAAATTCGTATCCTATTGATTTCGTTATCTACCAAAATATATTGCAAAGGTACATATTCTTTAACAGTATTTTTGCCAAAATCCTTTCTGCGCTTATTTAATTCAAGCGTATTCAACTCTTCAGATGCATGCCATAATGAGCGAATGGCTTTTTGACTCAATTCTTTGATATATTCAGAGTCATCAATTTCATAATATTTGAATAAACGAAGCATTTTAAATATCTGGTAAGCTGAACGTTTGTGCAGGTTAGCTTTAGTATATGCTTTCAACGATATAGCGTACATAGCAAAGGCTATTTCCATTTTTGAAAATTCTATCTCTGGCTTTCCAAATGCCTTTAAAAGGGCATCTCTATTTTCTTTTTTAGATTCAGATTCTATATAGTTAATGTATTTTTTTAATTTAGCTTTAAAAGCATCCGTTTTATATGCTTGGTATGTATTGCTGTCTTCTGAATCAAGAATATAGCATTTTTTATACTTGCAGACACCTTCATTTTCTTCACAGTTTTTGCATTTTTTAGGATCACCGCACTCTTTAAGCTTATCACAAGAAAAAAATACATTACCCCAGTCTGAAAGTATCCTTGCCAATACTGTACAGTATTTCACATTGTAATTTTGATTTATTCGCTTGACGCTTTCTGAAAGTAATTTTATCACAGTATTTTCATTTTTATTTTTTATTTTATAATCATCTAAATCTAACAAAATAGAGAGTGCTTTATGGTAATAATAACAAGCTGTGCAAGAATAATTTTCTTTATCTTTGTTACTTTTATTATCGCTTGATTTATCTTCATTTGTATCGTTTCCTCTATTTTTATCCTTTTTGCATTTCAAGTCTGAGTTTTTGCAATACAAAATATCTGCCAAACGTGAATAAAATTCAGCTTCAAGGAGTTTCGCATCTTCATGATCAGTGACGAACGTAAGAAACTTAAATTCCTTTTCCAACTGCTCCAGATGATTGCGGGCAATGCCTCCAGTATGGCTTTTTTCAAGTACTTGGAGTTTTGCGATAAATGGCAAATAAAGAATTTTCAATCCTTCGAATGTCATTTTTTTAAACAACATTTCATTAGTGTTTGGCGATATATCTTTAAAATATAATGGCTGCGGAAAAGCTGTTGAAGTTGGAATCGGCTTTGATAAGAAACGTACCTTAGGAGCTTCAATATTATCGTAATACTCCTCTTTTTCTGTGCATATCCCTTTTACTGCTGAAGCTTTTATGAATACATAGTCATTATCTTTATTTTTTCTTAATACTATCCCAGCTTTTAATTCTCTGATTGCAATATCACGTTCACGAATAATTCGTTTGCAAAGTTCACCATAAGTCAAGTAGGCAAAATCATATTGTTTACGCTTTTCATAAATCATGCCTAACCTTAACATATTGCGCACATAAAGATATAGTTGTTCGAGAGTCATTTCTTTATTTCCTTTTTCTTCCTCACTTTCTTTGTCATAATTCTTTTGCTCCAAATTGCGGAGAGCTTGTATGGCATTTTCATAATATACTCCAGCATCATCAAGCTCGTCATCGTAATAATGCAAATCACCTAATACTACTTGCAATGAAGAAATTGCGCCTATAAATTCTTCTGAATTTTTATTATTCATATATTTTTTTTGAGTCTTTTCCAACAGGTCTTGATAATGTTTTTTTAACGACAATGTTTCGTCAAGCGAAAAACTGAAAAGAGCAGAAAAAACTTCGTCCGTTTTTGTCATAACGAATATCTCATCAGCAATTAAATTATCAAATTCGTAATCAGAAAAACTGAAATTTGCTTTATTGATATGTAGTTGTGCCAAATAATTGAGCAAATCTGCGGCAACCGATTTCAACTCCGGCGCACGATTCACTTCCAGCATTTCTGGCGAAACATCCAAATGTTTCCACGAAAAAGGATGCTTGTGAAATTTGAATAGAAAATCAACAAATCGTAACGATGACACTAACAATTTGTCACTATGCTCCTTGATATTGCTTTCTGATAGGCGATTAAAAATTGGCATTATCATATATGCAATGATTCCCAAAGTATATTGGTTATAATAATTGAATGTCAAGAACACCCATGAGCGGGTATAACGCTGCACGACTAGGAATTTATCATCTTCATCTTTCTCTTTTAATTTGTTAAATTCACGGATTTCAATGAAAGACTCAAAAAGCTGCATCATTTTCTTTGGTGCCCCTTTGCTTACATGAGCAAGATATATGATAAACTGCTGTAGTACGGCAATTATTTTTTGTATTTTTTGTTCAATTTCTTTATTTTTTGTTCTGTTATATATTTTTTCTTCCAAATACATTTTGTAATTTGTCAAATCATAAGAAGCGTAATAATCATGCGGAATAAGTCTACAGCAAACAAACTCTTCAGTCAATGAAGTTATATCTCCATTGCTTCCTTCAGAGTGATCGGTAAGGAAACTTGGCACATAGATAACTGCATTAAAAATACTGCCGATATAATTGTTTCTATCTGATACATCTGCTAAATAAATATCATACATTTCACGTCCGGCAATAAATATGAATTTAGCTTTTACAGTAGAAAGAAAATATTTCATATTTGATAAAATCTTTAAAATCTCTGTTTGCTTTTCTCTCGCAGTATCAATAGAAAACAATGAAGCCTTCGTTCTTGGAGCTTCTTTTTCCAAGTTACTATCGTCCGGCTCTACTTTATCTAATTCATCAAATACAATTACAATATCTGGACGGCACATAAAAATCGGTATCCGCTGTATATTGTCCAAAATATCCTGCAATTCTTTTTCCATTTCTCTAGCATCAGCAATATTGCGTGTTTTTTTGGTTTTTGCTTCAATGCCTACAGTATCTTTCTGTATGTTTATTGATTTTTCAAGTTCTGTGCTATAAGTGATGTCGCTGTTCAATTTTTCCAGTTGCCGCATTATTATTCTATGCGTAACAAGAAAATTAGCGAACCAATTGCTACGGAATAGCAATATGCAAAACGTATATATTGAAAAAAATGATATTACAAAAAGAAATTCCTTTTGAAAAAGAAATTTATGCATTACATTATGACTATTATCTTTTTTAACAAAATCATTTGAAAATACTTCAAAACTGATGTTATATAATTTTTCTAATCTTTCTGTTCCTACTTTTTCTACAATGGTATATGCAGAAAGGCAAAGAAAACAAAACGCTATAATTCTCCAAAGTAGCAACCTCCGGATTGAATGGTGATATTTATTGTATTCGGTACTTAAAGTACGTGTTATTAATCTCAAAATCTCTTTTTCATCTTTTAACTTATATCCAAAATTTATACGCAAATATAAGCGGCTGTTATTTTTTATGTAACTTTTAATTGGATTGAAAATTAATTCTAGGAAAAATAATATAGGATTTGGGCTGTCATTCTTTTTACGTTTGCGCCACTTGCGTTTTACAAATTGGCAAATCGTAAACAATATCGCAACTAACAAATAACTAACAAATAGTATAGTAGAAATATCATATTCAAATAACAAAAAAATAGATTTAGAAATGAATTGTGTACTACAAATTACCAAAATCACTTTCACTAAATACGTTCTTATTCTGTACGGATTGTATGGATTTATTAGAAGAAACGATTCTCTAATAGCAGACCATATATATAGTAGTATATATCTTTTCTGTTGCCTTAAGTTTTTGGAACTATAGCCATTATAAAAGCATAACAATATAAAAGATGACAGAAAAGCAGCCCCAAATATTCCAAGGATTATGAAGTTTAATATGGATGACCCTAGAATTGATATTTTTTGCAAGAAAAATTTTGTTGCCGTAAAAGAAAATAAAAGAATAAACAAATATTCTAAATTTTGAAAAAACATAGAATTTGTTTGCAAAGATGTTTGCTTAATTACCTGATTTACCAAGCTTGTTTTCCCTACACCTCGATTACCCGTAACCAAATAAACTCCAGTTTTATCGGTAGTAGCCTCCACTAAAGTTTTCAATTTTTTTAGTATTTGCTTTCTTCCAACGAAATTCTGTGATTCACCAGACGCAGAATGATTGAAATTATAATGCGGAAGCTCAATTCGGAGCTTCTTTATTTTGGAGTCAAGAATATCTGGATTTGCCATAAGCTCTCCTCACTCTTGACCAAGAACCAAGCAAAAATTGTATATTGCAAACTAAATTAAACCCTGGGTGTCTCCATGACCGCTTGACGCAGAGGA
>WQTK01000202.1 GCA_009786285.1 Candidatus Fibrimonadales bacterium | reverse complement strand
AGAGCATTGAAAATGGAGGAGGCTTTACTTTTACCGGAGATATTGGCTGGGCAGGTCTTGGCACCGGCGGCGATGCGCTTGGGCTTGAGAAGTGTATGTATGGCATTGGTTATTCTTACAGGGGCGCGGCGCATAATTTTTATATTCAGCAAGCCGGGCAATCGGAGGTTATCAGCGCCAGAGCGGTTAGTGAAAGCTCAAGCATTTGGAAAAGCGTTGCTCATCAGTGGTCGTATTTTGCGGGGCACAACGCTGCCGATAATTCCTCTATAAATTCAATTGGCTGGGATGTTACTATGGCAAGCGCAAACAAAACCAAAGATTCCTTGCAAATAAAGGATCTTCTTTGCCTTGAAGAGCCGCTTTCGCCAATTCGTTCTCCGCAAAAGCCAAGCAGCAATATTGTAGCTTACGCAACAGGCAAAACCATAATTCTGCAAAACGTGCCAAAAGGCGCGAAAGTACAACTCTACAATTTGCAAGGAAATCTAATTTCCACTAGCTATTCCCAGCTAGCCACTAGCCAACTCAGAATAGAGGTTCAAGCGAAAGGGGTGTACATTGTGAAAATAGGAAAGTAAACTTTGCATTCCTTTTAATTCACCGGTACCTTCAATACTTTGCTCTCGCTGCCAAGCGCTACTTTTACAACATACAATCCTTTTGTCTGAACCGGGATTTGCAATAGGGGCTGAACATTTTCAGCCCTTACAATGTGTATCAGCTCGCCTCGCAGGTTGTAAACCTCAATTTTAGCATTCCGAGGCACATTTCCAAGCACAATAACGTTGCCTGTTGCGTGCGCATAAATGTTGCTTATGGTTATTCTAGGCAAACCGACTGTAATTCCATCAGAACTGCTGCTACTATGTTCTTCTAAGCTGCTGCTGCTCGGCAAACTTGAACTACTGCTCGGAGCAACTGAACTGCTACTCGGTATTGTTGAGCTGCTGCTTGGCTTGGCAGAGCTGCTGCTCGGAATAGTTGAACTGCTGCTCGGAGTGGTTGAACTGCTGCTTGGTTTAACAGAGCTGCTACTCGGCAAACTTGAACTGCTGCTAATGTTGCTGCTGCTACTCGGCTCGCTTGAACTACTACTGGGCAATGGATCGCCGGATATATAAATTCTAATATCGTCAATAGCTGCTGGGGGCTGGGTGCCTATGGAGCCATCATTTCTCCAAGTGAAAATTAACCTTCTGGTTTGGCCGCTGAAAACTGAGGCAGGCAAAGTAATGGTTTTTTGCGACCAACTGGGATTCAGATTATAATTAACTCCTAATTGCGTACCACTATACGAACCAGCCACAGGCGTTGTTGTTGTGGGACTGTGGTAAACACGCATAAAATCATAGCCTTGCTCCCCACTGCCTTTGAAATAGAATGTCAGGATAAAATCAGATGCAGATGTTGGGAACTTTATATCCTTGTAGAAATGAACAATGGAAGATGTACTTATGTCATATGCGTTTGACGTACCATTGTTATTGGATATGTATGCGGAATAAGAACCGGTGTTTTTTGTAGCCGTGCCTATTACCCATTTATTTGTTTGAGTGCCATTGACAAATGTCCATTCATAGCCGGATTCAAAAGTCTCAACAAGCGGTATGTGAGAACTTATTATTTCAAACTCTGCGGTCGCTGTTCCAAAATAATTGTTGATTCCGGTTATTGTTACCTTAGCAAACCCAATCTCTATATTGTCTTCATAAGAAACAGTATAATCTATATCTTTAACCAAAGTCAACGTGTCATCTTTAACAACAACTTCGGGGGTTAACTTTGCGTTGCTATATATTTGTTGTGGTATGTATTGGATTGCGTCTTCTGCCAAAGCTTTAGATTTTATAGTTCCGGTTAGCACGGGCTGCGTTAAGAAATAATTGCCGCTAGCGCTTCCTCCCAAAGACATATGCGATGTAACGGGAATTTCAGTACCCACATTGGCAGAAGCAAATGTACCGATAAGGTTTATTAAATGAACATCATCGCTCAAGCAAACACCTTGCAAAATTGCCCCTATTATTGTCGCATTGGTTGTGCCATCGTAAGTTTTGGTTTGCACCTGCGCGCCAAGAACTGTCAGCTCTTTAGGCATTATTGTAATAGGTATGGTTCTGTACAAGCCATCGTAGGCACCTATTCCTATTACGGTTATTGCTCCGCTGCCGGCATATTTGTTTTCGTCATACTGGAAAATATAATCAACGTCTTTTTTCAAGAGAGCGCCGCCGTTGTTTTTGGACCAGACTTCCGGCTTTGGATTAATTGGCGAGCCAGTATAAGTGTAAATTCTTGTGGGAAGCAATATGTCAACGTTGCCAACATGGTTGATTCCTTTTAAAAACGGCATTGAATAATTTTCTGAAATGTTCCAAATGCCCGTGAAATCCCAGTTTATGAATGTCGCTTTCTTTCTCAAGGCTTCGCTTGCTTTGTCAAAAATACCGGGCACATCGGATTTACTTGCTGAATCTGAATTATAGTAAACAGATGTAAAAGTTTGTTTATTTTCATTATACACAAGGCGGCCAAAAATTCCAACTGCATTTCCGCCAACATAGCTATTAGTAATGGCCAACTCTATATTGTTTCCCATATTTCCTATTAAACCGCCCAGATAATAAACTCCCGAGTCCGCTTTATTGCTCGTTATTTGCCCGCTTGTGTAACTGTTGGAAATCTCTACTGGCGTACTCCCGCCTATATACCCTACTAAACCGCCGCATTGAAAATTACCGCCTGCTTCAACAGTATTGTTAACTGAAAGATATCCGCTGGAATAACTATTTCTAATAGCAAAGGGACCGCCGTATAAGTAACCGCCGTACAAATACCCAATCAAGCCGCCGCAATAATAATTATTAGTGTTTGGACCACCTTGCTTATAGGCCGTAACATCACCACTTGCATAACTATTGGTAATTATAATTGCGCTGTTTCCATAACCAATCAAGCCGCCGGCATAAGCTATAGAACCAAAAGAAAATACATTTGCGCTTGCATAGTTATCGGTAAAGGTAGAGGTATATGCTGCTGTTCCTCCGTTTACCAAATGTCCAATCAAACCACCGGCATAAGAAGTGTTGTTTCCAGATGCAGAAACGCTTCCGCTCGCATAGTTTTTGCTAAATTCTAGCGTGTAAACTCCGCTTTCATCGTTTGCATATCCTGTTAAACCGCCTGCATAAGCATTAGATGCTGCCGCAGACACAATGTTTCCGTGTGCGTTGCTATTGCTAATAGCAGCAGAATGCGTATATCCGGCCAAGCCACCGGCATAGGTATTAGTAGCATTGCCGGCAATTATAGTATCTGCTTTTACATTGCAGTTCAATATAGAATGCCGACTCCTGTAAAATCCGGCCAAACCACCCGCATAGGCATTCGTTGCGGCTTTAACTTCTATTTTTGACGCAATGACATTCACATTCTTTATTTGCGCCGTTTCGCCTATGCCATCAGTTCCTGCATAGCCAAACAAGCCGCCGTATGCAGTTGCTGCGCTTGAATTAATTGCAACCGATAGCCCGGAAACAGTGCGCCCCTGTCCGTCAAAGGTTCCGAGAAAAGAATTGCTGACGCTATTTCCTATAGGAACCCAATTTTCTCCACCCAAATCGATATCATTTGCCAGCTTAATCGTTTTTCCGGCAAACCTCACCGTGGTAGTGCGATTTACCAATTCAGCCAGCCCTCTAAGTTCTTCCGCTGAGGAAATTTCAAATTCCGTAGCGTCCGGATCATCATCATACCAATTGGTTATTTTAGGCAAGCTAACTGTACTGCTGCTACTGCTTGGAACAACTGAACTGCTGCTCGGAACGCTGGAACTACTGCTGGAAACGCTGGAACTACTGCTGGGCGGCGGATTGTCAGATACATAAATTTTAATATCGTCAATAGCCGCTGGCGGCTGGGTGCCACTGGAATTATCATTCCTCCAGGTGAAAATTAATCTCATTATTTTACCGCTAAAAACAGATGCAGGCAAAGTAATGGTTTTTTGCGACCAACTGGAATCCAGATTATAATTAGTTCCTAATTGCGTACCGCTATAATAACCAGACACAGGCGTTGTTGTTGTGGGACTGTAGTAAACACGCATAAAATCATAACCTGATTCTCCACGGCCTTTGTAGTAGAAATTCATTATAAAATCAGAAGCAGAGGTGGGAAACGCTATATCCTTGTAAAGATGAACGATAGATGTTGAAGTTACGGTATATGCGTTTGAAGTGCCATTGTTATTGGATATGTAAGCGGAATAGGAACCGGTATTTTTTGTAGCCGTGCCTACTACCCATTTATTTGTTGTGCCATTGACAAATGTCCATTCATAGCCGGATTCAAAGGTCTCAACAAACGGTATGTCAGTATTTATGATTTCAAACTTTGCGCTGTCTGTTCCAAAATAATTGTTGATTCCAGTCACTGTAACTGTCGCTCTTCCTATTTCCGTACTGTTTTCATAAGAAGCTGTGTAGTCTATATCTTTAACCAAAGTCAGCGTATCATCTTTAACAACAACATCAGGGGTTAGCTTTGCGTTGCTATATATTTGTTGTGGTATGGGTTGGATTGCGCCTTCTGCCAGTTCCTTGGGTTCTATTTTTCCGGTGAGCGCAGGAAGTTTCAAAATGTAATTGCCAATATCATCTCCATGCAAAGACATATGCGGCGTAACGGGAATTCCGGTGTTAGCGTTGGCAGAAGCGAATGTGCCGGTAAGGTGATTGATTAGAAAAACGTCATCGCTACCGCAAACACCTTGCAAAACAGTTCCTGTTATTGCCGCATCGGTTGTGCCATTGTAAGTTTTGGTTTGTACCTGCGCACCGGAAACCGTAATCTCTTTAGGCAGTATGGTAATAGGTACAATTCTGTACAAGCCCTTGTAGGTATTTATTCCTATTACAAATATCGCTCCGCTGCCGGCATATTTATTTTCGTTATATTGGAAAATATAATCAATATCTTTTTTCAATAGGGCTCCGCTATTATTTTTGGACCAGATTTCCGGCTTCGGCTCAAATGGCGAGCCATTATATATGTAGATTCTGGTGGGAAGCAATATGTCAACATTGCCCACATGGTTGATTCCTTTTAAAAACGGCATTGAGTAATCTTCCGAAATGCTCCAAGTGCCCGTAAAATCCCAGTTTTTGAATGTCGCTTGCTTTTTCAAGGTTTCTTTTGTTTTGCCGGAAATTCCCGTTATAGACTGGGGGGCTGCATTGCAATTAGTGATGGTGTTGCAAATAATGCCGGCAGCTTTGCCAGTTGAATCAGAATTATAATAAACAGATTTAAAAACCTGCTTGCCTTCAGCATACATATGGCGGCCAAAAATTCCGCCTGCGTAAACTGTAGAGCCGTCATTCACATCAAAAACATTTCCGCCTGCATAATTGTCGGTTATGTCCAGTTCTGCGCTGCTCATATATCCTATTAAACCACCTATATAATAAGTGCCTTTAGCAAATTCTGCTTTATCGATTGCAATTTTCCCGCTCGTATAATTATTGTCCATTTCTAATTTGCCGCCAGTTAAAAGACCTACTAAACCGCCGCCATAAAAATTACCACCACCGGCAGACTTATTGAAAATCAAAATATCACCGCTTGCATAGCTGTTGCTGAGGGTAGATAGGTATTTGAAAGTGGCACCTCCGCCGGCATCCCAATATCCAAATAAACCACCGCAATAATAACTATCCGACTTTTTTGAATCGCTTTCTTTACCTGCTGTAACATCTCCGCTTGAATAGTTATTGGCTATTGTAATTGAGTTGTTTACTCTCCCAATCAAGCCTCCGGCATAAAGCGAGGATGTGACATTTGCGCTTGTGTAGTTATTGGTGAAATCTGAGACATCTCCATCTCTTTTCGTATTGTTTAAAAGACCTATCAAACCGCCTGCATAAGTCTCGTCATCGCCAAACGCAAAAACGCTTCCGCTTGTATAGTTGTTGCTAAACTTCAATTTGATCCACTCGCTGGAATTATAGCCTCGTTCATCGTCTGCATATCCAGTTAAGCCTCCGGCGTAAGATCTAGAGTTGGAATTAGAGACGTATCCTGCTAATACTGCGGATACGATGTTTGCGTTTACGCTGCTATTCTGGACATAAATAAGTTCCGTATATCCTGCCAAGCCGCCGGCATAAGTGGTCAAGCCATCATAAGCTATTATGGTATCAGCTTTTACGTTGCAATTCAATATAGGATTAGGAGACCTGATATATCCGACTAAGCCACCGGCATAGGCGTAATAGCCTTTAGCGGATATTTTTGAAGCAACAACATTCACATTTTTTATTTGCCCATTAGGGCTTGCGCCTGTGCCGTTCTCGCCTATATAGCCAAACAAGCCTCCGATAGCGACATCTGCGCTTGATGTTGTGACAACCTCAACTGATAGCCCGGAAATAGTGTACCCTTGTCCATCAAAGGTTCCCAAAAAGGAATTGGTTCCTTTATTTCCTATAGGAGTCCAATTTTGCCATCCTAAATCAATATTATTCGTCAATTTAATCGTTTTTCCGGAAAATCTAACTGTCGTAATGCCATTTACCAAGCTAGCCAGCCCCCTAAGGTCTTCCGCAGAGGAAATTTCAAATTCCGTGGCAGCCGAATTATACCAAGCTGTTGAAGATTGCGCGCTTGCCATAGTTAGCAAGGCAGCGAGTATAAAAACGACAAATTTCATGGCTCCTCCTTATTTGGTCAGGATTCTACAATTTTAATATAGAAAAATAACAATGGTGTTCGCCAACGTTTTGCAGGGGCAGCGTGCTGTGTATTGCCCGGACATTATGTTTTTAATGGACCGCTTGCTATGCAAGGTAGCTGCGAAATGCATTTTTGTGGCATTGCATCATTGTTGAATCTTCTTTCCAGTTTGCAGGATTGTCGTTTATATATTTTCTGACCCTATTCAATTCTTTTTCGGTTCTAATTATGCTGTCATAATATCGATCTTGCCATGCGAATATAATATTATTTTCATTGGCATATCGTTTTAACGAAGATTTGAACGCACGAATTACAGATCCAAGGTTTTGCGATTGTTTTCCGAATTCATTTTGTTCCCAATTTTGTTTGCCATTTTTTGCGAAAAATAAAATTCCATGCACATGATTGGGCATTATGATGAATTTGTCCAAAACAACGAACGGAAAATGATTCGAAATATCAATCCAATATTTTTCCGCAATTTCCCCGATTTGCGTTGAATGCAATGTTGCATTACATGGCAATGGTGTGGCGCAATGACATGGCAATGACGTGGCGCAATGACGTTGTAGAGACGGATAATTATCCGTCTCTACGATGGTGGTTGCAACGTCCAACGGTGGTGGTTGCAACGTTCCCAGAACAATTTCGCCGAAATAATGCATACGATTTTTTGTGCAAATGGTTATATAATAACAACCATTTGCGCCATAATCCCTGCCGAATAAACGATTTGTCGGTATTCGATATTTATTTTTGTATTTGTCTGGAAACATTAAACGCAACCTCCATTTTTTCGCAAACAACGAACGGAAAACAGGTAAATATAAAAAATCCCAAACCACGCCCCAGCAAAAAGCCACAAATAAACGCTCACAGCCTAAGTCTCGTCCTCGAGGCACCTCACAGCAAACAAGTGAGTCTTATCGTCGCCGCCCCTGCCCACATCGCTGCCGTCGTAGTACATGCTCCGGCTGTAGGCGCCGTCGCTATGGTACTCGCTAGCAGACCACCAGTAGCCGTAGCCGCCAACGCTGCCGAAACTGCCATCCGAGTTGCCGCCACCGCCCGGCAGGGCCGAAAAACCGTAGTCATCCGTGCCGTTGCCGCTACTGTTCCAACCACTAGCAGCCTTAAGCTTAGACCCCGCTGTCGAGATTCCTCCGACATAATCCGTTAACGCAGTCCACTCTGCATCGCTCGGAATATGCCAGCCAGAGGGGCAAGCTGTAAGAGCCGT
>WQTK01000201.1 GCA_009786285.1 Candidatus Fibrimonadales bacterium | reverse complement strand
GCCAAACGCCGAATTGCAACCATCTCTATGGCAGTTCTGAACCCATTCAAGCACTCCCGTAGCCTCCCAGTTGCCATTAAATTGCTGAATCGCGCCGTCTATGCAGTTTCCCAAAAGACCGCCAAAACGCTTGCCGAGCTTCTCCGAGTTTTTTGGCAAACCAATTTGCTCTGAGAAACAGTCATAATCCCCTAATCCGCCGCCCGGTATTAAAAAATCAATTTGCGTAGATCCAACGCCGCCGGTGTTTCTGCCCATAATAATAGCTTTTTTCCCGGCAATCGCTTTGTGCATAGGCATAGGGCTGCCATGCTCGTATTCACCTGTGAACGTAATTTCAAAACACTGTCCGCACACTGCCGTGGCTGTGGCTCCAAAGCCGTAGGCAATTCCATTATCAACAAACGGTATCTGGTTCCAGCAAGAATATGCCGGGCCGCCTTCCTTGGCGCATTTAGCCTCAGCTATTTCGCCAAGCGGGAGTTCCTTATTGTCAATACCGCAAGATCTTGAGAGACCGTACTGTAAAAACTTTGGATCCGATGATAAATTTTGATACCAAGAACAAGTGGGTTTGCATCCATCCCAATAGCTGGAAAGCCATCCCTGAGTTTGCGGTTGTGCAAGCACGCTTGCAGATAACGCAAGAATAAGGGCCAAGAAACGTATTTTAGCCATAATGTAAATATAGAAAAGAAAATGGGACAGTCCAATCAGCGTTTTCTATATTCCCCCTATGGAACTAACACCTTTGGATATCCGTAACCAGAAATTCAGCGCAAAAAAGCTGGGCGGCCTTGACGCAGACGAAGTACAGGCTTTTCTGAACCAGGTTGCTTCTTCTTTTGAAAATTTGCTTGTGGAACGGGCAGACTTGCTCAAAACCATAAGCAACGACAAACAAACCGTTGAAAACTACAAACGGCTTGAAGAAACCCTTACCAACGCCGTATATACAGTGCAAAGAGCATTAGACGACATAAAGGTAAAAGCCCACCAAGAAGCGGACTTGATAATCGCAGAAGCAAAAGTGCGCGCTGAAAAAGAAGCCGATGCCATAAGATGCCAAGCAAATGACTTGCGCTCGGAAATAGACCGCCTTAAGCAAACGAGAGCTGGGTACTTCGCAAAGCTGCGCAACCTAATGCGAACACAGGAAGACTTGCTAAATAGCATGGAGAACGAAGAATAATTATGCTGCGCTTTATAGCCTTGGCCGCTGCCTTGGCCCTGATTTCCTGCGCTCCTAAACAGGTGGCTGTAACGGAGATTGCTTTGAATAAAGAAAAGCCTGTTGCGGCGGGTGAAGAGAAGGTTGAGTTTATCGCTGGGGAAAAGGAAGAATTTGACGCATCTTGGGGGCTTGGCTCGGATTCTCTGGAAACAAAAATAGGCAAAGAATCAGTAAAGGAATACGCTTCCGCAGAACTCGGATTTAAATGGAGCGTAAAAGACACGCTTTGGCATAACTGGGAAAGCATAGCAGAAATGAACCGGGATGCGGACTTGGCACTGGTAAACGCAGGCGAAGAGCTTGGGTTCTTTATTTACGGCGCATTGATAGATATGAGTTTTTTGAATGCGGAAGACGTGTTCAACGCTATGCTGATGCGCCACGGAATCACGCCGGACTCCGAGAAACTCAGCGTTAAAAAAAGCACGGTAGATGGAAACGCTGTTTGGAATTTCGATATTGTGTTCGTGGATGGCGGCTTTGATTTTAACTATAAAGGAAAATTTTTCTTTGGAGGCGGCAGGGCAGTAATGGCAATTTCCTGGGCGCAGGGGATTCTATACAACAAATTCAAAAACGAAATGGAACGTGCGGTAAACGGGCTAAAGCTGGAAAAAACATTCGATAAAAGCGCAAAGAAAAAATTCAGCGCGAGAATAGTGAATATAATAGGGCTTTTAAGGCTGGTGGAAGACAAACCTATAGAAGCGCTTAGCTATTTTGAAAGAGCAAACGCAATGGATCAAAAAGATACCATTTATTTAATCAATTGCGGTTATGTTTATCAGATGAAAAACCTGTATGGTCCAGGAATATCGCATTTTGAATCTCAAATGGACTTGGTAAAGCAAAGCGGCAAGCTCCTTTACATTTTGAGCGCGATGCACAAATCTTTTTACAACTTTAAAAAGACAAAGGAATATTCCGAGCTTGCTTTGGAAAAAATGCCGCTAGATGAAGAAGCGAACATAAATTTGAGCGATGCCCTGTGGGGGCTTGGGCAAAGAGCGATTTCTTTGGAAATTACGCAGGAACTCTACGAAAAACAACCGAGCGAGCGGCTTGGAATTTATTGCGCCAAAACTCTCATTGGCCTTAACCGCTATAGCGAAGCTGCGGACTTGCTTATGGAAGTGAAAAAGCAGTTTGGCATGAGTTCAAAGCTCGCTTCGGTTTATACGGATGCGCTTTTCTTTTTGAACCGCTACGAAGAAGCGCTGTCTGTTAGCGAAGAAGCTTTGGCAAAAGACAAAAAAAACGCAAGCTTGCTGCTTGCAAAAGGGAAAAGCCTTTTTTACTTGAGGAATTATAAAGGCGCAGAACAAACATTGAACATGGCCCTTGCCATAAACAGCGAAAACGAGGAGGCGAAAAGCTATATCTCCGCTTCAAAGGCGTTTTTGGGCAAAGCGGATTTGAAGGCTATTCAAAAAGCGATAGAGCCTGCGGAGCCTAAGCCTGCGAACATTAAAGGGTTGATTTTGGATTCTTTAAGCAAATTAAAGGACTATCCGGTGGTGGCGCATTTTTTGCAAGAGACTGTGAAAATAACAGCGGGGCAGCCTTGGGTTAGCACAGAGCAAAGATTGCTGCAGGTTTTGAATACAAGCGGCGTTCAGTTGCTAAGTGAAATAACAAAGGATTTTTTGCCGGGTGTGGACAGAGTTTATATAAATACCCTTGATGTCTATGACTCTTCTTTTAAGCTGAAATATTCCTTTAACCTGAAGAATGCCTATATCACTTATACTACGGAGAAGGCTCACGGCAATGAGGCGCAAACTGTGCATATGCCTTTGCAACTTTCCGCAGGGGACTTTGTTTATTACATGGCAAGCCGCTCCGCCACAAAAGCAGACGGTTCCATTCCTTACACGCATTATAAATTCAGCCGGGAATATCCGGTTGGGAAAAGCTCTTTCAAGGTTTATGCAGACACAACGAAAATTTTGTTTGACGAATACGGCGATGTGGAGCGAACCGGCATGCCGGGCGGAATAGAATGGCGTTTGGATAGTCCGGTTGTTATCCATAAAGAGCCTTATATGCCGGCTTACAAGGATTTTGGAGGCGGCGTGGTGCTTGCGGCGAAGGTTTTTTGGAACGAGGAAGGCGAGCGTTATTACAATTTAATTAGGCATCAGTACAAAAATTCCGTTCCGGTAAGGGAACAGGCTTTTGAAGTTGCAGGCACAAAGAGAAAGCTGGACGCTATTTACGCTATTTCTGATTGGGTGCGCAAAAACATAAAATACACCGCCAGAAGCTTTGGCGGTCATTCGCTTATTCCCAAGCCGGCACTGGCTACTTTGCAGGAAAAGCAGGGGGATTGCAAGGACCAGAGCTTGCTGCTTCAGGAGATGCTTGCGGTTATAGGCGTTAAAAGCCATTTGGCGTTGATTCATTTGGAAGAAATAGGCAGCGAGGCGATTTCTTCAATTCAGCAGTTTAACCACAAGATTTTATACGTGCCTGCGACAAAGGACAATCCGGAGCTTTGGCTTGACCCTACCGACAAGGTTAGCAGCCGCCGTCCGGTTCCGCTGGATTTGGAGGGCAGGGTAGCGCTAGTGATTAATGGGGATTCCAGCTATTCAACGCTCACTCCTGTTTTGGAAATAAACCAGGAGCATGAGGCATCTATGTTTCTCCGGTTGCGCATAGACGAGAAGGGCATTGGGCATTTCAGGGACAGCCTTGTTTTTACGGGCAAGTTTGCGAGCGCTATAAGGAACGAGCTTTTGCAGCGGGACAAGAACGAGCAGAGCGATTATTTTGCGAAGTGGATTTCCCAGAATTTGGAGTCTGCGGAGTTGGTTGCGTTTATGGCGCAGAATGTAGATGATTTTTCCAAGCCTCTGGTGCTTACTCTTGTGTATAGTTCTCCTCAATTTAACCCGTATCCTGCGCTTTGGGTGCGTTCTTTGATGAGGCTTCCTGCCGTGAAGGAGCGTTTTCATCCTATACGCATACCTCACGAGACAAAGTTTCATTACTCGCTCTCGGTTAGCTCGGCAAGGCTTGGCACGGAGAATGAGAAGCCGAGAAACACTTTTGTTGCTATGAAGATACTGAGCAAAACCGAGAAAAATTTGGAGCTGGAGTGGCGCACGGACGCTGTTTTCGCAGATCCGAGCGAGTACGATGGCATTAAGCAGGAGTGGGACGCCGCGCTAAAAATGGCCAGCCCTAGGGTTTTTAAATAATTAATTCATACATCATCGCTTAGTTGAGAGTTGAGAATTGAGAGTGAAAAAACTCGAAAAACTATGTTTTTAATGAATTTAACCGTTATATGTCAAAATTAACTCTCCACTCTCCACTCTCCACTCTCAACTCTCAACTGAGAGGAGTTGAGCCGCATTTACTATATTACCCCCATGAAAGATATGAAAAAATTAATAGTAGCTGTGTTTTTGGCAATGGTATCTCATGTTGCGGCTAATGTTGTAGCTGTTTTGGAGATAATTCCGGGCGATGACGTGGAAATAACTATTGATGAGTGCCGTTATTTTACGGATGAGCTTAGGGGCATGGCTACCAAGACTCTTCCGAGCAATTTTTCCATTTTGACGAGGGATAACATTTTGTCTCTTATGCCATCTGACGAGGAGGAGGCAGAGTGTTTGGCTGAGGGTTGTGCTGTTGACATTGGCAGGGCGATTGGCGCGGAGTATGTGACTCAGGGTTATATACGCAAGTTCAGGGGTGAGTACAGTTTGTCTGTTGAGCTTTTCGAGTCTATGAGCGGGAAGCAGTTGGGAGCGTTTACGGAAAAGAGCAAGAATTTGGATTCGTTGTTGATAGTGATAAGGTCGGAAGCGCCGTTTATGTTTGCGAAGATTCCGGGGGTGAAAAAGGAGGAGCCTAAGCCGGTGGCTGCAGCAGAGCCTGTACCTGTAGTTACGGCATCGCCGGAGGTATCAAAGCTGGATTCTTTGGCAATGCCGCCGCCTTCGTTCAGGGTAGGTGTTATTGCGAAGGGAGGTTTTGCGAAGACGAGTGTTAAGCCAGGCAAGAGCAAGTTTTCGTATTCGGCTGGTTTGATATTTATCAAGGATTTTGGTTTTATCGATTTTGTGCCGGAGATATTATTTTCGATGGAGGAGTTTGAGATTAAGGAGAAGTTGGTAAGCATGTCCAAGATAGAGGTTCCGTTGTCTGCGAGGGTAGTGTTGGGTAATGTTTTAGGGATATCTGCTGGCATTGTAGCGGCTATTCCGTTATCTGCGACTATTGAGGATGAGGGAGTGAAGGACATTGCGAGTTTTGGAATTGGCATGATAGGTGGGTTGAGTTACCCATTTATGGACAACGTAGTAATCAGTGCATATTATGAATATTATTTCACGGATAATTTCAAATCCTTAAAATCCTCAAACACGGACAAAGCCTTATGCGGAATAAGTTACCTATTTTAGCGGCGATTTTAGTAATCGCTATATCCTTCCCCTACTCCTGCTCAAAAGGAGACATAGACGCCGCAGACTTAGTTGCGTGCGGAGCGTTTGACACAAATACTCTAGCCTGTGACAGGGAGAGCGGGAATACATATCCCAGTAATATGGTTAATGGAGAATGTGGAGTATTAGATATAAATACTCATTATTGTGAAAGTGAGACTAAGACGAAATGTTCAAAAAATATTGTCCCAGAGGACTGTAGAGCATGTGGAGATTTTCCTGCAAATTATAAGTGTAGTAGGGATGAAAAACTTGCATATCCCAATAATGGTATTACGATAGAAGATTTCAAAAAATGTGGAGAATTCGATCCAGCAACTTATTTTTGTGATAAGAGAGGGGAAGGGAGGAAATATAAATATGTAATGCTGGGGAATGGTGATATCTGGATGGCAGAAAATTTGAATTACAAGCCATCTGCTTGGACTTCAGTATGTTATGGGTTTAAGGAGGAGAATTGCGAAGATTATGGACGCCTTTACGCCCCACAAGAGGGTTTATTTAGGGAGGAGATCTGCCCAGATGGTTGGAAAATACCAGGTCCATCATATTGGGACGGTCTTGTGTCCTATGTCGGTGGTAAAGTCCAAAATTACGAAGATGAAGCAGAAATACATTTAAAGTCAAACTCTGATAATTGGGATACATACAGACAATTTGAGGGAAAGAATTTAAGAATGGATGCTGACAATAGTTCTGGTTTTAACGCTATGCCATATGGTGCATATAAGATTACTTATCTAACTGATAGCATACTTGCTAATTATATGGTTAATAATGAGTATAAGGATAATATAGATACGCTTATTAAATATACTGATTATTTACCGAATGCTATAATTATTAATTATTTACCCGATTATATGAAAAAAGATACTACTATGACACCAGATGCTAAGGCCACATTTTTTCGTTCTACGTTCGCTAACAACAATGTTCTGGTTAATAAGATAATCAATGACGAACTTGTTAAAAATAAGAGTTTTGTTGATAGCATATATAATAAGGGTATAGCATTTTATAAGAAGGATTTTAGTGTAATTTGCAAGGAAAAATATAGTTGTAAAGACGAAAATGATGTCGAGATATCTGATTGTGACCCAGAAAATCCTTATGATTGGGGTGGTGTTGATATTATAGGAAAGATAGCTGTATTTATGGTAGATGGTATGTTAGATGGTTTACCGGAGGCTCCTTACGCAATGGTGCATGACCCTAAGATGAGATTTTGTATGCCGTCAAATGTACATTCTTCAGTTCGTTGTGTAAAAAAGAGATGATTTTTTTGTGATATTTTAGGGTGTTTTTGTGAAAAAATCAGAACCCCGATTTACCGATTTTCGATTTTGTAGAGACGCAAATGCATTGCGTCTCTATTACGTATCATGTAAATCCATAAATCCTGAAAATTCTGTTTCAGACGTTTACCTGCAGGGATTAAATATATCGCCTTTCCATTTCGCCGGATTGTCATTTATATATTTGACAACCCTCGCATATTCCGCATCGCTGCGAATTATGCGTTCATAATAATTGCGTTGCCAAATTGATTCGTACAATACGGTTGTTGCAATATGCGTATTTGGTGTGTTTGTTGTTATGGGCACATTTGTTGTCAGGGGCGTATGCAATACGCCCCTACGGGCCCAAATTTGTTTTGTTACGGCGGATTTATATCCACGAATAATTGCCCCAACCGTATTCGACGGCGAATGCAATGCATTTGTGCGTTGCCGTAGGGGCGTATTGCATACGCCCCTATTACATATACCGCCCCCGTTGCCACCATCGCATATACCCCCATCATTGTACGCAACACCCCCGCCATTGTCAATAATTTCCACAATTCCGTGAAAATGATTGGGCATTACAACGAATTCGCATAATTTTACATTAGAACGAATTTTTATCGTATTTTTCCATTCGTTAAACGCAATTTCTCCAAATTCATTCAAAATCATCTTTTCTGCCACAATTTCGCCAAATAAACATTCACGATTTTTGCAACAGATTGTGATGTAATACACGCCTGCGTTTGCGTAATTGTAATTGCGCAAACGTATAGAACGCCTATGATGCCGGTCAAGATTGTATCCCATAATTGCCAACCGCAATTCTGCAAAGCCTGAAAATTTACAACGCCGCAATTTCTCGTCGTGAAAGACCGGTGCAACTCATGATTTTACTCACAGTATCGCCTGCAGCCTTCATAGCCTTGGCTACTTGGCCTATGCCTTCAACTTTGGCTTTTGCGATATCCCTGTCATAA
>WQTK01000200.1 GCA_009786285.1 Candidatus Fibrimonadales bacterium | reverse complement strand
AAGCTGCTCAGATTTTTGCAAAACAGAGAAATAAGAAGAGTTGGAGAAACGGAAAACAGGACCCTTGATGTTCGTATTATAGCCGCCACAAACCGCAACGTTGTGGAAGATGTTAAAAACGGAAAGTTCAGAGAAGATTTGTATTATCGCCTTAACACATTCCACATAACGCTTCCGCCGCTTCGCGAAAGACGCTCCGTGATAAGCAGCCTGATAAAGCATTTTGTCATAAAGCATCAAAAATCAGTAGGCAAAACAATAAGGCTCATAAGCCAGCCCGCTCAGGTTGCGCTCAAAAGCTACGATTATCCCGGCAACATAAGGGAGTTGGAAAATATAATTGAGCATGCGATGATTATGGCGGAAAACGAGGAAATAACCTTGGAAGATTTGCCGGAAGCTTTGCATCCCAGCTACGTTGTGCCGGAGAATCGCTACCTGCTGTCTTCGCCTGCGGCAAAACCGGAAAGCGAAGATTTGTCGCTTGCGGAACTGGAGCGGCGCCACATAATAAATATGTTTGAGAAATACAAAAATGTTTCTCAAACAGCAGAAAAGTTGGGAATCAGCCGCACCACGTTGTGGAGAAAGCTAGAGGAATACGGACGAATGTAGAGGCAACCGCAAGGGTTGCCTCTACATTCGTTATTGACCGCTTATATGCAGCCAGAATTTGCGGTAATTATCCCTGTCTTCGCCTTTTCGGAATTTGATTGCGTCTTCGGGATGGGAGTTGAAAATTCCGCTTATCATTTGCGGAATAATGTAGCCCCATTCCAAGCCCTGTTCTTTTTGCATCGGGATAAACTCGCTTGCGATTATGTCTAAAATCGGGCAAATATCGTACTTTGGGTTTTTCAGGAAGCCCAGCAGCAGTTCAGTCGCGCAATTGCCTGCGCCGCGCCCAATGCCGTAGATTGTGCAGTCCAAATAAGCCACGTGGTTTAGAATCGCCTGGATGGTGTTTGAAAACGCAAGCTGCTGGTTGTTGTGCCCGTGGAATCCGAATTCTTTGGTTTTAACCCATCTTCTGTAGCGTTTCATCATCTTGTCTACGCTTTCCTGGTAAAAATAGCCAAAGGAATCCACAAGGTAAAGCACGTCTGCTTTTGATTCTCTTTCCACCTGGTCAAGGGCTTCGTCAAGTTCGGGGCCGCTGTCGCGGCTTGCCGCCATTATGTTTACGGTGGTCTCATAGCCCATATTGTGGAATTCGTTCACGAGCGCTATGCATTTGTCAATTTCGCGAGCGTAGCAAGCCACACGTACCATGTCGTAGGGAGATTCCGCTTTTGGCTTGATTTTGCTCATGTCTGCCCGGCCAATGTCTGCCATAACGGAAATTTTCGGACCGTTTTCCACTCCTTCTTTCATTTTCCAAAGCAAATCGTCATCGCAGAATTTCCAAGGACCGTATTCTTCCCTGCTAAAGAGTTGATCAGAGTTTTTATATCCGGCTTCCATATAATCCACGCCTGCGAGCGCAAGCGTTCTATAAACCTTTTGCACCAATTCAAAAGAAAATTTGTGTTTGTTGAGCAACCCGCCGTCGCGAATTGAGCAGTCCAAAACCTTAATGGATTCTCTAAACATAGTAACTCCGTCTCTAAATGTTTAAGAGAAAATGTAGAAAAAGAAATTATATAGCTGATTAACTCCGCAAAATTTTGTATATTACCTGCAAGCACGGGGGTGCTTTGGTTTCGACAGGATTCCAGAAGTGCTAGTTGCATGCCGAGGTGGGCTGGCCTCGTAAAAAGCCTAAAAAACACAAGTGCCAACGAAGAGTACGCACTCGCTGCTTAAACAATAGCAGCGCCGGACCTTTCCCCGCTCCTGCCGGGGAAAACAATTCGGACGTAATGCGGGATAGAGTTTTGCGCAAGCCTGAGCGCAAGGCTTGAAATTCTCAGGCTAGTTTTTGTTCTGCGCCAACCTTTACGGGCGTTTTCAAAAGCGAAACCTTAAATGCAAAGGAAACGCATGTATGAGCGAACGCAGAAGGAATCTTGGACAGGGGTTCGACTCCCCTCACCTCCAGTTTACGTCCTCGCTAGCACTCACTTGATTTCATCCAGCAACCTGTTTACCATTCCTGGGTTTGCCTTGCCGCCGCTGTTTTTCATTATTTGCCCCACAAAGAATCCCCTGAGCTGCGCCTTGCCGCCTTTGAACTCCTGCCACTGGCTCTGATTGGCTTCAATTACATTGCGAACAATTGCCTCTATAGCACTCGTGTCCGTGATTTGCACCAAACCCTTTTCCTTGATTATCGTGTCCGGGTCTTTGCCCGTGGAAAGCATCTCCGCAAAAACCGTTTTTCCAATTTTGCCAGATATTGTGCTGTTTTCAATCAGATTCACCATTTGAGCCAAGTCTTCCGGCTTGAATTTCAATGCGCAAATTCCGCCTTCCGTTTCTTTCAATTCTCGCATAAGCTCGGAAGTTACCCAGTTTGCCAGTATTTTTGGATTTTTGCAGGTTTTGCTTGCCGTGTCAAACCAGTCGCTGACTTCTTTGTCTGAGGTTAAAACCTGGGCATCATACTGGCTCAGGCCAAAATCACTTTCAAAACGCAAACGGCGGGCATCCGGAAGCTCTGGCATATTTTGCTTTATGCTGTCTATATGGCTTTGCTCCACATATAACCTCAGCAAATCAGGCTCCGGGAAATATTTGTAGTCGTGGGCATCTTCTTTGCGGCGTATGGTTATGGTTTTATTGTGGTTTGCGTCAAAACGCTTTGTGCATTGCTCAATTTCGCGGCCGCTATCCAGCATTACCGATTGCAGGGCTATTTCCGCTTCCAAAGCCTTTTGCAAATAAGAAAAACTGTTCAAGTTTTTAATTTCCACTCTTGTGCCAAACGGAGCGTCTTCGCCTTTGCGAATGGAAATATTGCCGTCGCAGCGCAAATTTCCGTTTTCCATGTTAGCGTTGGAGGCTCCCGTGTATTCCAGAATCTGTTTTATTTTTTGCAAAACCAAAACTGCTTCTTCCGGGTTTCTCATATCAGGCTGGGTCACTATTTCACAAAGCGGGGTTCCGCAACGGTTTGCGTCAAAATGGGAACTGTCCGGGGAAAAATCGTGAACCAGCTTGCCCGCATCTTCTTCCATGTGAATATGATGTATGCCTATTTTCTTTTTTGTTCCGTCTTCCAAAATAATTTCCAGATAGCCTTTTTTGCAAATGGGATGGTCAAAAGCGGGGATTGTGCCAATTTGCGTTATTTGGTAGCCATTCGGCAAATCGGGATAAAAATAGCCTTTGCGAGTCCAAAGCGCGCGGTTTTCTATTTCGCAGTTAAGCGCAAGCCCAAGCTTAATGGCCAAGTTGAGCGCTTCTTTGTTTGGAGATGGAAGCGTGCCTGGGAACCCAAGGCATCCGGGGCAGACATTTTTGTTAGGTTCTGTGTTAACCTCTATTTTGCAGCCGCAAAACATTTTTGTTTTGGTGGCGAGCTGGCAATGTATTTCTAAACCTATAACTGTTGAATATGGCATTTTGCTAATATAGAAAACACAGAGCTACATAACCCACGATGTTAAAGGACTGCTCGCAATTGCTTCGTCGCTTTGCTCCGCCAGGCCCGTTTCAAATGCCAGCCTGCCGCTTTCCACAGCGAGCTTAAAACACTTTGCCATAGCTATAGGATTTGATGCCACGGCTATTGCTGTGTTCACCAGCACCGCGCTTGCGCCCATTTCCATCGCAAAACACGCATGGGATGGAGTTCCTATGCCTGCGTCAACCACAACCGGAACTTTGCTTTGGGCAATTATTATTTTGAGCATGGCTTCTGTTTGCAAACCCTTGTTGCTGCCTATTGGCGCGCCGAGCGGCATAACAGCCTGCGCACCGCAATCTTCCAATCTTTTGCAGAGAACCGGGTCTGCGGGAATATATGGCAAAACTACAAAACCGTCTTTTGCGAGTTCAGCGGCTGCGTTTAGAGTTTCAATCGAGTCCGGGAGCAGATATTTCTGGTCTGGGTGAATTTCTAGCTTAACCCAGTTTGTGTTCAGGGCTTCTCTTGCCATTTGAGCGGCGAACACGGCTTCTTTAGCGGTTCGCGCACCGGAAGTATTCGGCAGAATTTGACCTTTGAAATCTTTGAGGGCATCTAAAATAAAATCGTGGTTTTTGCCAATTCTCTTTAGGGCAACGGTTATCATCTCGCTCCCTGATTCTTGCAGGGCAAGAGCCATTTCCTTTGGCGAAGAGAATTTGCCGCTTCCGAGAAAAAGACGGGAATTGAAAGCGCGGTTTGCGATTTTGAGCATAACGGAAATTTAGAATTCTATTTTTTAATTATGCACGATATTTTGGTAATTGGCGCAGGTATTGCCGGTTTAACTGTGGCTTTAAAAGCTGCGGAAAACGGCAAAAGTGTTTTGCTGCTCACAAAAGGCGCAAAGCCGGATGGATCAACTAACTATGCTCAAGGCGGAATAGCGTCTGTTACTTCGCCGGAAGATTCCTTTGAAAGCCACATTGCAGATACCTTGGAAGCAGGAGACGGATTGTGCAAAAAAAGACAGGTGGAAATTTTAACCAGAAATGCCCCCAAAGCAATTGAGCAGCTTATTAAATGGGGCGTTAATTTCACACCGGCAAAAAACAATGCCAATTTCTTTGATTTGCACATGGAAGGCGGCCACAGCTTTCGCAGAATTCTGCACACGGCAGACTTGACCGGCAAAGAGATTATGCGAGCCTTGCTCGCTAGGTTGAAGCAGTGCAAAATAGACTTTCTTGAGCACAGCACGGTTTTGAATTTGATTGTAAAAAAATCACATTGCATAGGAGCATTGACAACGTCTGCGCCCGTTTACGCAAAAACCGTTGTGCTAGCCACCGGCGGAGCTGGGCGGCTTTGGCTGCATTCCACAAACCCTCCCGATGCTTGCGGCGAGGGAATAGCAATGGCATATCGCGCCGGTGCCGCGCTTCAAGATTTGGAATTCATGCAATTCCACCCCACCAGCCTTTATGCGCCGCAGCTCAAAAAAACATTTTTAATATCAGAGGCTATGCGCGGTTTTGGCGGAATTCTGAAAAACCACAGCGGCGAAGAATTTATGAACGGCGTCCATCCTTTGCGCTCGCTAGCCCCGCGCGACATTGTAGCCCGTGCGATTCTCAGCGAAATGCAACGCACCGGCAAAGATTATATGTATTTGGACATAACTCATCGCAAAGCCAAAGACATAAAAACGCATTTCCCCAACATCTACGCAAAATGCCTTGAGTGCAAAATAGACATTGCAAAAGACTGGATTCCCGTTGTGCCTGCAGCGCATTATATGTGCGGAGGCGTGCTTGTTGATTCCTATAGCAGAACAACCCTGAAGGGTCTTTACGCCGTAGGTGAAATAGCGGCAACCGGAGTGCACGGCGCGAATCGCCTAGCTTCGAATTCTCTTTTGGAAAGCGTGGTGTTCGCATTAAGGGCGTGCGAAAAAATGTCTGAACCCCGATTTACAGGATTTAAGGATTCACAGGATTATAAACTCTCAACTCTCAACTCTCAACTCTCAACTTTTTCAAAGCAGAAAAAAGAAATTCGCACCATAATGTGGGAACATTGCGGGATTGTGCGTTCTATGAGCGGGTTGAAGATTGGGCTTGAAAAGCTGAGAAAGTTTGATGGAATTTTAGATTTGGAGTTTCGCAACTTTTTGGAAAGCGCAAAGCTTGTTGTGGAATGTGCGTTGAAAAGAAAAGAATCAAGAGGGCTTCAATGCTTAACGGATTATCCTGAGAAAAATCCGAAAGGCTTAAAGCACTATACTATAAAGAAAATGTGATTTGCCTCTTCCTGCGAGCCAAGTCAAGGCTAGCTTGGAAAATCATTTTTTCCAAGGGAAATTGTGCAGCCTTCTGCCGTTGTTGCCTTCTTGGTAAATTGGAACTTCGTAATCGAATACGTAAAAGTCCGAGTTCTCTCTGTGGCTAAGATTTGGGGCAAGGCGTATTGCTGCGCCGCTTATTTGCTTTGAAAGCGAGAAAGCGTATTGAAAACTGAACTCGCCGAATATGCTTTTTCTGTCAAAATCATAACCGCTTCCTATTTGCAAATGCGTTCGGTCCGTTCCCTGCCTGAAATTCAACTGCGCTGCCGGTTTTTCTCCCAAAAACAACCCGCCTTCGGCAAAAAGCAGGCTCTTTGACAACAGACCGGAAAACTGGGAATGCAAGGGAACTTGCCCGGTTGCGTTTATGCCCTTTTGGTCCCCTCTCGTGTAACCCAAAACTAAAGCGATAGGATTAGTTTTGTTGTAAAACTTTTTTGATAACTGGGTTTGGCAACCGTAAATGTCCGTGTTTAACATGCCGCAAGCCGCCCAAACAGAATTTTTTTCCGGCTCCCATAATAAATAATAGCGATCCAAAATATCCCTTTGCGGCATACGGTCCTGGTTTTTCGTTTTCAGCGAGGGAACCAAGGCTCCAACCATGTAAAAATCAAAGGGAACTGCCAAAACAGCGTCCATGTCAAAAGCAAAACGCATCGGATAAATATTTCTGGCAAAAGAAACGGAATGGTCAAACGCCGGGTTTATGTCTATATACACAACAGGTTCTTTTTCAGTTTGCAAAAGCGGAGCCTTTGCCTGAACGGAGGCGTAAGCAGAGAACCCTTTCATGTGATTCGGGCTGCGCCAGGAGATGCCAGAGCTAGCCTCCAAATAAGATGGAATATCAAAAGCAGTTAGAGGCCTTAAGGTGAATATGCCGGCTACTCCGTAGCGATTTTTATACCAAAAATTTTCCACGGCAAAAGCTGCATAGTTAATATCAACTTCATAAGAAACAGAACCTACCGGAGAATGAATGTCAATATCGTAAATGCCGGCAATGGTGAAATTATATGCCGAGCCAGTAAAATACCATCGCTCGCCGGAAAACCCAAGCGCAAGCAGTTCTTCTTCATAAAGCGGCAGAATTATTTTAGCCGCAGGAGTTGGGTTTCTGCTTATTCCAAGCCCAAGCTCCATAAAAGAAAGCGGCCGCATAACAACGGAGTGGTGGATTCCTTCAAAAGATCCCGGCTCAAAGCTAAAGCGAGCCGCATAGCCGACCTCGCCTTTGTCTATGGATTTTGGAGCAGGAGTATAAAAATAACCAAAATACCCGCCAGGATTTATAAAAGCAAAAGCGTTGGTTATTAATAATGTAAATATTATCGCTACTCTCAACTCTCAACTCTCCATTAATTTTAATCTAACAAGTGTACCAAAAGCCCGTCTCTTAGTTTCGGTTCAAACCACGTGCTTTTAGGAGGCATTATTCCACCTGCGTCTGCTATATCCATAAGCTCGTTTAAAGAGGTTGGGAACATCGCAAAGGCGGCAGCGTATTGGCCGCAGTCCACTTTTGCCTGCAACTGGCCAAGCCCTCTTATTCCGCCTACAAAATCTATTCGTTGCGAAGTGCGGGGGTTATCTATTCCGAGAAGTGGCTCCAAAACCAGATTTTGCAAAAGCGAAACATCCAAGTTTTCCACGGGATCTTTTCTGTGGCAATGCTTGTCTTGGAATTGGCAGCTATACCACTGCTCTTTTAAATAGAGGCTGAAGTGCTTGGGTTTTTGAGGAGCCGCTATGCAGGGCAGTTTTTCGACATTGCAAACTTCCGAAAGTCTATCAAGAAATTCTTCCGGGTTTAGGTTGTTCAAGTCTTTTACCACTCTGTTGTAATCCAAAATGCAAAGTTGCGTTGATGGAAAGAGAATTGCCAAAAAACGGCTGTATTCTTCGTTACCCTTGTGCTGCAGGTTGGCTTCTGCTCTTGCTTTAGCGGCCCTTGCGCCGGCGGCGCTTCTGTGGTGCCCGTCTGCTATGTAGGTGCATGGCAGAGACGCGAATGATACGCGAAGCCTTTCTATGGTGGCTTCGTCGTCTATAATCCAAACTGTGTGCCTTATG
>WQTK01000199.1 GCA_009786285.1 Candidatus Fibrimonadales bacterium | reverse complement strand
TGGCGGGTGATTTTGTGAATGACATTATTTTCAAGAAAATGAAGGAGAGGCAAGGGGAGAGGCGTTTTGGCGTGCGTGCCATTGCATCTTCCATGGCAGGCAACGCAGTGGATAGCTTTGTGTTTATAACGATAGCTTTTTGGGGAACCCCTCTTTTTTCATACATTGTTATTCCTTCCCAGTGGGGAGTAAAGATGCTTTACGAGATTATCCTTTTGCCCCTCACAATTTTGGTAGTGAAGAAGCTCAGGGCTGCGGGCAGTGGCTAGTGGTCAGCGAAATCAGTTCCTCTGCTTGTGTGCCAAATACCGAGAATTTCTATTTCCGTCTCAAATTCTCTGTAAAAAATGTTATAGCTGAAAAGTGTATCTAGCAGGCTTTTTTACAAGCTCATCATCTATCATAGTATCCATTTGCGAATTTTTCCATTACCTGGTCTTTAAGTTGCTTTATTGGAAATGTTTCGCCTCTGTTTGCCTGCTCTAAGCTATGGTTAAGCCGCCTGTCAAGCTCAATTTCGTCCATAAGGCTATCTACCCGGGAGCCAAGCCTTAGATTTGCCATTACCGCTGTTGCCATATTCTTACCTCTCTATGCAAGAATATAGCAAATTTTTCACCTCACCACGACCCTCTGCGTTTGGGTGCCTATGCCACAATGTTTGCAATATGCAATAAATCATTGCAAAAAGGGCAATGCACAGCGTGCCTTGCCCAGGCATCGTGGTTCGCATTGCCCAGAAACGTTGCGGCGCATGCCAAACATTGTATTGCGCAATGACGTTGTAGAGACGGATAATTATCCGTCTCTACGACGTGGATTACAATGTCCCAAACGGTGATGGTTGCAACGTTACAAATATGGCAAATAACGTGGCACAATATGGCAAACAACGTTTCAGGGCAATGCACGCTGAATTTCCCCCGACAGAAGATTAATTAGCAACGAAATTACTATTTTCTCTGCATGGACACCGTGGATATTTTAGAAAAAGCCATTAAGCAAAGCAACTTGCTTAAAAAATATATGCTGGAAAAAATAGGTATTTTCGGATCTTTTGCTCGTGGGGAAACGGCAAATGATATAGATTTTTATGTAGAAACAGATAATTGCAAACTGGCTGATTTAAGGGGGCTTAAGAAAGACCTTGAAAATCTTACAAATAAAAAGATAGACATAATGATAAAAAAATATGCCAACCCGATTGTTTTGCATAGGGCTATGAAGGATATGATATATGTTACCGCATAAAGAAAATGATTTGCTATAGAAGAATTGAATTCGGCAAAGGGAAGCGAATTTTACAAGTGCGTTGATTTCTCATTGCTAGCCACTAACCACTAGCCTAGAGGAGTGCTGTAGATAGAATGGTTTACGTATTCTCATTCAAAAACAAACTTGCTATGTAAAATGAACTTTGTCCGTATAAACCGGTGCTATCGTCTGCAAAACATGCCCCTATATGAGACTCGTAAAACTTTTTCAATGCTTCATTTTCATCACAATTAAAATGTTCCATTATTATTTGTATGGTTTTCTTTAAAGTTGCCGCCCTTATGGTTCCGTGCTTCTCTGATATCATTGTCTGTTCTCCAAAATTTTTTCAATATCGCATAAAACATAATCAAATCCGTGACCATGCAAAATTTCATAGTCTTCGTCCAACATTTGCAAAATGCCGCTACGCTCAAACAACTTATACACATCATTGCTTGGAATGGCTTTTTTGTCTGCATATTTCTCTATGCAGAATAATTTGAAAGAAAACTTACTCATAATCCCTTTAAGGGGATATAGTAAACTTATTGCGTTAAATTCAGGAAAGAGGGTTAAACTGAGGAAATTCCCCTACCGAAAGTGGAATTTCTCACATACAAGCCGCCACTCAAGGGTAAGAACATGGAATTTTCTACCTTACACCATATGAAAATACCAGAGTCTCATGCAATAGAGTATAAAAGGGATTGGCAGGATGATTATTTGAAATGGGTTTGCGGTTTCGCAAACTCCAAAGGCGGGACTTTATTTTTGGGCATAGAAGACAATGGGAAGATTACTGGAGTAAAAGAATCTAAAAATCTTATGGCAGAGTTGCCAAATAAAATTAAAAATGTTTTAGGGATTATTTCAGAAGTTAAACTTAAAAGCAAAAGCAAAAAAGATGTTATAGAAATAAAAGTTCCGGCATATACAGTTCCTATTTCTTTGCATGGCCGTTATTACATACGCAGCGGAAGTTCAAATCATGAATTAATAGGACACGCTTTAAATGATTTTTTATTGAAGAAATCGGGAAATTCTTGGGATGAAATTATAGAAAAACGAGCGACTTTTGCGGATATAGATAAAAATGCCGTGAATATTTATCTACGCTTGGCAGAAGAATCCGGCAGGATACAAGAGAGAGGATTATCGCTAAAACAATTATTTGAAAAATTACGTCTAACAGAAAAAGGAAAGTTAAAGCGAGCTGCAATAATCTTTTTTGGCAAAGATCCAGGCAAGTTTTATTCAGGACTTTCGGTCCGTATCGGAAAATTCGGGGTAAATGATATTGACTTGCAATTTCAAGAATCGGAAGAAGGAAATATAATTTATCTTTTAGATGCAATTCTCAAACAACTTAACAATAAATTTTTGATTCGTAAAGTTTCGTTTGATGGCTTGCACAGGGTAGAGACGCTGCCATGCCCTTTGCCTGCTCTTCGCGAAATTTTATTGAATGCTTTGATACATCGTTCCTATTATGGAGTACATATACAAATCAAGGTATATGACAATTATATAACATTTTGGAATTCCGGATTTTTGCCAGATGGCTTAACATTAGATATGCTTAAAAAACAGCATTCTTCTATTCCTCGAAATAAATTACTGGCGGAAGTTGCTTTTAGAGGAGGTTATATTGATGCTTGGGGCAGAGGTATAAATAAAATTACGGAAGCATGTAAAAATGCAGGAATTGAAACCCCAAAATTTGAAGAACATCTCAACGGCTTTTTGCTAACATTAAAATTTACCACCCAAGTTACCACCCAAGTCACCACCCAAGTCACCACCCAAGTTACCACCCAAGTTAAAAAACTTTTAAAACATCTGAAAGGCAAGGAAATGAGTAAAAAAGAATTGATGAATGATATGGGTATCAAAAATGAAAAGTATTTCAAGAGTTTTTTCTTAGAGCCAGCTTTGAGAGATAATCTTATAGAAATGACCATTCCGAATAAGCCAAATAGCTCTTTGCAAAAATATAAAATAAAATAATTTTCTTTCTGCCCTCAGGATTTAGCTGTAATTACTATTACTCGCAAGTTTCCACTCAGTCTTTTAAACATCTAACAGCCATCTCGCTATGCTTAGGATGATGTTCACCGCTTACGATGTCATCTTCGCTTAAAGCCATACCAAAATAGTAGGCCCTGTCGCCGCTGTACTCGCTACTACTCCACCATACGCCAATCTTAACACCTCCAGTGATAAAATAATCGCCGCCATGGCCCATCTCGCCCGGTAAGGCCGAGAAACCGAAAGTGTCTTCGCATAAATAGGGGCTTCCTGAGCCGGAAGGCCCGCAAACATCACCAAATTCATCATGCCAATCTATTTTTGCTTTTAAATGTATGCCCGCTACGGAACTGCCACCTGCATAGGAAATCAGCTCTTCCCAATCGGCTTTGCTTGGCAAGTGCCAGCCACTTGGGCAAACTGTAGCAGCAGCAACCCAATCGTACAGCCGGCCGTACTTGGCGCACCAGGCTGTGTCATTGAGAAAGCATACGCTGCCTGTTACTTCGCAGTTAAAATTCTCTGCCATCCACGTTTGCTCGCCTATTTTTACGGTTTTATAGCCCTGAATATCGCAACCTGTACCCGCAACAATAACGATGGAGCTACTGCTGCCGCCATCATATTCAACAGAAGAACTGCTGATGTCGTTACCACCATTGCTGTTGTTACCATTATCAGAAGAATCAGAAGAACAGGAAAAAATGAACGCCGAACCTACAAAAACGGCTATAACAAAAAGAATAAATCTGTTAACCATACGTGAAATATAGAAAATTTTATTTTCTATATTCCTCCTTGCAGAGGATTATTCTTTACCTACATTTGCGACGCCTCGGCAAGGATTTCCAAACTTGACCTAGGAGGCGATATGAAGGGAAATGGTGATTACAAACAATGGCTAACCGACTTGAAAAGCCGGATACGCCAAAGCCAGATAAAAGCTGCCGTAAAGGTGAATACCGAACTTTTACGCCTATATTGGGATTTGGGGTAAGATATTGTCGCAAAACAAATGGAAACAGCTTGGGGTAGCGGCTTCTTTGAACAGTTAAGCCAGGATTTATTACTTGAATTTCCAAATTTGAAGGGTTTCTCTACCTCTAACTTATACTATATAAAACAATTTTATCTGTTTTATAGTCAAGGTCTCCCAAATTTCCAGCAAGTTGCTGGAAAAATTCAATCATATAACGATAATAAATCTCAAGTCATTGAAAATAAAGGAGATACAATTCTTCGCAAACTTGGTGACGAATTAGAAAATCATCCAATTTTTCAAATTCCTTGGTTTCACCATGTGCAAATTATTACCAAATGCAAATCCATAAAAGAAGCGTTGTTTTATGTTCAAAAAACCATTGAAAACGGGTGGAGCCGAGCGGTATTGATGAATTTTATGGAAGCTGGCCTGTTTTCTGCGCAGGGAAAGGCACTCAATAATTTTTCACGTCTATTGCCAGAGCCGCAAAGCGACCTTGCAAACCAAATTCTGAAAGACCCCTATAATTTTGATTTCCTTACGCTTACCAAAGACTACAAGGAAAAAGAGCTAGAAGATGCGCTAACCGATAATATTACAAAATTTTTATTAGAACTCGGGCAGGGTTTTGCTTATGTGGGCAGGCAAATTCCTGTAAAAATCGGCAAAAAAGAAAGATTCATAGATTTGCTTTTTTATCACTTGGAACTACGCTGTTTTGTTGTAATAGAGCTGAAAGCAACTGATTTTGAAGCCGAGCATATCGGGAAACTCGGTTTATATATTTCGGCAATCAATCATCAGAGAAAAAAAGAGACAGACAATCCAACGGTAGGAATGATTATTTGCAAAACAAAAGACCACGTTGAGGTGCAGTATTCTTTAGAAACTACAAATCTGCCCATTGGTGTTTCAGAATATCAGTTTGCCAAACTTCTGCCAGATAACCTAAAAAGCAGTTTGCCGAGCATTGAGGAGTTGGAAGCAGAACTTCGGAAAATGGAGATTTGAGAAAACCATTTTTTCTAAATTACCCCAAATGAAACTAATGCGTTCAATTTCTGGAATACGTGGCATTGTTGGGCAAACTTTGACTCCGCAGGTTATTGTTTGCCACACAAAGGCTTTTTTGAATTTGATAAATGCGAAAAAAATTGTTATAGGCAGGGATTCGCGCCCCACAGGAAAGGAAATATCCGAGCTGGTTTGCGGAGTGTGCGATATTTCCGGCGTGGAAGTTGTGGATTGCGGGCTTGCCACAACGCCCACCGTTGAGCTTTTGGTTGAACAGCTCGGAGCTAGCGGCGGAATAATAGTCACGGCTAGCCACAACCCCATTGAATGGAATGCGCTGAAATTCTTGAACAGCAAAGGAATGTTTTTGAGTCCAAACGAAGTGAAAGAACTCTTTGCAAAAGCCGATGCCTTTGGAAAAAAAGAAAACTTTGAAGGCGGCGATGATATGCACATAAAAGCAACCCTAGCCCTGCCTTTTGTTGACTTGCGAAAAATAAAGGAGAGCAAATTCAAGGTTGCCGTGGACGCAGTGAACGGCGCAGGGTCTTTTGCGTTGCCAAAACTGCTTGAAGAGCTTGGTTGCGAAGTTGTTAAAATTCATTGCGAGCCAAATGGGGTTTTTCCACGTGGCGCAGAACCGTTGCGGGAAAATCTCATAGATTTGTGCAAAGCGGTTAAAGACAACAAATGCGATATTGGCTTTGCGCTTGACCCGGACGCAGACCGTTGCGCGATTGTGGATGAAAACGGAGAGGCAATAGGCGAGGAATATACGCTTGCCATAGCCGCTGAAACTGTTTTGGAACGGAAGGCAAAACCGCTTTCCATAAATTTGTCAACATCAAGAATGTGCGAGGACTTGGCGCAGAAGTTCGGAGTACAGTGCTACCGAACCGCTGTTGGCGAGATAAATGTGAGCCTAAGCATGATGGAGCACGGCTGCGTTGCAGGCGGCGAGGGCAATGGCGGCGTTATTTTGCCTGCGCTGCATTATGGAAGGGACTCTTTAGTTTCCGCAGCCTTGGTTTTGGACTTGCTCGCAAGGCACGGAACAAAAGTTTCGGACTGGGTTAAAAACCACCCTTCTTATGTAATGTTAAAAAAGAAGTTTGAAATAAAAAATCCCGTTTCAGAGGCAATGGAAAAAGCAAAAAAAGCGTTTGCCGGCTGGAAAACGGATGAGCGAGATGGTTTGTGGCTTGGCAAAGGCAAAAGCTTTGTGCATTTGAGAGCTTCCAACACAGAGCCTGTCATCAGAATAATCGCCGAAGCGCCTTCGGCAAAAGAAGCGGAAACACTTTGTGCCGAAATTGCTGCGTTACTTTAGCATTACCTTTCTTTTTGCTGCACTGGCGTTTGCGCAGGAAATGCAGCATAACACGGGCGTTTTGGCTATAGACACTTTGAAAAGATTTGATTGGGATATTGAAACTAAAAATAATTCTTTGTCGATGGTGCATTTGACCTCTCTTATTTTTCCGGGCGGCGGTCAGTTTTACACAGGGCATTATGTTAGAGGCGGCTTTTTGCTGGCTTTTGAAGGGGCTTTGATTTACGAAACGCTATACAATAAATTCGGGCAGAACAGGGAATTTAACAAAAACATAAGAACATACAGGGATTCCGTTTCTTTTTACCAAATTCTGTTAGATTCTTTTCCCGGCCATCCGGACACATCTGCTTGGCAAACGAGAAAAAAGATGCAGGAAAGGGTTTTGTTGAAAGAGCAGAACAAAAAGAAGGCTTCAAAGGATTTATGGAATTCGGAATTTGCATGGCTTGCCGGCTTGCATATTTACGGAATGTTTGATGCTTACGGAATTTGGGCAAACAATCAGGGGCACAGCACAGAAACGCACTATGCCACGTCTGCGCTTTGGCGCGCGGCCTTGATTCCGGGTTGGGGGCAAATTTACAACCATGAGTACGGCAAAGCCGGCATGCTTTACATGGGCTTGTTGGGGAGCGCGGTTAGCTATTATTCGAGGCAAAAGATGGTGGAATATCATTTGGAAAACAGGAGACATGCAAGGTGGGAAGAGGATACTGAAGGCATTGCAGCTTCAACCGAAGACATTTTGTTTTTCAGAAAAAAACGGAATCAATATGTGTGGGCAATAGCCTTGTTTTACATATATTCAATGGCAGACGCCGCTGTTGACGCCATGCTTCACGACTTTGACAGCCCGGCGTATTTTGTTATGCAACCCATATTTAAAGGCGGCCTAAGCGCAGAAGCAGGGGTTTATTTTTAGAAAGAGGCTTTTATTTTTACCAAAAAAACACCTTTTTTCAGAAAAAAGTCACTTTTTTCGAAAAACGACACATTTTTTCCTAAAAAATGAGGGGTTACCCTTGACAGGTTGCGAAAAAAAATCTATATTTGGTATTAACGTGGCAAATACTGTTGTCCGTTGAAATTGGAGAATAGGAAGTTGAAGAGTTTTTGTCAAATATCAAGTGCTTTTGTGCCGAGCTTGGCTCTAAAGCCATTATGCGCAAAATCACTCTCAACTCTACACTCTCAATTCTCAACTAAGGGTTGTGTTGCTAAAGTAATTTATCCCCC